>JAMONM010000042.1 GCA_027065825.1 Campylobacterales bacterium | reverse complement strand
TTAAATTGGTATCGGCGTAGTTAGTGGTATCAGGCAGACCGTTAGGAGCATGAACCAATACGCTTTCTGTGGTATACGCTCCGTTACTGTCCGTATGTGAAAGTCTAATCTCGAGGTTGGCCGGAGAGGAGAGGTTAGCCGTATCTATATCGAAAGTAATGTATACATGTTCTATCGTAATGTTTTGATCTATATTGATAGTAGTGGAAGTGTTTGAATCTGAAATCGTAACGATATCGTTGTAGCCGCCTACACTCGTCCAGTTTTTTGCCAAATTAACGGCTTTAGAAGCGTTGACTACGCCAAAACCGTAATCGTTGTGATAGTGAAACCCTGCTCCGTTTGTTTTCCATCCTGTATTGTTTTGATCGTTCTGCCTTGCGGTTTGAGCCAAAATCATTCTAACGTCTCTATATGTCAAGTCTGGGTTTGCCTCCAGCATCAAAGCGACGACACCTGAAACTATCGGAGCGGCTGAGGAAGTTCCGTTCATTCTTTGGGTATAGTCGTAATTTTCGTTTCCGAGCACGTTAAAATGTGAAACGGAAGTGGCCAACGGATCATTGATGTCATAACCTCTGGTATCACCAGGCAGATCTGTTGTAACTATCAACTGATCTTCGAGATTTAGATAGGATGCGGCTACTTCCCCACCAGGAGCGGCTACTAAAACATTAGAACCAGGAGTGGAATAAGAGGATACTGTTCCTTGGGCATTTACTGCGGAAACAACGATAAAGTATTGACTGGTCTGTTTCTGTTCGAAATTTGCGTTGTCACAAATTACTCCATCGATTCCGCAGCTGTTTCTTCCGTTACCGGAGGATTTAACGTATACGGCTCCTTTGCCGTTTCTACCATCTTTGACACCTGTTGCCAATTGCGTATCAAATCCTAATGAGTCAGTTGAATCAAGTTCTATCGAATAGCGTCCCCAGCTGTTGTTATATATATCGATACTGTCTAAATTTCTTGTAAGGGCATCAAAAAGTCTAACGAGCTGAAGCTCAGCGCCAGTATATCCTTGAGAGCTGATCTCATTTTCAAATACTTCAAGAGCGTTTAGACTCGCCAACTTCGCATCCGGTGAAACCCCCACGGTCCCTATACCGTTTTTCGCTTTTGCGGCAATCAATCCGGCAACAGCCGTACCGTGTGCGAAACTGTCTATAACCGGAGTGGTATTGTTGGTTCCGTAATGATAGTTATAGGAGAGAGAGATTAAAATATTATCTTTTAGATCTGGGTGGAAAATATCTACTCCTTCATCAATAACAGCAACTACTATACCTTTGCCGGTAATACCTTCTGCCCATGCGGCGGTAACGTTGATATCCTCTCCAGGAGTAGCTGGATTTAAAACTCCTTCTGATTGTCCTGTGTTTTCCAGATGCCATTGATATTTATACAGAGGATCGCTTCCCGGTATTACCGTAACTTTGGATTGATCGTAAACCGAGTTGTTGAACTTTTGCGTAAAACTCTCTCTGTCTTCGTAGGTGGATCCGTCAACGGCAGTATAGGTAGTTACTAGATCGTAATAGAGAGTAAAAGAATCGGTCATGCACGGATTTGTAAAAGGTATTGAAAAGGTATAGGTAAATGTAGGTGCATCTTTGCTAAGGGTAAATCTAACAGGAGTAAAATCCGCAATAGAGCATTGATCTGGAACGATGTTCGTTATTTCATACGTTTTGGTGTTTCCATCTTCGGAGCTAAACAAAATAGTACCGGATATACCGGTGGTAGTAAAAATTACGCCTTCGGCTGTTTGGGTCTCTTCAGAAACGTCTACGCCCGAACCGCCCCCTCCGCATCCGTAAAAGAGCGACGTCAATAAAACGGGTATAAATATTTTTTTTATTTTCCCTAATCTAAACATTCGAAATTCTCCGAGAACCTTTTATTGTTACGTTAAGGTTAAGCAGCTATGACATCAATTCAACTAAAATAAAATATTACTTGTGATTTTATTAAGAATCTCTTAGTTTGGCAAAACTTAAACAAATTCTAGCCGCCAAGTTGATTTAGCTCCGTAGATATTTTTTTCAGTTTCTCTTTCAGTTCTCTCATATTTTCTCTATTTTTTTCCACAACAGCCGATGGAGCGTTCTTTACAAAGTTTTCGTTTTGGAGCATCTTTGTTATTTTTTCCAGCTCCTTTTCGGTTTTCTCCTTTAATTTTTTCAATCTGGCAATTACAGGTTTTAGATCTACGCTTTGCGAGGGCACGAATACCTCTACCTTTTCGCCCACATCCACTATGGCGTTGTCTATCTTTTTATCAGTCAGGCCTACCTTCTCGACTTTTGCCAGCTTTTTTATATACTCCAGTGCCGTTTCGTCAAGTTTTTCGGTCTCGGTTTTAATTAAAGCCTCGGGAATCTTTTTGTTGGCCATATCGATCATGGCCTTTAGGCGTCTGATAGATACTATGGAATCTATAATTACGGAAAATCTCTCTTCTATCTCCTGTTCCCGCAAAATTATATCCGGAAATTTCGCAACCATAATGGATTTTGATTCTTGGAGAGTGGTATTGCCAAGCATCTGATAGAGATATTCGCTGATAAACGGCATAAAAGGGTGCAACAGCTTCATAGCCTCTTTGTATATCGCGCCCAACTCTATCATGGATTCTTTGTGCGCTTTTGAGAGCTCTATTCCCCAGTCGCAAAACTCTCCCCACAGAAATCTGTATATTGCGGTGGCCGCGTCGTTGAATCTGTAGCCCTCCAGATTTTCTCTGACTTCTTTGACAGCCGTCGCGAACCGGCTGAGCATATAGCGCCCAAGATCGGTTTTGATTTCGATATCTTTCAGATCGGGGAAGCTTTCGTGGTTCATCAGTAAAAATCGCGCGGCGTTGTATAGTTTGTTGGTAAAGTTTCTGGATTGTTCCAGTCTCTTTTTGCTTAGTTTTATATCTCTTCCCTGAACGGCCAGAATCGCCAAAGTAAATCTCAAAGCGTCGGCCGAATAACTTTTTGTCATCTCGATCGGATCTATCACGTTGCCTTTTGATTTACTCATCTTTTGCCCTTTTTCGTCTCTGACAAGGGCGTGCAGATAGATGTCCTCAAAGGGTAGCTCTCCCATAAAGTGCTCACCCATCATTATCATTCTGGCAACCCAGAAAAAGAGAATATCAAAGCCTGTAATAAGCAAAGAGTTGGGATAGAAACTGTTTAGGTCCTCTTCGTTCCATTTTGTGCCTTTTCCCCATTCGCCGTTGCCCCAGCCGAGCGTTGAAAAGGGCCACAGGGCAGAACTGAACCACGTATCCAAAACGTCGGGATCTTGATAGATTTGCGACGATCCGCATTTTGGACAGGACTCCTCGTTTTCCTCGAGCGAAGCCCATTCGTTCGAACACTCCTTGCAGTACCATACGGGAATTCTGTGTCCCCACCAAAGTTGCCTGGATATACACCAGTCTCTAAGCTCTCTCATCCAGGCGTTAAAGCTGTTTATCCAGTGGGGAGGAAAAAAGCGGCACTCCCCTTTATTAACCTTTTCGACGGCTTTTTTGGCAATTTCGGCCTTTACAAACCACTGTTTGGATATATAGGGTTCTACTACGTTTGAACATCTATAACAGTGTCCTACCTGGTGGGTGTGTTCTTCTATCTTTTCTATATATCCGGCCTCTTTTAGCCTATTTACGATTTTTTCCCTGGCTTGGAGCCGTTCTAAACCGGCAAATTCGCCTGCGTTTTCGTTTAGAATACCTTTTTCGTCGAATACGGTTACAAACTCCAGGTTGTGTCTTTTCCCTACTTCGTAATCGTTAGGATCGTGGGCCGGAGTAACTTTGACGGCTCCGGTTCCGAACTCCATATCCACATATTCGTCCGCTATTATCTCTATCTCTTTCTCGATTAGAGGGAGTTTGACCTTTTTCGATACAAGATCTTTATACCTGGGATCGTTAGGGTTTACCATAACCGCGGTATCGCCGAAATAGGTTTCGGGTCTGGTGGTGGCAACTACGATATAACCGGTTCCGTCGCTAAAGGGATATTTAATATGATAAAGTTTTCCTTTCTCCTCTTGGTACTCTACCTCGATATCGCTAAGCGCTCCGTCGTGGGTACACCAGTTGACCATATAGTTGCCTCTGACGATGAGCCCTTCGTTGTAGAGTCTTACGAACGCTTCTCTGACGGCGTTTTTAAGACCCTCGTCCATAGTGAATCTCTCTCTGCTCCAAGCCGGCGAAACACCCAGAATTTTTAGCTGTTCAACAATCGCGTTGCCGTACTTTTCCTTCCACTCCCATACTCTTTTTAAAAAGGCCTCTCTACCGATTTGCTCTTTTTTGATGTTTTCTTTCAACAGCTCCTTTTCTACCACGTTTTGGGTAGCGATCCCGGCGTGGTCCGTTCCGGGCTGCCATAAGGTTCTATATCCATCCATTCGCTTATAGCGGACTATGATATCTTGCAACGTAAAGGTTAGGGCGTGTCCTATGTGCAATCTGCCCGTAACGTTAGGCGGAGGCATCATAATCGCGAAGTTTTTACCCTCTTGTTGTATCTCTTTGTTTCCGTCTATTTCGAAGTATCCGCGACTTTCCCAGATTTCGTAAAAGCTTTTTTCTATATCTTCGGGGTTGTATCGGGTATCTTGGCTCATCTGTTAAAAACCTTTGCTTAAATTTTTTGCGAAATTATAACAAAAGGGTGTAAAATAACCTCTTAATTTTTTGCGATCAAAGGATATCGATGGCCCTTGATAGGCTAAACCCGGAACAGTATGCAGCGGCTACGGCCCCTTTTGGTAACTCTTTGGTTATTGCGGGACCCGGTACCGGAAAAACTTCGACTATTGTGGGAAGAATCGGTTTTTTGCTGGACAAAGGAATTGAGCCATCCGAGATTTTGCTTTTGACGTTTACCAACAAAGCCGCTAGAGAGATGATAGAAAGAGTGGCGGCACGCTACGGAAAGAGCAGAGCAAAAGAGATAGCGGCGGGAACATTTCACGCACTCTCTTATCGATGGCTAAAGTCAATAGACGAAAAAGTCGTATTAAAACAACCCAAGGATCTCAAAACCCTATTTAGAAGCGTATACGACAAAAGAGCCTTTCACATTTTCGAAGAGAAACCCTATTCATCCTCATTTTTGTACGATATATACTCTCTTTATCAGAACGAAATGCCAAATTGTACCTTTGGGGAGTGGGTGAGTAAAAGAAAAGAGGATCAGAGAGTTTTTGAGGAGATTTACGACGATATCGTAGAGGAGTTCGAAAACGCCAAAAAGAACTACGCTTTTTTGGGTTTTAACGATCTTTTGATCAGGGCCGCCGAGAATTCGGAAAAAATAGGCCCATTTAAAGAGATTTTGGTCGACGAGTACCAGGATACGAACAATCTGCAATCAAACCTTCTCGATTCGCTTACTAGAGAATCTCTTTTTTGCGTTGGCGATTATGATCAGAGCATTTACGCATTTAACGGCGCCAATATCAATATAATAGCCGGTTTTGCGAAAAGATATCCCAAAGCTAAAATTTTCAATCTGACAAAAAATTACAGAAGCAGCAAATATATCGTATCGTTGGCGGACAGGGTGATATCGTTTAACGAGAGAATATTTCCTAAAAGGGTAGAGGTGATGAGAAATGGGGAGTTTGAAAAGCCGAAACTCTTTATATTCAACGATACCCTTGAACAGTATAAATCTTTGGCCGCTAAAATATCTGCTTCTGTGACGCCAAAGGATGAGATAGCTGTAATATTTCGCAACAACTCCTCGGCAGACGGAGTGGAGGCCGCCCTGAGGGAGGTCGGCATAGGGTGCAAAAGAAGAGGAGGAGTGTCGTTTTTCGATTCCAAAGAGATCAAAGCCGCCGCCGATCTGTTGAGTCTGATAGTCAATCCGAAAGATCTTATGAGTTTTATTCACGTTTTCGAGTACGCAAAAGGCGTAGGGCCGGCTATAGGCAAAGAGATCTACGACGTGTGCGTAAAAATGGGTGAGGGGGATTTTGTGCGAGGTATTACCAGGCCAAAAGATATGGAAAATCCATTTGAGAAAAGAGGGAAAAATTATCAATTGGCGCTTTTTGATGATTTTATACATATAGGCAGTAAAAGCAGATTTAAAGGCTTGGGGTTTGACGAGAAGTTTATGGAGGCGGCTTTTTTGAAACATCCGAAACTTACAAAAGAGGGAGCGAAATTTCTTTACGAGTTTTATATACTTTTTAAAGCTCTAAAGAGGACATCGACGCCCTACAGAGCCGTAGAATTGATAACGAAATCCGGTCTTTTCGCCACGATAGTAGAACAGATAGCCAAAAAAAGAGCTCAATTGAAAGATGGAAGCGTAGAGGAGAAACTGCTTCAAAACGCCAAGGAGAAAATTTCGGCAAAACTGACTCTTTTAAAAGAGATCTCCAAAAGTTACAAGGAGATAGAGAGTTTCTACAACGCGATGGTTTTAGGAGGTTCAGAAGTTAGCGAAGGAAGCGGAGTGAATCTTTTAACCGTACATGCCAGCAAAGGTCTGGAATTTAAGGACGTATACGTTATCGATCTTGCCGAAGGAAGGTTTCCAAACAGTACACTTGTATCCAAAGGGGGATCCATAGAGGAAGAAAGAAGGCTCTTTTACGTGGCTGTAACCAGAGCAAAAGACAGACTTTTTCTCTCTTTTTCGAAATACGATTCAGCCAGAAAAAATTCGTACGAGCCTTCCAGATTTCTAAAAGAGGCAGGGCTGCTTTAGCGCCCTTTGACCGCTTTTGCCATATCCCACATAGGCATAAATATTCCCAGTGCTAGTAAAAGAACCAGACCGGCTATTACGGTTAGCAAAATAGGTTCGATATAAGATGACATATTGTCAAGAATATAGTTGAATTTCATACGATAGTAATCGCTAACCTTTCTCATCATTCCGTCTAGCTGTCCGCTGGCTTCGCCCGCGGAAATCATCTGGATTATCATATTTTCGAAAAGTCCCGTCTCCTTAAACGCGTCCGTCAAAGAGACTCCTCGTTCTACGTATACCTTAACCATATCCAGTTTCTCTTTGATATAGCTGTTGTCCACCATGGCAACTGCGCTATCGAGAGCTTCGGCCACTGGAATTCCGGCCCCGACCAGCTCAGTAAATACCAGCGTAAATCTGCTTAGAGTGGCGTAATAGACTATATCTTTTATGAGATATATCTTTAGCATCAGCTTGTCCATCTGATACTTGAAATCTTCGTTGGTTCTATAAAGATACATAACGATGAAGACGATTACCGCAAAAACGCCCAGAATTTGCAATCCGTAAGTAGAAAAAGCGTGCTCCAGCCAGAGTAGAATCTTTGTCGGAATCGGCAGATCGGCCTGATACCTCTCAAAAAGCGATTTGAATTTCGGAACGACGAACATTATAAGAATAACGAAAGCTATAGCCATAGCTCCCAAAGTTATCAGAGGGTATCGGATCGCCTTTTTGAACTTCATAACGTTTTCTCTGATCTCTTCGAGAATGTTCGCTAGCGTAAAGAGGGCTTCTGGCATATTACCGGTTTGCTCTCCCAGTTTTATCATGGTGATGCTCAACGATCCCAGCTGGAATCTGTAGTTCTCCACCGATTCCGAAAGGCTCATTCCCGAGTTTATGTCTTCGGCCACCTGTTTCAGAATTTCGGAGAGGGTCTTATCCATCGAAGAGTTTGCGATCTCTTGTAAGGCGTCGTAGATCGGAATGCCGGCGTTGGTCATTACGGCCAACTGTCTGATGGCGGCGATGAGACTATCGGGTTTTACCTTTTTCGCCTTGAAATAGGATACGGCTCTCTCCTGCAGCTCTTTTAATCGCTCTTCCAAAGGCGGGGTAGTCTCCTGGATCTTTACGATCACGCCGCCTCTTTTCAATTTAGCCAGATGCAGGGCCTCTTCTCTGTTCTCGGCTTTTAGGACGATGGTCTCTTTTTTACCTTTTAGTAGAATATCCAACTGGTAAAACTTCATGACAACCTCGTTACTCTTAGAACTTCTTCGATGGTGGTGTGTCCTTCGAGAGCTTTGTTTATGCCGTCTTGCAGCATATTGACAAAGCCGTGCTCCTTGGCGTATTGGGCGATCTTTTCTTTACTCTCTTCTCTGGCTATCATACTGGCCATCTGATCATCGACCGTCAGAACTTCCGAAACCATCTCTCTGCCCATATAACCGCTCATATTGCACTGTTTACACCCTTTGCCTTTATAGAATTGATAGTTTTGCGGAAGATACTCTTTGAGATCTCTTTCGATATTGGGTAGGATGATCGTTTTTTCCTTGCAGTAGGGGCAGATTTTTCTAACCAGCCTTTGAGCCTCGATAGCTATGAGAGATCCGCTGACCAGATACGGCTCGATTCCCATATCCACCATTCTTGTTATAGCGCTGATCGAATCGTTCGTATGCAAAGTAGATAGAACGAGGTGTCCCGTCAAAGCCGCCTGAACGGCGATTCTGAGAGTCTCCTGATCTCTGATCTCTCCGATCATGACTATATCCGGATCCTGTCTCAGGATAGATCTTAAAGCTGAAGCGAAAGTAAAACCGATTTTTGGCTGAACCTGGGACTGTTGGACAAGATTCATCTGATACTCTATCGGATCTTCAACCGTAATTATCTTTTTTTCGATGCTTCTTAACATGTTCAAGGCGCCGTATAGCGTCGTGGTTTTACCGCTGCCCGTAGGACCGGTTACGAGAATTATCCCGTATGGGGTCTTTAGCGAGTTGACGAATTTTTTATAATTGTAGTCGCTCATTCCGGCCTCTTCGAGCTTTATCATCGCTTTGGTCTTGTCGAGAATTCTCATGACTATAGATTCGCCGGTCATGATCGGCAGGGTCGAAATCCTAAAATCGTACTCCTTTTTCATAATTGTTGCGGAGAATCTGCCGTCTTGCGGTTTTCTCTTTTCGGCGATGTCCAGATTGGCCAACAGTTTCAGCCTCGAAGAGAGGGGAGGGTAGATATCTTTGTCGAATATAAACGTCTCAGTCAAAATACCGTCGATTCTGCTTCTTATGATACAGTTTTTTTCGGTAGGCTCTACGTGTATGTCGCTGGCTCTCGATATAATGGCGGTCTGTAGAATAATCTGTATTAGTCTCAATATGGCGCTGGACTCTCTAGCGTCGTTGGCGTTGCCGGAGTTTATCTCTTTTCTGATTTCGTTAATCAAACCCTTAACGCTTTCGGAAAGCTCCAGTTTATTCAAATAGCGTTCAATCTGTTTGGCGTTTGAAATTGTGGGTTTGATAGGTTTTTTCGGAAAGAGTCTCTGAATGGACTCCTGTGCGTTCATATCCAGAGGATCTTTAAAGGAGATGATAATGTTTATATCCTCTTCCTTGATCGGGATAGCCTCGAATTTTCTAAGTTGAGAAAGAGGTAGTTTGGAGGCCAGCCTAAAATCTATGTCTATAGAATCTAGATCCAGATAGTCGATATTCAAAAGTTTTGCTAGATATTTTAAAATCTTTTCTTTTAGATTGTCCGGCAGCTGATCGATGTCGTCGATACTGAGACTTCCTTCTCTAATGAGGTCTCCGAAAAACTTAATTACAAAATTTTCAGTAATTACCCCTTTTGCTATCAAATTGTGCAAAAGATTTTTTTCGGAAGTGGTGCCCTCTTTTATCTTTTGCATTATCTCAGCGGGAACGACGGATTTTTCCAGCAACAAAGAGGTCAATTTTTCCATAGGATCCTACCAATATTTGTGTGTTTGAACTATTTTACCCTTTTTGAGCTTTAAAACAATAATTTTAACCGGTTTTTCATCTCTGATCAATTTCACTTCATAACTCACGTCCGGCTCTTTGGGATCTTTGAATATATAGAGATTATCGTCGAATTTTTTATATTTTTTACGACAATAAAGCTCAAATACCTTTGAGATTATATGGTCGGTTTTGGGAAAATTTAGATCGCTCAGATCTACGTTGTCAAAAAGCGCGTGAAACAGCAGTTTTTTTTGTGCTACGATTGTCGCGAAATAGGCCGCGTTGGCTCTGGCCTGGGGAGAGTTTTTTAAAATTACGGCAGGTACGGCGAGCCTGTCTATATAGTCCGATTTCATACAGGAAATAGCGTACATGGCTACGAGATCTTCGTTGTTTTTGAAACTGTTAAAAATTTTTATGCCGTAAAGGCAGGCTTTTTTATACTCTCCCTTTTCGTAGTAATCGATAATATCGGCGATAGTTATCTTTTTTGCTGCGAGCGAACCGACCGCAAGAATAAGAATAAACAGATATCTTCTCATTTTAGCTCTCCGCGTCTGATGGAGTAGAGTACCTCTTTGATTTCGATATTGTCGTTGGTTCTCAAAAAGGTCTCCAGCGCTTTGACGGCCTGCTCTTTTTTGCCCAGTTTTACGCTCGATTTTGCAAAAAGTATCCAGCTTTGCGGGTTGGAGCTATCAAGATCGTTTGCGATTATGGCCCATTTTAGAGCTTTAACGTAGTCTTTTTTATTATAGTAGGCTTTGGAAAGAAACAGAGCCGTTTTTGGGTCTTTGTTTTTGTTAAATCTCTTTTCGAGGGTCTTTAAAACGTCCTGTTCGCTTTCGCTTTTGCTAATTTTAATCACATTTTTGTTCTTTTTTTCCAAAGAGCTTTTTGTCTCTTTAACGAGAGTCTCCTGTTTTTTTGGCTTTGGCCTGTTTTCGACTCTCTTTTGTTTAGGTTCCGAGAGCTTTTTGTACTCCTCAAGATTGTTCAAAAAGTCCATGGAGGGCTTTAATACCACCTCTTTTGGCGTCTTTTGAGGCTCCATCTGGATTGAGTCGCTCTCGATTTTTTCGGTTTTAGGAGTTTTGTGGATACTTTTTTCGATCACTTTTTGATCGCTCTTTGAAATTTCTTTTGTTGGAGCCGCAGCCGTTATTGACGCGTTCTCTTTGCTCTCTTCGCCGGTTAGAGGCTCATATCGTAGATAAAAAAACACTCCTACCACTAAAAAAGGAACCGTCAAAACGATTTTCAAAAACAGACTCAGCAGACGCTTTCTTTTATACTTGCGCCATTTTCGCTCTAGCTCTTCTATTTCATACATCTATATAACCTACCTTGATAGCGGCCATTTCTAGAATTTTTTTCGAAATCTTCGAAAAGTTTATCAAACTGGGCCTGTGCCTTTCGTAATATTCGTATATCTCAAAAAGCGAGTACATATATTTGTTTGTCTCTCTGTAGTTTCCCTTTGTCATCGAATGGATGAATTTGACCGTTTTTTTATCGAACTGATTGGCCAGAGAAAAGAGGTTTCTGTTTAAAAGTTTCTTTTTGATATAGGTTTCCAGCTCCGAAGCGTTAGGGGGTCTCAATTCGATCGTTTCCCATATTCTGGTCTGAAAATGGCCTTTGGCTATTAAATCCTCCTGCTCCGTTTTATGCAGCGATACTACAAATTTGATCTTTCTCGTATCGGACAAAATCCTGATTTTTTCCATCTGTGAGTCGCTGTAAAGCTGAGCTTCGTCCAAAAGAATCAAAGTGGAGTTAAAGGAAAGATGCTCGTTGATCTTGTCTATAAACTTGCCGAAATCCGGATCCTCTTCGTCAAAAAAAATCTTTCTGTTGAGAGCCTTGATAAAATTGTTTTCGTCTAGAATAGGGCTGGCTATCAGATGGACGTTGGGATTGTTTTTGGATAGCTCCATATATAGCCTGTTTAACAAGATACTTTTGCCGATCCCAGGCTCTCCGTAAAGCAGTATCATTTTCAACGGCTTTTTGACCGTCTCTTTTAATTTTTCCAAAAAATAGATCGACTGATCCAGACCTATAAAGTTTTTGGCATCTTCCGTGTCTACGAAACACTCTTTTGCCGTAGAGTAAACGCTCGTCTTCTCCATTATTTTAACGAGTTATACCCTAAATCTTTAAGTGAAGCCGGCCCACTGTGATGTTTTATGATTTTTGGCTTGATTATAAATACGAGTTCCAGAGTCGAATCGATCTTTTTTTCGCTTTTAAAAGCGTACCCTAAAATCGGCAGATCTTTTAAAACCGGTACTCCGTTTACCGAAAGGTTTTTGGTGTTCGTAATCAAA
Organism: Campylobacterales bacterium; assembly: GCA_027065825.1. Lineage (GTDB taxonomy): Bacteria > Campylobacterota > Campylobacteria > Campylobacterales > Nitratiruptoraceae > Nitrosophilus_A. The sequence continues at coordinate 30,090 of JAMONM010000042.1, read as the reverse complement.
CCTCCCATAACGATCGTCTCACCGTCTTTTACCTTGACCACGGAGGAGATCTTTTTCTCTTTCGTATCCGGCGCTATCTCTCTAAATCTCTGACCGTCTTGTAGCTGGAGCTGAGTCGGATCGACCAGCTCGGAGACGGATGGGTTTATTCTAAGCAGTATATGATCATCTTTCGTAATCTCCGGCGTTATGTTTAACAGTATTCCTACGAATATCGAAGATGGAGTATAGCTTTGAGTACCCAAATTACCGGTTTGCGTGATCGTTATGGTTGTCGGAACGTTGTAATTATAGGTATTTCCGACAGTAATCAGTGCCGGCTGGTTGTTTAGCGTCATCACCTTTGGGCTGGACAAAACGGTTACGTCGCCTTTGGTTTCGAGAAAATCCAGTATTCCCTGCATGGAAAAAGCCGCACTAAAAAGGGTTGTTGCACTTGAGGAAGTTTCAAGATTGAAAAAGCCGTTACCAATTCCACTACTTGTATAATTTGCAGTATTGTTAAAATTAATCAAAAACTCATTCCAATTTATTCCTTTGGTAAACGAGTCGTCTAACTGAACCGCCAAAATAGTTACGTCAATCAGTACTTCCTTGTGGAGTCGCTCTTCTACTCTTTGGAGATATTTTTCGACTCTTTCTATCTGAGGCAGGGTAGCCGTTACGGTAATAAGACCGGCTTCGGGATTGACTATGGGTTCGGGCGCCTTGTAACTGTCTCCCGGCCTGTTGATAATATTCATTATCTCCTCTTTGGTGTTTTTCCAAAAATCGAATTCGTCCTTGGACTCTATTTTGTTAACGTCTCTTGTTTGTCGTCTGCTTCCGCCGCCTGTGGTGCTCTGAGCCCCTACGTCAACGGAGGCGTCGGTGGTGGCTTCGCTGCTTCTTTTTGTTGTGAGATAGTCTATGTGAAACGTTTTTGTTATCAAATAGGAGATCTTCAAAATATTTCCGTCAAGCTCGTAAGAAAGATCGTTTTCGACAAGAATTAGATCCAGAACGTCCTCTAAAGTGGCGTTTTTGAGATTGAGTTTGTTTAGTCTCTTTTTGAGAATCTTTTTGGCCTCGTCGTCTTTGATAATAACGCTAAGTTGACATTCGTCTCCCAGCTGATCGATAAACTCGCTGATTTTCGTACCGGGAGCGGTCGATATGTTAAATATCTGCATTTCGCAGCTGTTGGCATAGGAGAGAGAGGACGCCAGAGCGATGGCGCCTATAAATTTTACCGTTTTACTTTTTATAGCATACATTATCATGGCCTCCGTTTCATTTTCCTATGATTTTGATTTTTTTGCTTTTTTTGGGAATATATAGGGTCAAAACTCGTTTTGGGCTGACCAGTTTGACACAGTTGCCGCAAATTTTGGCTAATCTGTAGGGTCCGATTTTCGATCCCTTTTTGTACCATTTCCCGTTGATTTTTGCTTTGTCGTTAAAGACCGCGTAGAGTCTGTAATATCTGCCCCGTTTTCTGATCTTTTTCAATCTCTCCGTTCTAAACTCTTTGTCGTAATAAAAAGGATCTTTGAGTTTTTTTATCTCGTCGTTTGAGATGCCGACCCGTTTTATCTTGATTTTTTCAATAAGAGTATCTATTTTTTGCAGTTCCGGATCGCTCTGCGCGAAGGCAAAACCGCATATGACGCTCGCGGCGACGACTAAAATCAGTAGTTTATTCCCCATACCGAAACCTTTAGATTTGTTTGTATATTGGCTTTGGAAGTCAGATCCATCCCGTAGATATCCACAACCAGTTCGCTTTGCTCTATCGAGTTGATGAAGGAGATGATGTTTTTGAACTCTCCGTTGCAACCGATTTCAATCTCTAAAACGTGGCCGAAACTGTTGCTGTTTTTTACGAATTCGTTACTGATAAAATCGATATCCACGCCGCTTTTTTTGGCCTTGGCCGCGATGGAATCCAAGAACTTGGCCCAGTTCTTTTCATTATATAGTAGATTGGAAAGAGTATGTATCTGAAAGTCCAAATAGTCGTTTTTATGTTTTACGTTTTCGAACTTCTGTTTTAGAGTCTCGATCTCTCTTCTTAGCTCTTTCAAAAAGAACTCTTTGTCGCCGTTGACGGTAATCGAGGCTATAAAGTTCTTGTCGTCGTTTATTTTCGCCTGTATGTTTTTCTTTTCTCCCTCGGCCTGTTTTAACATTTTTTCGGTATAAGGAAACAGATATTGATACGAAAGTACGAAAAACACCAGAAAAATGGATAGATATATGATATTTTGCTCACTGCTCTTTTTAGAGAGCATAAACTCGTCGATTTTTTCCATCAAGCTCTTTTTTCTCATTTTATAACCACCTTGACTGAACTTACGTATCTCTCTTTTGTAGAGTTGCTGTCCTTTTCGATTCTATTGGTCTCTATATGAAACTTGTCACCTTTTTTTGAAGAAATGAATTTGATAAAATCCGTTATTCTCTTTTCGTCCGCAGAGAGCAGATTCCAAACCATCACGTTCTCTTCGCTCTTTATGGAGGAAGTTTGAACCTTGTATCTCAAAAGATCCTGAGAGAGTTCGGAAATGATTTTGCCTTTCATCGGATAGTTGACCTTTTTGTCGTATATAGAGTTTAGGATCTTCATTCTCTTTTGGAAGACCTCTTTCTCTTTGTCGATTTTGGCCAAAACGCTCTTTTTCTTGTTTCTTAGATCGTTGAGGGCAGTTTCCAGCCTGACTCTTTCCGGGTGCAGCTTTTCGTACTCTTTATTGAGAACGTGTATATCGTATTTAAGCTTATAGTAGTAGGCGGTGTTATAGATAGGATAGGCAAAGGCCAAAAGCAGACTCGCAGCCGTTACCGCCACAAGTCTGCCGCTGGGTCTTTGCCAAACTGGAGGAGGGCGTTTAAACAGAGTGAAATTGGGTATATCCTCCTCTTCATCCTCTATCATAGATATTGCCGCCAGCTGAAGCAGATAGTGTATATCTTCGATAAATGGTTCTTCGCTCAAAAATCCGTAATCGAATGAAAAATCCAGAGCCGTTAGTCCCAGATACGTTTGCGCATATTCGTCGATACCGGAAATATGACCGAATTCGCTACTTATGAAAACTTTGTCGATTTTGTCTATATCGTTGGCTCTCTTAGCGTAGATTAAAACGTCGTTTATATGCATAAAAATTTCGCTAAAGAGCTTCATCAGATGCTGCTGGTATTCGAAGTTGGAAGTTCTAAGGCCCTCTTGCGCCAAAAGTTTGGCGAATTCGCTCTCATCGACTCTTTCGCCGAGAAGTTCGCTAAATCTTTCGCTCATATCGTTAAAAGAGTATTTCAAGGATTTGGAATAGATATATCTGCCTTCGTTATAAAGAGCCAAAAACGCGTCTTCCTGCTGAAAGTATATGTATGCGTGAACGCCGGTAGAGTCGACGATCTCGTTTTTATACAGATACGAAAAAAGAAGAGGCGAGGGCAAAATCGCGTCTATATATTTTATTTTGTCGACCGTTTCAGAGAAATCCTCCTCTATTGAAGAGGGATCGGCCACGAAAATGAAGAATTTTCTCTCTTTGTCGGTAGGAAGCGTCGGGATTTCTAAAAACTCTATTTTGTATTCGATAGTCTGATCCAGACCCAACTCTTCGTACGCCTTTATCTCGATCGCGTCTCTTAGATCCTCGTTCGGAATGTTTTTGCTGATATTGATTTCGGAAACGATAAAGTTTTTGGTAGCCAAAAAGGAGATGTAGTAACTGTTTTTACTGAATTTAAGGCTTTGGGCTCTTTTTAGTTTGCTGTCTCTGTTTTCAAAAACGCTTTTCGAATAGGGATTTATAGAAACAATACTTTTAAAATTTTTCTTTTTCATAAAAAATCCTATCGTGGCATTTTTATTTTGTGACAAATTTAACGTCTATTTTAGCTTATGAAAGCTTAAATTTTTTTGTGACATTCACAACTTCAGCCTATTTAGGGGCATCTTTTTGACATTATCGGAAGTTGGAAAGATTTTTTTATCTTATATCGTAGCCCAGCTCTTCCATCGATTTTTTATCTTTCGTCCACCCTTTTTTAACGACGACGAACAGTTCTAGATAGATCTTTTTACCGCTAAAGTGCTCCATTTTAATTCTGGCACTAGTTCCGATCCGTTTTAGAGTGCTCCCTTTTTTGCCGATCACTATCCCTTTTTGAGAGGGTTTTTCCACTATAATCATCGCATAAACGAGGTCCGAATTTTCTTTTTCCTCTATCTTCTCGATCAGCACGTCGCTTTCATAGGGGATCTCTTCGCTGAGATTCTCAAAAAGCGCTTCTCGAATAAGCTCTTTGTATATATCGCGAATATTGTCGGTCGTCAAAAGTTCCGGATCGTAGTAGTAAGGATGAGAAGGTAGATATTTGACTATAGAGTCTAGGAGCTCTTTTTTTCCTAAATCTTTTTTTACCGATACCGGTATCAGTTCCAAAAACCTATCCTGATATCTTTTAAACTCCTCCATTTTTTTTAGCAGCTTTTCGTTTGTGACTCTGTCTATTTTGGTCAAAACCACTATGTGGGGTCTGTTTTTAGACAGCTCCAGAAACTTTTCGTAATGTTTGACAGAGTCGGTTACCGGCGAGAGAAAAAGGATCAGATCGCAATCTCCCATCGCCTTTAGCGCCTCTTCCATCATGAATCTGTTCAAAAGGCGCTCTTTTTCGTGAAGGCCCGGAGTGTCCACGAATATAATCTGATTCTCTTCGTGCATTACGATTATGTTCATCCTCTTTCTGGTGGCCTGCGCCTTGTGTGACACCATAGCCAACTTTTCGCCGACCAGCCAGTTCAAAAGGGTACTTTTGCCCGCGTTAGGCCTGCCGACTACGGCTACGAATCCGGATCTGTTCACAGAATATACCTCGCCGTGTCTTCGTCGGTTACGATATCTTTTAATTTTTCGTCCACATACTCAACGGTAACTGTTACTTTTTCTCCTTTGTAATCTTCGGCGTTGAAGCTGATATCCTCCAAAAGATTTTCTATTATGGTATGGAGCCTTCTGGCGCCTATGTCTTCCATTTTGCTATTTGCTTCAAAAGCATAAGAGGCGATTTTTTTCAGCGCCTCTTCGGTAAACTCGAGCTCTACTCCCTCTACCCCCAACAGGGCCTGATACTGTTTTATCAGCGAATTTTTCGGCTGAGTCAGAATTTTGTACAGAGTCTCTTCGTTTAACGAATCCAGTTCAACTCTCAGAGGAAATCTGCCCTGCAGCTCCGGAATCAGATCGCTCGGTTTGCTAACATGAAAAGCTCCGGCGGCTATGAACAGTATATGGTCTGTTTTTACGGTTCCCCATTTGGTATTTACGCTACTGCCTTCCACAATAGGCAACAGATCTCTTTGTACGCCTTCTTTGCTGGGGTCCTGCCTTCCCTGTGCGGACGAAGAGACTGCGATTTTGTCTATTTCGTCGATAAATATTATTCCTTCGTTTTCGGCCTTTTTCAGCGCTTCCAGCTTTATCTGCTCCATATCTAGCAGCTTTTCGCTCGCTTCGTTTTTGAGGATCTCTTTGGCCTCTTTGACTGTAACTTCCTTTTTGATTCCCTCTTTGTTTAGACCGATTGTAAAAATTTTCGCAATCGACTCCTGCGCCCTGGCGATTTCCGGGGGAAGCGAGTTGTCTTCGAAACTAAGTCCCGTTTTTGGAATTTCTATCTCTATTTTCAGATCGTCGAGTTCGCCCTTTATCAGTTTTTGTCTCATTTTCTGAAAACTTTTATCATATTCCGCCTTTTTGGATTCGCTGGCCATTTGGGGCAGGGGAGGTAGAATCTTTTCGAGAATCTTTTTGGTAACGTAATCTTCTATGGTATCTTTGTTTTTCTCCTTGTGACGTTCCTTGACCAACGCTATCGAAGCGGCGACCAGGTCTCTAACCATAGATTCAACGTCGCGCCCCACGAAGCCGACTTCGGTATATTTGCTGGCTTCAACCTTGATAAATGGCAGATCGAAAGCTTTCGCTAGGCGTCTTGCTATTTCCGTTTTACCCACCCCGGTGGAGCCTATCATAAGGATATTTTTGGGTATTATCTCCTCCTGAATCTCTTTGGGCAAGCGCATTCGTCTATATCTGTTTCTAAGAGCGACGGCGATCGTTTTTTTGGCCTCGTATTGGCCTATGACGTATTCATCTAAGTATTTGACTATCTCTTTAGGTGTTAGATCCATCACTCCTCCAGTTTCAAAACTTTTATGTTCGTATTCGTATAGATGCAGAGTTCACCGGCTATCTGGAGACTCTCTTTGACTATGCTTTCAGGATCGAGATCGCTATGGCGCTTTAATGCTCTCGCGGCGGACAGAGCGTAGTTCCCGCCGCTGCCGATTGCGGCCAGCTGGGAATCCTCCGGCTCTACTACGTCTCCAGTTCCGCTGAGTATGAAAATCTTTTTCGTATTCAAAACTATCATCATAGCTTCCAATCTTCTGAGATATTTGTCCTTGCGCCACTCTTTGGAAAACTCTATAACGCTTTTTAACAGATCCCCTTTTTGGTTTTGCAAGATGTTTTCGAACATTTCGAACAGATTAAAGGCGTCAGCGGTACTACCCGCAAAACCCGCTAGAATTTTTGAATCGTACAGCGTTCTTATTTTGGTGGCGTTGTTTTTTAATACGGTATTTCCGAAGGTAACCTGTCCGTCACCGCCGATTACCGCCGTTTTTCCGTCGGTGTAGCCCAAAATGGTAGTCGCCTCGAACATCACTCGCCCTCAATAATGAGATCGAGTTTGGCGTGTATACCGTGTCCCAGTTTGATATCTATCTCGTACTCTCCCGTCTGTTTTATAGGGGGATGAACTTCGATACTCTTTTTATCGATATCTATAGAGTAGTCTTTTTTGAGGTGCTGTGCGATCTCCTTGTTGGTTATAGCGCCAAAAAGCGCTCCGTTTGCTCCGGTTTTGTGTCTAATAGTCAGTTTGAGGCTCTCGATCTTCTCTTTTAGTTTTTTTAGCTTCTCTATTTCGCGCGCCTCCTCTTCCTCTTTTTTGCGCTGTTGAGCCTGCCACTGTTTTATTACCGCATCAGTAGCCAGTTTGGCGAATCCTTTTGCGATTAGAAAATTTTTACCGTAGCCGTCTTTTACCTCTTTGATATCTCCAGCTTTGCCCAATCCTTTTACATCTTTTATCAGCAACACTTTCATTTTTTGCTCCTTTTTAACCTCTTTCTATCTCTCCAGGATAGCTTACTATCCCGTAAGTGAGATTTCCCACCTGTTTAAAACCTAGATCTTTTAAAACCTTTTGGCAATACGCGCTTCTGCTTCCCACGTGACAATAGACTATCAAGGGTTTCTCTTTTTGATCGTTCAGCTGCTCTAGAGCCTGGTAAAAGGTCGTGGTCGGAACCAGATAGTCCGTACCTTTAATTCTGGCTGCTCTATACTCCATCCACTCTCTCACGTCCACAAGATTAAAATCGACCATTCCCAGCTCTCTCGCCTCTATAAGCGATTCGAGTTCATCCCCGTCGAGCTGATCTTTGCCAAGAAGAATTTCGCACTCCTCTTTGGTCAACCCTCTAGAGTGTGTATGGGCCACCTCTTCGAGGATCTCTTGCTGTTTCATCTTTTTTGCGTATTCCGGCGTACAGAAAATCCCGCAATGGCAAACGCCGTCTTGCGGAATTTCTCGCTCTATAGCCGGCTTACACGGACAAATGCGATCTTCGTCTTTGTTGCCCGTTACGAAAAAACACGGACAATACCTTTTTCCGTATATCAGTTTGTTTCTGGTCAATCCAAACTGTATCGACTGATTGATTTCCGGATCTGGATTGTAGCTCCAACCGAAACTCTTTATCACTTTATCAGTGAATTTGACCGTTTTTTTTAACTCTTCTTGAAACTCTTCGGACTCGGGGTCGATCTTTTTGATCTGTTCGTTCATAACTTTTCTCCAAATCGATTATTTTCACAATCGAACTACTTTTTTCTTACGTATCCTTCTATTATAAATCGTAGAGCGTTTAGTTTGATAAATCCTTCCGCGTCTTTTTGATTATATACCTCGTCCTCTTCAAAGGTGCTGAATTCAGGCGCAAAGAGTGAATTGGGCGATTTTCTTCCTACTACGAATACGTTTCCTTTGAAAAGCTTCAATCTTACCGTTCCGCAAACGTTGCGTTGAGTCTGATCTATCGCGGCCTGAATCATCTCTCTTTCGGGGCTGAACCAAAAACCGTTGTAGATCAGCTCGGCATATTTGGGCATCAGTTTATCTTTTTCGTGAGCCTCTTCTCTATCGAGAGTTATCGATTCTATCGCTCGATGGGCCTTTAGTAAAATAGTGCCGCCCGGAGTTTCGTAGCAACCTCGGCTTTTCATGCCTACGAATCTATTTTCCACTATGTCGACTCTGCCTATTCCGTGCCTGTTGCCGTACTCGTTCAATTTAGCGAGAAGTTTCGCCGGCGTTAGGGGTTCGCCGTTTATGGCTACGGGATCGCCTTTGTCGAATTCGATCTCTATGTATTCTGGCTCGTTAGGCGTCTTCTCAATCGGCGAGGTCCATCTCCACATATCCTCTTCAGGCTCGTTCCACGGATCTTCTAGTATTCCACCCTCGTAAGATATGTGCAGCAAATTGGCATCCATGGAATAGGGGCTCTTTTTACCGTGTTTCTCTATGGGAATATTATGTTTTTGGGCAAAAGCCAAAAGCTTTTCTCTGGAGTTTAGATCCCACTCTCTCCAGGGAGCTATAATTTTTATCTGTGGATTGAGAGCCAAATAGGCTATTTCGAATCTGACCTGATCGTTTCCCTTTCCCGTTGCTCCGTGGGCTACGGCGTCGGCTCCGGTTTTATTGGCAATTTCGATCTGTTTTTTAGCTATTAAAGGTCTGGCTATCGAGGTTCCGAGCAGATACTCCCCCTCGTAAACCGTGTTCGCTCTAAACATCGGGAACACGTAATCTTTTACGAACTCTTCGCGTAAATCCTCAATAAAAATATTTTCGGGTCTGATTCCAAGCTTTAGAGCCTTCTCTCTGGCCGGCTCTACCTCTTCGCCCTGGCCGATATCGGCCGTAAAGGTTACAACCTCGCAGCCGTAGTTCTCTTGAAGCCACTTTAAAATTACGGAGGTATCGAGACCGCCGCTATAAGCCAAAACGACTTTTTTCACCTCTTTTTTTCCCATGGGCGTCCTTTTTCGTTTTTGTGAAATGATATCCAAAAAAAGTTTATGTTAAAATTCATTCAAAAAAGGAGGGAGTCTTGAAATCGGAACTCTCTACCAAAATCATAGGGGGCAGATTCAAAGGGAAAAAGATCAAACTCCCTTCCAAAGAGATTACCAGAAGCTCCAAAAACATTTTGAGAGAGTCGCTTTTTAACACTTTGCAATACGAAATTATGGATGAAAACTTCGTAGAGGTTTTCGGAGGCAGCGGCAGCGTCGGCCTGGAAGCCCTCAGTCGCGGAGCCGCGCATGTTTACTTTATAGAAAGAGACAAGCAGGCATACAATACGCTGCTATCAAATATCAGATCGCTGGATCCAGACAGATGTACCTTATATTTCGGCGACGCCTTTGAACAGCTCGAAGATATCGTTAACGTTTTAAAGCGAAAAGGCGAAAAAGCCTATTTCTATTTCGACCCGCCTTTTAACATCAGGGAAGGAATGGAAGATATTTACCAAAAGGTATTCGCCGTTATAGAAAAGATTCCGGCCCAAATCGTAAACATGATCGTCATTGAACATCTATCAAAAGAGAAAATGCCGCAAAAAATAGGAGATTTCGAGCTGAAAAAAAGCAGGAAATTTGGTAAAAGTTCACTCAGTTACTATAAGGAGAGTCGTTAAAAGTGTCAAAAGCGCCGCTGTTTAGCATATCTATATTGGTCGGAGTAATACTTCTGAGCTTTTTTGGAGGTTTAATCTATAACGTCTCACCTTTTGAGCTGAACAGCGAGGCTATACTGTTGCCTCCTTCTTTGGAACATCCACTGGGTACGGATAGGCTGGGAAGAGACCTTTTGGCCAGAATTATCGAAGGCGGCAAAGTCTCTTTAACCATAGGCGTAGGCAGTGCAATCATTGCTTCGTTAATTGGAATTATGGCCGGCGTGAGCGCAGGCTATTTCAAGGGCAAAGTAGATAAAAGTTTTGTGATTGCGGTCGATCTGTTTTTAACCTTTCCCACATTTTTTCTTCTTTTGGCGATGGTCAGTTACGTCGAAGCTTCAACATTGGTATTGATAGTGGTAATATCCATTACCGGCTGGATGACGACGGCCAGAATGATTCGAAGCGAAAGTTTTGCCATAGGCAACAAACCGTTTATTAAGATTCTAAAGATAGCCTCCGTTCCTTCATATAAAATAATATTGAAATATTTTCTGCCGCTGATAGCTCCGATATTTTTTATAAGTTTTACTTTCGGAGTAGGCGGCGCTATTTTGAGCGAATCCGGTCTGAGTTTTCTGGGATTAGGCGTTTTGCCGCCTCAGATGAGCTGGGGCTCGATTCTCAGCGAGGGAAAGGAGGTGATAGATATCGCCTGGTGGGTCAGTTTTTTCCCGGGCTTAATGATTTTTCTTGTCACGTTTTCTTTAATAAATATTTCGGACTATCTTCAAAGCGTAACAAACAAGAGGGAAAAGATCATCTAATATTCTTATCCAAAATAGGTTTTGAATAATTAAAATTTAACAAACTTTATGTTAAGCTTTGTTAAGTGATCCTCCAAAGAGAGCTTTGTATCTAAATACTCGCCGATCAACGTCCACTCCATTGCTTTTCTGTGTATGACGGAGGGTCGCTTTGCTCAGAGACCGTTTTAAATGATATAATCGGTTTAAAAATTTACAAGGATTGCTAATGGGCGAAGTGATACAGCATACCCAGACGGCTGAAAAGATGGGAACCCAGGAACTTTTAAAAAAAGCCCAGGAACTGGTTAAAAGCGGCGAGGCCGAATATGAAGAGGCGCTAAAAAAATATAACGAGTCTCTTACGAAATTCGAAGAGTTCAAAGACAGTTTACATTCTGGCCTTATAAGCGAATTTGAGAGTCTGATCGAAAATATATCTCAATTAAACCGGCAGATGCAAGAAAAGCCGAACGTTTCCGAAGAGAAGGCTGAATTTTCCATGACTGAACGGAAAATATTGCAGATGCCCGATTTTAAAAGAGCCTCAAGAGCGATTAAAACCATTTTAATATTCATTGCGGCGCTACTGATTATTGGAGCCTATTCTATATATGAGAGCGGAGCATTTAAATCGGTTAACGATCCTGTCGAGATCTTCGCCAAGGCAATTGAATATCTGGGAACTCTCCTAAACGTCGATGCAAAATATACCTCCGCCGCCGGCGCTGCGGTCTTAATAGGAGTACCGCTTCTATTAGCGATATTATATTGGTTGATCACATCCGTGATACTTGATCGCAAAAATCACGCCGTAGCCGTTAATCTATACAACGAGGCCCTGGAATATAAGAGCTATATGGACAACAGAGCCCGGGATTACCTGGAAAAAAAAGCTATGTTCGACGAGGCTCTGGAGGTTTTGGAAACTCTTTCTTTGGATCTTGCAAAATCCTCATACGAGATCAGGCTCATTACTAAATTTTTTGGACAAGAATATGAAAATTTTTCGGATGTAGCTAAAAATATTGTCGAGGAAGCCGTAAAAACCCGAGATGAGATTCGTAAAATCTGTGGCGTTTCAATGACACACAACCCGCAGGAGTTCAATGAAGCCCTAACGGAAACAAAAGAGTACGCAAACGGCCTCAAAAGGAGATTCGTTGATTAAAAAGATTGCCGTAACGGGAGGAGTTCACGGAAACGAGTTGACCGGAGCCTATGTGGTAAAAAAATGGGAACCTCCTAAGTTTTCCGATATAGAAGTGACAAAGATTTTGGCGAATCCGAAAGCCTTTAAAGCATGTAGAAGATATATTGATTACGATCTAAATAGATCCTTTCACAAAGAGGCTTTGAATTTAGACTCGCACATTTACGAATATGAGAGGGCAAAAGTCCTAAACGGCCGCTTAAAGAGCTTCGATTTTCTGATCGACCTACATACCACCACGGCGAATCTCGGAGCGACCATAGTGCTAAGTAGCACCGACGAAATCTCTACCGCCGTCGCCAAAAGCGCCGCCGTAAAAAGCGGAGCAAAAATTATCAGATGGCTCTCGAACGAGGAGGGGGCATTTATAAACAGCGTAACCGACCATAGCGTTACTATAGAGGTTGGGCCGGTTTGTCAGGGAGTTTTGGATCCGACGATCTATCAAAGGAGTTTGGATGTACTAAACGCCGTTTTGGAGACAATAGAGAGTAAAAATTTCGTCAATTCCGGTCCTGTGGAGTGTTACGAAATATTCGGCTACGTTGATTATCCTAGAGACGTTCACGGCGAATTGGAGGGAATGATACATCCGGAACTGATCGGTAGAGATTTCTCGCCGATCGAAAAAGGCGAGGAGATTTTTTTGGGTTTCGATTCAAAAAGCATCAGATATGATGGGGATAGGGCTTATGCGCTGTTTATTAACGAAGCGGCATATTATGAAAAGTCAATTGCCTTCTGTCTTGCGAGAAAGATCACGATCTAAATTTTTTTAAAGCCTCCTTTAGATCCTCTATCGTATCTATTCCTATACTATCGCTCTCTACCCTACATAGAGCGACTTTATACCCGTGATATAAAACGCGGAGCTGTTCAAGTTTTTCGTAACTCTCCAAAGGCGATGGCTTTAAAGAGCAGTAAATTTGAAGAGCCCTGTAGGTATATCCGTAAATACCCAAATGTACCTTGTAGTTTTTGCACTCTTGCCTAGGGTAGGGAATTAAGCTCCTTGAAAAATAAAGGGCCATATCTACCGAGTCCGTCGTTACCTTCACAATATCCGGGTTTTGAGCCGAATCGGCGGGTACGATTTTATAGGCGCTGTTCATCAACACACTCTCTTCGAGTCTGTTTTCCAAAGTTAATTCTCTAACTTTCTTTATGACCTCTATTTCCAAAAAGGGCTCGTCCGCCTGCACGTTTATAACGACGTCTTTAGGACCGAGTCCCATTTTTGCCGCGGCTTCGTTTATTCTTTCGGTACCGCTTGAATGGGACTTTGAAGTTAGTACGGCCTTTATCGAGTAATCTTTCGCTATGGAGAGAATCTGCGGACTGTCGGTGGCTATAACGGTCTCGTCTACTCGGGATGCGTTCAGAGCCGTTTTGATTACCATGGGAACGCCGTCGATTTCGGCCAAAACTTTTTTAGGAAATCTGGTTGAATCGATTCTGGCGGGAATAATTATCATCTAACATCCATATTTTTTGCTACAATTATATCAAAAATGGGAGATCATATTTGATCATATACCAGCCTAAAAACGGTTACTGTTACAACAGCGACACCATTTTTTTGTACGATTTTATATCATCTTTCCCTCTTAGGGGTAAGGTTCTCGATATCGGTTCGGGTTCCGGAGTATTGGGTCTAATGGCGCAAAGGGACTATCCGATAGAGTTGACAAGTGTGGAAAAACAGCCGATTATGGCCAAATTTACGGAAATAAACGCCAAAGCCAACGGCTTTGATATTGAAATAATTTGCGGCGACTTTCTTGAACTGGAGTTTGATAAAAAATTCGATTTCATTATTACGAATCCTCCTTTTTACCACCCTTCGGTACTGAAAAGTGAAAAAAAGGAGCTATACATCAGCAGATACAGCGAAAATCTGCCTTTTGAGGATTTGATAAAGAGAGCCAATTCTATTTTGGGCCCAAAAGGTGCAATCATGTTTTGCTATGACGCCAAGCAGTTGCAACATCTGCTTTCGGTTTTGAGCCGCTACAAATTTATAGCCGAAGCTATTAGATTTGTTCACCCAAAAGCCGAAAGAGAGGCTACGTTGGTAAACGTTTATGCCAAAAAAAGTTCCCGCTCTTTATGCAAAATCAAAGAACCTCTAGTGGTTTTCGACAAAGACGGTTATTCGCAAAGGGCTCTCGAGGCTTTCGAAAAGGCCGACCTATACAGCATAAAGTGCGAACTGTGAAAAGAGAGGGTTTCGATTTTTATTTCGATCCCGCCGCCTGCGGAAATTGCTGCGGAGCCTGTTGCAGAGGAGAGAGCGGTTTTATCTGGGTCAACAAAGAGGAGATTTCAAAAATCGCCCGATTTTTGAATATCGATATAGAAAACTTTATAAAAAGCTATCTAAAAAAGGTAAAATATAGATTCAGTCTAAAAGAGATTAAAGTCGCAGGAGAAAATATCTGCATATTTTTCGATTTAAAAAGTTGCAGATGCGAAATTTATCCTGTTAGGCCGTCACAATGCGTATCATATCCCTTTTGGGATAGATACAGAGAGGAAAAACATAAAAATGAGGTTTTTGAGGAATGTCCTGGCGTAAAAAGATTATTGTAACATTCGGTTTCGTTTTTACGATTTTTTTTCTCTCTTCTTGCAGTTATAAAAACGTGCCCTCCAATAGCGGATGCTGCCCTAAACTGTTCGAAGCCGAAGACAGACTGATTATGACGGCTCTCGATCTGAAAAGTTTAGGTTTTTACAAGGACAGCGCAAAGATATTTTCGGTTCTTTACCGCAAAACCGGCAGAGTAGAGTATAAAATAGAGCAGATCAAACTCTATTTGACGATGGGTCGATACGAAGAGGCGAAAAAAGAGATAGCAGATGTCCTGAACGAATATCCCCGTAATCTTCAGCTTTTAAGATTGGCGGCCGTCGTAGATTTTCACAAAAAGGATCTAAATAGCGCAAAAAAGCATCTTCTGCAGGCCGTCAAACTTAGCAACGAAGCCAGAGATTACGAGTTTTTGGCGATGATATATCTGGCTCAGAAACGATACGATATGGCCCTAAAATATTATCAGAGCGCCTACGCTCTGCAACCCTCCGATAAAACGGTAAAGCAGATGGCGACGATTATGTTCTTGTATCTGAACAAAAAAAACGACGCCATAGCCTATTTGGAGACCCATAGCAGAATGTACGGCTGTTCCAAAGAGATTTGCGACCAGCTTGCGGCGTTCTACGGAGAAAAAAACGATATAGATGGCGTTTTGTCCGTTTACAAAAGAGTATACGAAAAATTCGGAGAAGAGGAATACGCAAAAAAGATCGCACAGATATATCTGATCAAAGGAGACGCGCAAAAGGCTATCGATTTTTTGGAACAAAGCCGCGCCGACGACGATTTTTTGCTGGATTTATACAAATCGAGACAGATGTTCGACAAAGCGGCTCAACTGGCTCTGAAACTCTACAATAAAACCGAAGATCTCGACTATCTGGCGCAAAACGCCATATACCGTTTCGAAGCCGCCAAGAAAAAGGACGAAAAGCTCTTGAAAGAGGTGGCCGAGAAACTGGAAAAGGTTATAAAAATCAAAAAGGATGCACTCTACCTAAACTATCTGGGGTATCTATATATAGATCACGATATCGATATCAAACGTGGAATCGAACTGGTAAAGGAGGCTCTAAAGCAGAATCCTCAATCTCCATACTATATCGATTCCCTTGCCTGGGGATACTATAAACTTGGGCGCTGTCGCGAGGCGATGGAGTTGATGGAAAAGGTGATCAAGAAGCTGGGTTTAAAGGATGAGGAGGTAAAATTGCATCACGAAAAGATCAAAGAGTGCCTAAAAAGGATGCGAAAGTGATACTTGATGAGATCATAAAAAAGACAAAAGAGGATCTCGAAAAAAGAAAAAAGGAGTTTCCTCTGGAGTGGCTCGGCAGGAGTCTGGCCTACAATCCGTTTGTTCCGCGTCCGGTTGAGCCGGCGTTGAGATCTACGCAAGAAAATCCGTATAGAATTATAGCCGAAATTAAAAAAGCGAGTCCCAGCAAAGGGATTATCAGAGAGGATTTCGATCCGGTTCGCATAGCCAAAGAGTATCAACAGGGAGGGGCGGACGCTCTTTCGATTCTGACCGAGCCTCACTATTTCAAAGGAGACATAGAGTATCTGACGCAGGTTAGACGCTACGTTCCCATGCCGCTGTTGAGAAAAGATTTCATAATAGACAAGTATCAACTCGTGGAAGCTCTGGTATACGGAGCGGATTTCGTATTGTTGATCGCCAAAGCTCTCTCGAGAAAAGAGCTAAAAGAGCTACTTGAATATACCTGGCATCTGGGGATGGACGCCCTGGTTGAAATTCACGACAAACTAGATCTAATAAAAGCTATTTTCGCCGGCGCCAATATTATCGGAATAAACCATAGGAACCTGGAGAGTTTCGAAATGGATATGGATCTGTGCGAAAAACTGGTGCCTCTTATTCCCAAAGGCAAAATAATCGTGGCCGAAAGCGGAATAGGAAATTTCCAGCAGATAAAAGAGTTAAATTCTATAGGCGTGGACGCGTTTTTGATCGGAGAGCACTTTATGAGGCAAGATGACATCGCCTCGGAAGTCAGAAGGCTAAAGGGCGGAGACCTCTCTAAAAAAGAGAGCGTCCCGGGATAAAGTATCAGTTGCCAAGGAGCCTTTTTACGGCTTCGCTGATTCGTCTTCCGTCGGCTCTCGATCCCAGCTCCTTTGTGGCTTGGCCCATAACTTTTCCCATATCCTTCAACGAAGCGGCTCCTACTTGGGATATTATGCGCTTTAGCTCTTCATTTAGTTCCTCGTCGCTTAGCTGTTTAGGTAGATACCCTTTTAGGATTTCGGCCTCTTTCATCTCCTTTTCATACAGATCCTCTCTGCCTCCCTCTTTGTACTGTGCGGCCGCCTCTTCGCGTTGTTTAACGCTTTTTTGAACTATTTTGACGATATCTTCGTCCGTTAGCTCTTTTCTGGAGTCCACCTCTACCTGTTTTACGGCGCTCAATAAAAACCTGATAGTGTCTCTTTTGAAAACATCTTTTGCTTTCATCGCCTCTTTTAGATCATTTTGCATCCTCTTTTTTAGTTCGCTCATTTAGGTCTCCTTTGAAAAGATTAGCGAAAATTATAACAAAGATTAGAAATCTTCGCCATATATTAATTTTCACGAAAGATTAATATGATAGAATTTTTCAAATTTTTTTCGGGGGAAACGCTATGCTCGAGCTGGACTATTTTAAAGAGCTTTTGCTTGAAAGAAAAAAACAGATAGAAAAAAATATCATCGAAACCAATTCCGAGCTCGAAGAGCTCAAAAACGTAGAGGTGAATGACGACGGCGATTACGCCTCTTTATGTACGGACAACCTCATAGATAACGCTATCAACGAAAAACAGGCCAGAGAACTCAAAGAGATCGAAGAGGCGCTTAAAAAAATAGAAGAGGGCACATACGGTATATGCGAAATGTGCGGTGAACCGATAAGAAAACTTAGACTAAAGGTAAAACCGTACGCAAAATACTGTATAGTCTGCAGGGAAATCGTCGAAAAAGAGCCTGCAAACCAGTAGTCTTCCAGGATCAACCAAATCGTATCTTGCATTTTTCAACCAAAATTAAGAGTTTTTTTCTTTATTAAAAAATCATAATACCGCCTTCAGGGAAGAACCATTAAATTTTCGTTAAAATAGTAGTAAACATTAATCCTCCTGGAGATATCTTGAATAGATTACTGTATGTCGCTCTTTTGGTTTCGTCTCTTTTGTCGGCACAAAATCTTGAAAAAGAGCTTCAAAGCAGGATTATATATAAACTTGCCAGCGACTTAATGAAACAGAAAATAGTGACCATTTACATAGAAGATGCCAATTTCTTCGATATAGAAAAATATAACAAAGGCCTTAAAAGAATTTTCACATGCGATTATGCCGAATTTGTTCTGACCAACAGGCTGCCAAACTGCAACTATGAAAACTCAATCCTCTTTTTTACGGATTACAAAAGCTATCTCAAAAACATAGACAAAGCCTACGGCGTATTCTTTTGGCAAAAGGGCAGACCCAATATTATATTAAACGGCACACTATTAAAACGCGAAGGCA
Source organism: Campylobacterales bacterium (assembly GCA_027065825.1). GTDB lineage: Bacteria > Campylobacterota > Campylobacteria > Campylobacterales > Nitratiruptoraceae > Nitrosophilus_A. The sequence continues at coordinate 12,124 of JAMONM010000042.1, read as the reverse complement.
TCGTATTGCCCAAAGAGTATGAAAAGTTCGTAGAATGAAAACGAAACAGCCTCCTTTCTCAGATCTGGTTTCGATCAGACCCAGCGCTATAGTGGAACTGGAGGGAATCGTAACCAGAATATCAATAGAGTGGTACGAATCAAACAAAAACAGCGTTAAACTGATCGGTTATTCGTTGATCTTGTTGACCAAAGAGGGGGAACAGAGATATATCGATTTTGAAGATTTCAACTCTATGATGGAAAAAGCTCGCCAAATATTGGAAAATCGCTCGCTTAGTTAAAAAAAAGCTCCCATCTTCCGATAATTACCCAAAAGATTAGCTCATCTTCGAATCAGGACGGGGTATGGATATAGCAACTTTAGTAGGTATGGGCGGAGCCTGGCTGCTGATCATAATTTCGATAATTATCGGCGGCAGTCCGATGGCTTTCGTAAACGCTCCCTCTTTGCTGATAGTCGTAGGCGGCGGCATGGCCGCGGCACTTGCCAGTTTCCCGATGAAGGATTTCATCAGCGGAGTCAAAGCCGTCGGCAAAGTCTTCAAACCGACGACTCCCGATCCCATGGAGACTATAGATTTTCTGGTCGAGACTATGAAAAAGGCCAGAAAGGAGGGGATCTTGTCTTTGGAAGCCGATATAGACAAATATTACGAAAAAGATCGGCTTTTGGGAGATATAATGAGAATGCTCATCGACGGTCAGGATATAGAAGAGATAGAGAGCAACGTGGAAAACGCTCTGGCCCAGATCGATCAACGCCTATCCACAGAGGTAAACGTCTGGGACTCCCTGGGAGAACTCTTTCCGGCTCTGGGAATGATCGGAACCCTGATCGGTCTGATTCAGATGCTGCAAAACCTTTCAGATCCCGCCGCTCTGGGTCCAGGTATGGCCGTCGCGATGATTACCACTCTCTACGGAGCCGTTCTCGCCAACGTTTTGTGTATTCCGATAGTGAAAAAACTAAAATATTACAAAGACGTGGAACTCATGTTCAAAGAGTCCTATCTGATTACGGCAAAAGCGATAGAAAAAGGCCTAAATCCCAACTCGCTACAACAGAAACTTGCCGCATTGTATGGTGTAGAAGTAGGTGAATAGACATGGCCCGCAGAAAAAAGGAGGAGTGCAAAAGCGTTCCCGGATGGCTGGTTAGCTTCGGGGATCTTATGAGCCTTTTGCTCACCTTTTTTATTCTGCTTTACTCTATGAGTACCATATCGTTGGAAAAGTTCTATCAATCCATCAGGGGTATTACAGAAGCCTTCGGCGGAAGAACCTTAAAAAGCGATGAGAAGATTATTCAGGGTAAAAACGTCGATCTTAACTTTCCAATGTATCCCAAAATAAAAAAGAAAAGGGCGGTTCAAAAAAAGCTGAACGAGGTAAAGGATATGCTGAAAAAAGCCGGTATAAACGCCGAGGTGGTTTCGCACGGCAGCGAAATAACCCTAAGGCTCTTTAGCGATAAAATCTTTCCTCCTGGCAGCGCCTATCCATATAAAGATATTATTCCGTATATAATGACACTTTGCGAAAAACTCAAAAGCACCGAACTGCCCCTTAGAATAGTGGGACATACGGACAACTCCCCCATACATTCCGGCAGATACAAAAACAATCTGGAGTTGTCGGCTGCGCGAGCGGTAAACGTACTGAGACTCTTCGTAAAGTGCGGTTATCCGCAAAAAGCTTTATCTGCCGAAGGAAGAGGGGAGTTCGATCCGGTTGCTCCAAACGACACTCCGGCCGATAGGGCCAAAAACAGAAGGATCGATTTCGTAATCGATCTCTCGGCAGGATAAGAGGATGGCCAGAAGAAAAAAAGAGGAGTGCAAAAGCATACCGGGATGGCTGGTCAGTTTTAGCGACCTGATGAGTCTTTTGTTGACCTTTTTTATTCTGCTATACGCCATGAGTACGGTAGACGTAACTAAAGCCATGAAGTTTTTATCATATTTTCAGGGAGAAAATCCCAAATTCGCTCCGGACAGAACGTCGATAATGCCCCCGATAGTCCCTTTTTCCACCGATGTGGTACTGAAGATAAAAAAGAGAATAAAACGGCTCATTCCCATATCCTCCTATCAGATCGTAGCAACGAAGGAGTATGCGCTTATTAGGCTGTTTGACGATCTCTTTTTTGAAGAGGGCAGTTACGATCTAACCCCAAAGGCCAAAGAGGCGTTAAAAGAGATAGCGACAACCCTAAAAGAGATTCAAGAAAATCTAAAAAAAGAGAAGGTTACAATCAAAATAGCCGGTCATACCGCAAAAGAGAGTTTAAAACAGAAGGCGCAAATAAAAGACGTTTGGGAACTCTCCATAAAAAGAGCCACCAAAGTAGCCGAGTATCTCATAGCTCAAGGAGTCGATCCTTCGCTACTTTCGGTATCGGGCTACGGGGACACTAGACCTCTTTACAAATGGAAACACCCCATGCTGCAAAGAAGAAACAGTAGGGTAGAGATATATATAATGGTAGAGGCACAAAGACCCGACCAAGAGAGAAAGAGTCAGTAGGCTCCTCCCTCTTTGAACTCTTCGATCTCCATCTCCACCATTTTGTCGATCAAGATTTTAAAAATATCGGCTACCAAATTTGGAGAGATACCTAAAGTAGCCGCCAAATGCCTTACGTGATTTAAAACGTCCTCGATTCTCTCGTCGCTTTTTATCTCTTCGACGCTAACCTTGAATTTGGCAGCCTGTTTTACGTATCTGCTGCGCTGGGCTATTAATTTTACGATCTCTTCGTCTATCTTGTCGATCTCTTTTCGAACCTCTTCCAAAGAAGCGCACTCTTTCATCGCACAACCCTCCTATATTAAATAATATTAGCCAAGATCGTCCATCAAATTGGCCGCTTTTGACATCTTTTCCCTATCAAAATGGGTATATATCCTGGCTGTATCCAAACTGGCGTGACCCAAAGCCTCCTGAACCAAAACGAGATCTTTGCTTTTGTTGTATAAAAGCGTCGCAAAAGTGTGCCTGAGCATATGAGCGCCGTTTTTTTCTTTACGAATACCGGCACTTAGTAGAATCTTTTCTACCGTTTTACTTATGTACGCTTGAGTCAGAGGAGTTCCTTTTTTGTTGCAAAAGAGCAGATCGTTTTTACACTTTCTCCTCTTTAGCCACTTATGCAAATCCTCTTTTATATGGTTTGATTTTAACATAACAACCCTTGATTTATTTCCTTTACCTACTATTTTTAACAGATACATTCCGTTTTCTTCGATAATATCCCGCATTTTCAGATTAATCGCTTCGGAGACCCTGATTCCGGTATAGACTATAATTTTTATCAGCGCCCTGTTTCTAGAAGCGGCATCTTCTCTAAAGGGATACTCGTCTATAGCCTTTAAAAATCTTGAAACCTCCTCCTCCTTCATAAATTCCGGCAATTTAGTTCCGGCTCTGCCTCTGAGACCGGCCCAGTTTTTTAATTCTATATCAAAAATATATCTCTCTTCGTTCTGTTTTTCCACAAACTTGAAAAAATTTATCATCGCGATTCTATAATTTTTCTTGGTTGCGTCGCTCAGTCCGCTGGTAGAGTAGGTTAGAAAATCGATTATCAGCTCCTCGTCGATCTCCTTCATTGACGCCGGTGCGTATTTTTTCAAAAAAAAGTAGAGCTTTTCCAAAGGCTTATAATAGGTGTTTACACCTATCAAACCGGCGTTTCTGGCGTCTTTTGCCAGTTGGGAGAGCTCTTTTATGTTTGATGTGCCAAGAGTTAGCTTTTTCATCACAGAAGCTATCTTTTCCGGATCCTTAACCTGTCTGTTCGAGAGAGAACCGAGTTTGTATCTGATGTATCTCTCGATCCAAAATCGAAGCGTATCTTCAAAACTATCTTTAAAATCGATCGGATATTTCATTGTATCACCTCAATACCTAAAATATTTTTTATTATTCGATTATATCAAATTGTTTTGAAAACTATAATTTTCAAACTTTTTTCTAAAATTGCTTTTTTATTTTTCCAATCAAAAAGTAAACCTCCCCACCTAATTGCTACGCAATATAGGCGGAGCTTCCCTTATGGGAAGGTTTTAACGCAAGGGGATATGCTCTCACCGGCCGGTTCTTGCTTTTTATACTTCAAATCTCTGTTTCATTACCATTAGTCTATTTTTGAATTTGTTCCTCTTGGTATCTTCGAGATCGATTGGATCATCTTTATGATTAATAATAAAAATATTCCATTCAGCCGGTGTAATCTTGCCATCTTTTAAGAGATCGAATATCTCTAATCTATATTTAGGATCTTCGGCAATTTGATACAATTGTTTATATTCATCCTCCCCAATTTCTCCATAATTATAAAAAAAATATACATAACCATATAAAAAAAGTAGTGCGGCCATTGAAAGCATCATATACGCAAAATTTTTAAACTTCCTCTCCTTCATAAACCTATATATAGATATACATACAATTGCAAAAAAAGTAAGTAACGCTGAAACACAAAGCAATGTAAACATATTTATTGACATACATTCCTCCGTTTTTAAAAATATTTTTGCTTTCGGTTTATTGGTAAACTTTTTAATGAAAATCTTTATAATATTTAACTGTATCTGTATGTAATTTAAATTTTTCGTCGACTTTTTTAAAAATCTTGATGCGTTTTTCAACTGCACATTTTAAATCAAATCCTTTACCATCTTCGAAATAAATTCCAATCTCGAAAACAACAGCATTGTCATCTTCGCATATTAAATCAACATAACAATCAGCATAGCAAGTTTGCCTCTTACACTCGTTTTTTAATTCATCAATAAGCTCATTTTTCGTCATATTCTCATATTTTTTGCCCAGTTTCTCAATTAGTTTATTCATTCTTTTTCCCTTTATTAATTATATCAAGCAGATGTTCCCCATAAAACGAATTTTTTTCTATTATATTGAACCTTTCAATGTGACATTTAGAACATTTTTTTATTGCCCGATGCTCTGGCAAACTTGAAGCTATAAGTTTTTGCTTGTCGTGACAATCGAAGCAATCTTGTCCGCAAGAACCGGTATTGCCAGTGTTGTTTTTATGGCACTCTATACAGCTCTTTAGGATTCGATGGTGCGATTCCTCTATCGATTTTTTTAACACCGGATGACAAGTTATGCAGTCACCGGTACAGGCATAAGCAAAATTTGCAATTACGATACAAATGCTAACAATAAACCTTTTCATTTACACCCTTTTGTCCTCTATTTGGATATAGTTGGTTAAAGTGAAAACCGAAAAAAATTATCAGCAACGCATGCAAAAGCAACAAAACGGTAACATCAAACATATCTGAGAAAGTAGCTACCAATTCGAAAGAGAGTTCGTTTAACAATACTTTGTAATAGAAATAATAAACTATTAAGTCAAATAGTAAACCAATTATTAATATCATATATTTTTTTTCTGTAAGAGCTTTAATCTTAGAAGCTACTGATGCAAAAACATACCCTAATATTAAAAACATAGTTGCAAAGAATGTAACTAATGCTAATAAATTTAAAATTATTATATTTAGTTTTTCCATTTTTTGAGATTTCCTTCCATGAACCACATATTCCAATGCAATTGATATTTACTCAAAAACATTTTTTAAATAAAATTCAATAAAAACATCGGTAATTATGTATTCTCCCTTGGAAATCTTTTTTAAAAGCCCCATCTCCTCTAAAGATTTTCTTGTTCTGTACAAAATATCCGGTTCCAAAGACGAATCTATATCAAGAAAATAGTTGAATGTACTAAATTTGCTGCCAAATTGAAGATGGAGCATATGCCTCTCTAACCGGACAACATGCTTCGAGACATTGCCGTGTTGCGACCTACTCAAACCCAGCGAGGACGACTATCTGAAGGAGTGGCTAATATCATTGATCTGCAATTCACCCTCTGTCAACAACAAGCGGTGCATTAATGTGTGAGAGTATCTAATATCATTGTCCTAATCATACCAAAAACCATCCTTGGATTACATATAGATACCGCCATTGATATTGATATTTTCACCAGTTATATACGAAGCGTAATCACTTAATAGAAACGCTACAGTATAAGATACTTCGTCAATAGTTCCAAGACGTCTCATGGGTATACGGCTTTTCAATACATTGATGGCGTCATCATTGACATGCTTAACCATATCCGTTTTAATGAGTCCAGGTGAGACTGAATTGAACCTGACACCCCTAAGTGCCCCTTCTAGTGCAAATGTTTTTGTCATTGAATTTATTGCTCCTTTGGATGAGGCGTAATTAACTTGTCCAACATTCCCCATTTGAGCCGTTACTGACGAAATATTTACCACTGCTCCAAAATGTTTGCGAGCCATTATTTTGAGAGCCTCTCTAGATCCAATAAAACATGAGCGTGCATTTACATTCATTACTTGATCATACTCAGACACGCTCATTGAGATCGATATCTTGTCATTCGTAATGCCAGCATTATTTACAAGATAATCCAACCCTCCATCTTGTTGAATTATATGATTCATCGCATCAAGAAAATTCATTTCAGAAGCAACATTAAATCTAATTGTCTCAACCTCTGCGTCTGGAAACTTATCAAGAATCTCATTCATAAGAGACTTGGCATGCTCTTCTGAATTATTATAATTGATCCATACTTTAAGTCCATATTGCGCTAGCGTGGTTGCAATTCCGGCACCAATACCTCGACCCCCACCTGTTACAAGTACATTTTTTCCTGTAAATTTCATTTCATTTCCTTCTATATTTTTAAAAACGGATATTTATCAAATTCCACATTCATTGGTGCTATTTTTTTACGCGTACAAATCTTCCAAAACATATTATGTCCTTCAATAAATTTATCTATTTCAAGGAGGTCTTGTTCTATCTGTTTAAGGGTATTGGGCTTTACAATTCCCTCTTTAACCAATTCAAAACCAGCTTGCCTCATGGCTCCAAATACTTTCGATTTGACATCTTCAAGTATCGGTCTAATGAGAAGTTCAGACTGATGACGTAACATTATTACCCTCAGTTCCGCATTAGTAATTCTAAAATATTCAGTAAAAAACAATGTTGCGGCATCAAAAATTTCACGCCCAGACATATTGCCAACCATTAAAATGGCAATTGGTGGAAGATAGTCATACATTGGCTTGACCATTTTTTTACTATGCTCATCTATGATAAAATCAGGAAGATGAGAGACCATCGATACACGATCAAGAAATGATTTGAGCATCCCATTAATCATCATTCCATAGATAGGAGATGCAATTACAATCAGGTCCGATTGTATCATCGTATTGTAGATCTCATTAAAACTATCATGGAATTTGCAAGTACCTTGGTGTTTGTACCAACATTGAAAACAACCATCACAATATTTTATATTCATCTCGTAGAGATTGTAAACTTCAAAAATGGCTCCAGCGTCATTGAAACCATTTGTAAGTGAATGCAGTAACGAGGAAGTCACTCCCTTTTTTCTAGGGCTAGAATTAATAACTGTTATCTTCATGTCACTGTATTAGATGGAGTATTTTGTAAAGATAATGGCACCATTAGTGCCACCAAAGCCATAGTTGCAACTCATTACTGTATTAACGGGGGTTTGACGTGCGCTATTTGGTACATAGTCAAGATCACAATTCTCGTCGATCTCTTCTTGATTGATAGTTGGGGGAATAATCCCTTTTTCCATTGTTTTAAGAGAAATGACTGCCTCAATCACACCTGCTGCCCCAAGGCAATGTCCGATTTGCCCTTTTGTAGAACTTACTGGCGGGCATTTATCCGTGCCTCCGAAAAGTTTTTTTATTGCCATAGTCTCGTACATATCGTTGTAATAAGTACTTGTGCCATGAGCATTGATGTAATCAAGCTTTGGCCATCCAGCTTTGGCCATGGCGGCCTTCATTGCTCGATATGCACCATCGCCTTCCGGCGCAGGCATTGTTACATGGTATGCATCTCCACTTTCCCCGTATCCAATGATTTCGCCGTAAATTTTAGCTCCGCGTTCTAAGGCGTGGGAAAGTTCTTCGAGAACAAGAGCACCTGCTCCCTCTCCAAGAACAAAACCATCTCTATACTTGTCAAATGGGCGTGATGCCTTTTTTGGTTCATTATTTCTTGTAGATAGTGCTTTCATTGAGGCAAATCCTGCAACTCCAACGGCCGATATGGCAGATTCGGCACCCACCACTACCATTCCCTTAACATCTCCAAGCATAATCGTCTTGGTCGCTTCAGTGATTGCATGAAGTCCTGCTGTACATGCTGTGACGGAAGCCAAGTTTGGACCCTTCAATCCATACCTGATCGATACATAACCTCCCAACATGTTGCACAACGACGATGGAATGAAAAAGGGTGAAACACGCCCAGGGCCTTTAGTGTTGCAAATAATTGAATTTTTCTCAATCTGGGGAAGGCCTCCAATACCGCTAGATGCACTAATACCAAATAATTCTCTTATATCAGAATCTGCAAGGCCAGCATCTTCGATGCATTCGCGTGCCGCATGCAGACCAAGATGAATAAAACGATCAGCTTTTTTTACGTCTTTAGGGTTCATAATAGTAACTGGATCAAAGTTTTTAATTTCAGCTGCGATTCGAACCTTTTGTTCGGAAGCATCAAAAAGAGTAATAGGCCCAACACCGCTCTCTCCCTTCGTAATGGCATCAAAGGATGTTTCGCTCGTATGCCCAAGGGCATTAATCATTCCTACTCCAGTGACAACTACGCGCTTCATGGAATTCTCCTAAATTTATTTTTGTAATGAATATTAACCTTTTTTTCCTTAAAATAGACCAAGTAGTCTATTTAAAAACTGGCTTTATGTAAGCTGCATGGTCAACAACGAATGGTATTATTGTGTCATTGAGTAATCCTCTCAAAAACCAAATCTCTCCAAACCAACGACATCTGTGAACGCTTTCATAAGACGGTTCAGTAGGAGGTTCTATGCCATCTCGTTTAGAAAAAAATCTACTGATCCATCGAAGAGCTGCAAAATGACTTAAATGAATGACTCAAACACTATAGTTTCTAGCGAATCCGTCAAGGGTAAAAACCGTGAAGGTATGACCCTAATGGAATATTTCGAAAAACACAATCATCTTACACAGATCAAGATGATCGCTTTAATCGAAAAAAGCAGGATATAATGGCTCCTAACAAACTAACAAATACTCTCAGGAGAAATTTATCAGTGTCAGATCAAGTGTTGGTTACTACAGCTAAATTACAACGCTTCAAAGTTACTGAATCTATATAAGTCCATCATTGAACTTATGAAAAAGCTCAACATATGAAGCCGGTAGCATCGATGGCACTCCTTTTCTTAAGTAAACAAGGGTAATTTTCATGGAAAATAGCTTTTCACCAGAATCCTTTTTCAATATTTCGTGATATACAGAAATGGATGCCCTCTGAATTGATTCAATTTTATTGGTAACCAAAAGAATATCACCCAAGACCGCCGGTTTATAATATTTAACGTCGAGACTCCTGATCACAAGGTATGAATTACCTTCTTTGAGGCGTAATCCATACCGAAAAAAATACTCTGATCTGGCCCGATCGCAATACTTGATGTAATTAGGATGGTAAACTATCCCATTGGCATCTGTATCCTCGTAATAAACACGTATTTCCATTATGTTCTCACTCCTTTTTCCACTCTAATGTTTGGGGCCATAGTACGCATGAGATTGAGGAATATATGTCGACTGTTTTCGTCTTTGAATTCAATATTTATATCCTGCTGTTCAACTGCTTCTTGAAAACTTATTTTGCCTCCCATGATGCTCATCCATGTCGCGATGTTGGTCGCCACTTGTATGTTGGGGTTTTTAACAATGCCTTTACTGACCTTAATACTATCATTACTGATCACTGTACTACAATTTCCTTCTACAAAATTCATCTGTATTTTGAAATCATCTAAGGCTTTTTTAGGAATGTTCATATTTTCCATAAGCAAACCACTTAGCATGATAAAATCATCTATATTGGTAACATCAAGAGGAGGCTTTTTCCTTATAAATACTTTGTGGCTCATATTATGCTTTTGGATAGTTCTGCTGATAAGTAGTTGCAGTCTATTAAAGCGTTCCATATCTGTTAGATCGCATGTAGCATTGTCAATAGTTTCAGGGGATACACTACCTGTTTCGATTAATTCTTGTCCAGCCTTCTCATAGGCTGACAATATACGACTTTTGAATTTCGGGAAGAGGTCTGTACTGAGGAATTTTACTTGTGGGCGATAAAGTTCTACAAGGATTCGGGAATTCTTCTCTTTGGCATAGTAACCATTCATATAGCTTGACAAAAAAGAGAATTCTTCTTTCCCATGATATGTTGCCGTAGCTAATAGTACCGTATCCGGATAATTTGCTTTGCTTTGACCTCTAAAATTTGCAATGTCTCCTGCCGGCTGAAGTCTTTCGATGAAACTTTTCATACTCGCCGTCATAAATTGATTATAGATTGGCGTAGCATAAACTACAAGATCCGCATTTTGCCATTTCGCGAATACGCTCGTGCTCATGTCATCTTTAATTGTTTTACACTCACCGGGCGTCACAGTCCAACAGTGAAGACAACCTACACATGGATCAACGTTGTTATCAGTTTTACTGAATTTAATTATTTCAACATTTGCACCTGCTAAAATCATCCCTTTAACAAAGCGCGTCAAAAGCATGTGCGTAAGTGAAAACTCTTTAGGTGTAGGACTGAAATCGAGTGCCAATACATTCATGTTGTTCCTTATTATGTCATTTTTATCAAAAAAATTTCAACCATTTGTTAATAGTCTCTATAGATTCGCCAATAGTAATTGGTCTGCCATGTCCAGGATAGACAAGTACATGTCGATTGTTACGATAAATAGAGAATTGGTCCTTATATTTTTTAAGGCTTTTGTGCATGTCTGCTTTGCAAGAAGTTCGAAAGTCGTACCTTCCAACTGTGTTCTCCATCACAAAATCACCACTGAAGATGTATTTACCAAAGTCAAGCAATACACTTCCATGCGAATGCCCTGGAAGATGAATACATCTAAAGCGAAAAGGGCCAATCTCATAATCCGTTTGATCATTTAGATAGACATCTGGGAAAGAAGGTATTAAACCTACTTCGGTATCATCATCTTTAAGTAGTAAGGCATCATCTTGATGTATATATATTGGTATAGACATTTTCTTCTGTAGTATTGAGTTGTCAAATACATGATCATAGTGTCCGTGGGTATTTAGTATAGCAAGCGGCTTTCCGTTCATCGTTTTCTCTATCCATGCGTGTGCACCTTGCCCCGGATCAATAATGAGCGACATACCAGATTGCTCCAGTATGTAGCAGTTTGTCTTAAAGTAGCCGAAAGCCTTAGCATGTATGGTCATGAATTTGCGATAGAAACGATTGATGCAGCATACACATTGCCCATGCCACTCCCCAGCATTAGAATTTTTGAAATATCCATTGCTTTATTGTACGAGAGGAATTGGTCATCGTGCTTGGTACGATTTATGATACCACGAACAAAACCTGCTTTGGCATCTTTGAGTGCAATATCAAGCTCGATAATTGCGTTTGCTCCAAGAGTGTGACCGATCTCTGGTTTGTAGCTAGTTGCAATGAACTCATTACCAAATGCCTTTTTGATTCCATTACTCTCCGCAATATTGTTGGATTTGCTACCAGTACCGTGAGTTTTGATAAATGAAATCTCATTCTGATTCACATTGCTTTGTGCTAGAACTTGCCTGATGATTTTGTAATAACCAAATCCATCCGGCGACAGTCCAAACGGATTGCTAAGCTTTTCAGCGGTCAGCGCGGTTTTTTCCAGATAAGCCAACGGTTTGTTACCGCTTTCTTTAAGAGACTTTTCGCTTTCGAGCAGAACATAGCCGGCACCTTGCCCAAGTCGGAAGCCATAATTGATATCATCAAAAGCACTTGGCATGATGCCCTTCGTTTCAAGTTCTGGTGTAATAGAGGCTTCAAGCATACCGAATAGTTCAAGAACTAATGAATTGGTTTGATCATCTATCCCAACAATAAGCACCCTGTCTGCAAGTCCAGCTTGAATCAGCAGTTCTGCTTCCAGGAATGCC
>JAMONM010000041.1 GCA_027065825.1 Campylobacterales bacterium | reverse complement strand
ACGTCTGGAGAAGGTGGAGGATATTTTAGATGTATGGTTTGACAGCGGATCTACGTGGTACGCGGTTTTAAAGAGCAAAAGATATGATGCCGGAAAATATCCGGCCGATCTCTATCTTGAAGGGAGCGATCAGCACAGAGGCTGGTTCCAGAGCTCTTTACTGGTAAGTTCCGCAATAAACCGCAAAGCCCCGTTCAAAGCGGTACTGACCCACGGTTTTACCGTAGACGAGAAGGGCGAAAAGATGAGTAAATCTAAGGGGAACGTGGTTTCTCCTCAGGACGTGGCAAAAAGATACGGCGTCGAGATTCTAAGACTCTGGGTCGCCATGAGCGATTATCAGGGAGATTTGAAAATCAGCGACAATATTTTGAAGCAGATAGCCGAACAGTATAGAAAACTGAGGAATACTTTTAGATTCATGCTGGCCAATATAGACGATCTGGATAAGATCAGAGACGATTTTGGAGTTTTGGACGCATGGATACTCAACAGAGCCTCCAAGGTTTTCAGAGAGGTCAAGAACAACTTCGAAAACTACGAGTTTTCAAAAGGATTCAACATCTTGAACAACTTTATAGTCAACGAATTTAGCGGTATCTATCTGGATATCTGTAAAGACAGGCTATACTGCGACGCCGCTGAGGATCCCCATCGAAGAGCGAGCCAAAGCGCCATGGCGCTGATTGCCGAGTCTTTGCTGGGGCTTATAGCGCCCGTTTTGACCTATACCGCCGACGAGATCGTGGAGCACGCTCCAGACATATTGAAAAATTCAAAAAGCGATATTTTCGATTTTGAGTATAAGGAGCTGCCGCGGGTGGAGTCCGATTTCGATCACGATTATATGATGGAGTGCAGAAAGAGATTCAACGAGATCGTCGACTCTCTCAAAAAACGGAAACTGATCAAAAGCTCTTTGGAACTCGTCATAGAAACCGACAGCGAGAAGATTTTGAGGATGGATCCTACCGAGAGAGAGGACTGGTTTTTGGTCAGCGCGGTAGATGGAAGTCTCGAAGGGGAAACGGTTGGAAAATTCGAATATGAAGACTCTTTCGTGATAAAGCGATCCGCAATGCACAAGTGCCCAAGATGCTGGAAATTTAAAGCCTCAAAACCCGAAGGGTTGTGCGAAAGATGTGAAAAGGTACTCGATGGATCTGAGTAAACCCGTAGGAGCCGAGGCCGTAGTGGCGGCAATTTTGTTTTTTGTTCTGCTAACTGCCGCCGGAATATATTTCGTAAACAGATATAGGAGGTAGCGTGATTACTCTCAAAGAGGCCATGAAACTGAATAAAGAGGAGCTAAAAGAGATAGTTTCGGATATTAAAACCAGGGTTCAAAAAAGCGATATTAACGCCTATATATCTTTGGATGAGGGTTTTGAGGGGGTTCCGGTTGCGATAAAGGATAACATCCAGGTAAAGGGCTGGAACGTAACGTGCGGTAGCAAAATTCTACAAGGGTACGTTGCTCCCTATGACGCCACGGTTATCGTTAAAATGAAAGAGGCCGGACTGGCTCCCTTTGGCAGAACCAATATGGACGAGTTCGCTATGGGCAGCTCCACCGAAACCAGCTACTACGGGAAAACGCTAAATCCGAAAGACAAAAGCAGGGTGCCCGGCGGCAGCAGCGGCGGCAGCGCTGCGGCGGTGGCGGCAAAAGAGGCGATAGCGGCATTGGGCAGCGATACGGGCGGAAGCATCAGACAGCCAGCCGCTTTTTGCGGGATCGTGGGTATGAAACCCACTTACGGCAGAGTGAGCAGGTACGGACTGGCCGCTTACGGCAGCAGTTTGGATCAGATAGGGCCTATGACCCAAAACGTGGAAGATGCCGCGATTTTATACGACATAATCAGCGGTTACGATCCAAAGGACTCCACCAGTGCCCGTATCGAGAACCCGGGCGTCTCCAAATCGTTGAATCCGGATAGGAAATTTAAAATCGGAATCGTCCCAAGCTATATCAAAGACGCCTCTTCGGAGGTGCAAAAAGCTTACGATAAAGCTATTTCCATTCTCCAAAAGGAAGGTCACACGATTAAAGAGGTTTCGCTGATGGACGCCAGATACGATATAGCCTCCTACTATATTACCGCAATGGCCGAAGCCAGTACCAATCTCAGCAGATACGACGGAGTCAGATACGGTTTTAGGGCCGAGTCTGAAAATCTGAAACAAATGTATAAAAAAACCCGTAGCGAAGGCTTCGGAGAAGAGGTCAAAAGAAGAATCCTATTAGGTACTTTCGTACTTTCCAGCGGCTACTACGACGCCTATTATATCAAGGCGCAAAAGCTGAGAAATCTGATAAAATCGGAATATGAAAAGGTTTTTTCAAAGGTGGATCTGATACTCTCGCCCGTGGCTCCTACGGTGGCTTTTGAGTTCGGTAGTAAAAAGACTCCTTTGGAGATGTATCTAAGCGACGTCTATACGATAGGAGTGAATCTCTCAGGCCTGCCGGCGATCTCTCTGCCCGTGGACGAACATCAGGGGCTGCCGGTTGGGTTGCAGTTTATCGCCGGAGCTTTTGAGGAGCAGAAACTTTTTGATGCCGCTTTGGGGCTGGAAAGAGCCCTTGATAGTCAAAATTGATCAGGAGACGATAGATGAAAATCAGAAAAAGAGCGCTTACTTTCGAGGACGTGCTACTGGTTCCCAAACATTCCACGGTTTTGCCGAAAGAGGTGGATATAACCACCAGACTGACGAAAAACGTTACGTTGAACATTCCGCTCGTTTCGGCCGCGATGGATACGGTTACCGAGCATAGGGCGGCTATCGCCATGGCCAGACTGGGCGGAATCGGAATCATTCATAAAAATATGGATATAGATTCTCAGGTTATGGAGGTCAAAAGAGTAAAAAAGAGCGAGAGCGGAATTATTATAGATCCCATCTTCGTCCATCCAGACGCCACTTTGGCCGACGCCGAGAGGCTGATGAGCGAATATAAAATCAGCGGCGTTCCCGTCGTTGACGAGAGAGGCGTACTGCTTGGAATTTTGACCAACAGGGATATGAGGTTTGAACGCGACTATTCCAAAAGGGTAGAGGAGGCTATGACGAGAGCTCCGCTGATTACCGCCACTCCAGGAACCACTTTGGAAGAGGCGGCGCAGATAATGCACAAACACAAAATAGAAAAGCTGCCGATAGTGAATGAGAAGGGAGTGCTTAAAGGTCTGATCACGATAAAGGATATAAAGAAAAAGATAGAGTATCCGAACGCGAACAAGGATGAGTTCGGGCGCCTCAGAGTGGGAGCGGCGATAGGCGTCAATCAGATAGACAGAGCCAAAGCTCTAGTTGAAGCTGGAGTTGACGTTTTGGTTTTGGATTCGGCGCACGGTCACTCTCAGGGAATTATCGATACCCTTAAAAGAATCAAAGAGAGTCTTGAAATCGACGTAATCGCAGGAAACGTGGCTACCGCCGAGGCGACTAGGGATCTGATAGAGGCCGGGGCCGATGCTGTAAAGGTTGGAATAGGGCCCGGTAGTATCTGTACCACGAGAATAGTGGCCGGAGTTGGAGTTCCGCAAATCAGCGCCATAGACGAGTGCGCCTCGGTGGCAAGAGAGTATTCGGTTCCGATTATAGCCGACGGGGGTATAAAATATTCCGGCGACGTGGCCAAGGCTCTGGCAGTTGGTGCGAGCAGCGTAATGATAGGGAGTCTGTTGGCCGGAACGGAAGAGAGTCCCGGAGAGGTTGTTATGTATCAGGGCAGACAGTATAAAACCTACAGAGGAATGGGCAGCATAGGGGCTATGACCAAAGGCAGCACCGACAGATATTTCCAAGAAGGCACCGCCGCAGACAAGCTGGTTCCGGAGGGTATCGAAGGTATGGTACCATATAGAGGTAAGATCGCCAACGTGGTTCACCAGTTGATAGGGGGACTGAGAAGTTCCATGGGATATCTGGGAGCCGCGGATATAACATCGTTCCAAGAGAGAGCCGAATTTGTGGAGATAACCAGTGCCGGACTCAAAGAGTCTCACGTTCATGACGTCACGATTACCAAAGAGGCTCCGAACTATCACGTTTAGGGGCTATTTTTTTAGCGGGGACAGCTGTTGAAAATAACTACCAAAAGAGCGAAATTTACCAATCCGCTTTATCTGGAGAGCGGTAGAATTTTGGAACCTTACGAGATAGTATACGAGACTTACGGGGAGCTCTCCGAAGAGCGGGACAATGTGGTTTTGATATGCCACGCCCTCAGCGGTTCCCATCACGCCGCCGGCAGATACGAAGGAGATCGAAAGCCCGGATGGTGGGATGCGCTGATAGGGGAGGGCAAAGCCATCGATACCGCCAAGTATTTCGTTATATGCACCAACGTAATAGGTAGCTGCTTCGGTTCTACCGGCCCTATGTCAAAAATGTACCCCGAAGATCGCCCTTATCGGTTCAGATTTCCGGTGGTCACGATCAAAGATATGGTAAAGGCTCAAAGAATTCTGCTTTCGAAACTGGGAATTGACAGAGTCCACGCGGTTGTGGGCGGGAGCATGGGCGGTATGCAGGCCCTGAGATTTGCGGTCGATTTTCCTGGATTTGTAAAACATATAGTCTCTTTGGCGGCCACCCACGCTACCAGACCGTGGGTTATAGCCTTTAACAAGGTGGCGCAGGAGGCTATATTGAGAGATCCGGCCTTCAAAGGAGGAGAGTACGATCCCAAAGAGCTATCCCAAAGCGGTCTAAACGGATTGGCCATAGGAAGAATGGCGGGGCATATCAGCTTTTTGAGCCACTATTCGATGGACAGAAAGTTTGGCAGAAACTACGTTTCGAACGAGGGGCTTTACGAGCTTTTCGGAAGATTCGAAGTGGAGAGATATCTTGAGTATAACGGATATAATTTCTCTAAATGGTTCGATCCTCTAAGCTATCTGTATATCACCAAGGCCATAAACATTTTCGATCTTAGCAGAGGTTTCGATTCGCTTCAGGAAGCTCTATCTAGAGTGAGATCCAGGCTCTATCTGATAGGATTTGAAAAGGATATTCTGTTTTTACCCGAAGAGATGAAAGAGATCAAAGATGCCATGGATGCGGCCGGAAAGTCTGATATGGCCCAATATTACGAGGTTAAAAGCGATTACGGACACGACGCGTTTTTGGTGGAGACCGACAAGTTTTCAAATTACCTCAACGATATTTTGGAGGAGAGATTGTGAAAGGGCTCGATTTCGAAAAGAGGGTCGAAGAGGCAAAAGAGATGTTAAAAAAACTGTCCGATCCGGAGATAACCCTAAAAGAGAGCGTAGAGCTGTATAAAAGAGGCATGAAGGCTCTAAAAGAGGCTCAAAAAATGCTCGAAGAGGCGAAAGTGGAGATCGAACAGATCAAGAAAGAGAGCGAAAATTGAAAGCGGCAATATTGCAGTCGGCCTATTTGGGCATATCTTCGGGGCGGCTCGATTACTATTTGAGAGCTACCTCATTAAAGGGAGTCAAGGTACTGCTTCTTGGAGAGTATACGCTCACCCGCTTTTTCAAAGAGCTCGAGAAGACTCCTCTTTCCATGTTGAAGGAACAGAGCCAAAGACAGATCGAAAATCTCAAAGAGCTGGCCAAAAAGTACGAGACTGTAATAGTGGCGCCGCTGATCTCGGTAAAAAAGGGTAAAATATACAAGGAGGTATTTATCTTTTTTCCCGGCAGAACCGTGAGATATTCTCAGCAGGTTCTTATGCCGTATCCTCACTGGAACGAAAGAAGGTTTTTCGCCAACGAAAACGGCGGATTCAAAGAGCCGCCCGTTTTTGCCATAGATGGAGTCAAGTTCGGCGTGATGGGGGGATTTGAGATACACTTTAACAGATTTTTCGACTCTTTTGCCAAGAGGGGCGTTCACGCTTTGTTGATCCCTACGGTTTCCACTTTCGGATCGAATCAAAGATGGAGGGAGATTCTAAAAACCAGAGCCTTTTTGTCAAACTGCTATCTGCTTAGATCAAACAGAATCGGCGAGTACGTAGATCGCGGCGTAGAGTGGAAATTTTACGGCGAGAGCATGTGCGTCGACCCTGATGGTAAAATAGAGTCGATATGCGGCGACAAAGAGGAGCTTTTAATTTGCGAAATAGATAAGGAGAGAGTAAAAAAGAGCAAGAAGGAGTGGGGGTTTAGAGCTCTGAATCGACAACTGCAGTAAGGATCTGAATATGCGAGAGTATTTCAAGAGGCAGATACAGCTATGGGGCGAAGAGACTCAGCTTTCGTTGGTGGACAAGAAGGTTGCCGTCATAGGGTGCGGAGGGTTGGGCAGTTCCGTTGGAATAGCCCTGGGCTCCAGCGGAGTCGGGGAGATCTATTTAGTCGATTTCGACAGGGTTAGTTTTCACAATATACATAGGCAGATCGCATTTAAGACGGAGGACGAGGGCAGGTACAAATCACAGGTTCTCGCCGAACTGATACAGAGCAGATCTCCCTATGTAAAGGCTCTCGCCTTTACCGAGAGTTTTTCCGATTTTAAAAAGAGACCTCTCCATTACGATCTAATTTTGGATTGTACCGACAACCTTCAATCAAGGGCCGAAATAGACGAGTTTTCCAAAGAGATAGGAGTGCCGTGGATATACACCAGCGTGGAAGAGTTCAACGGACAGCTCTGCTTTTTCGAAAAGAGCGGGTTTGAGAGCTTTAAAATCACGCAACGCACTCCGGCCGGAATAGCCGCTCCGATAGTTATGTTTATGGCTTCCTTTGAAGCCAATATGGCTTTGAGATATCTGGCAGGACTGCCTGTTAAAAAGGATACGCTCTTTTATCTTTATTTCGATTCTGATGGGGAGCTTAATGTTCAAAAATTTAAAATGCCGCATTGATAAGTAGGGGGAGGGAATGAAAAAGATCGCCGTTATGTTTTTGTTTTCCGTTGCGCTGTTGGCTTCGGAGTGCAGTTACGAGATGAAGATTTGGCTAAAGAACGGGTCCGTTTTCGGGGAGGCTAAAATCGATTTTGATGGGGTTTTGCCTCTTGAGAGCTCGCAGAGCGAGATCCTTTCGGTAGAGGGCGCTACGCTGGCGATAGAAAAGAGCGTAAAACTAAAAAAAACCTCCAAAGAGCCGGTTAAAATTCTCTTTAAAAGCAGAGCCAAAAACGTAATGGGGACTCTTCTTTTAATGGAGGGATGGTATCCGACTCCTGAACCTAGATGTAGATACACTTTGGAGGCCGATCTGAAAAATCTGACTCCTATTACGCAATATACCCGCAAAATGGGGAACCGTTTCATATTCGACGCTCCTTTAAAGAGGGTTTTTCTCGTTGCTTCTGGGGACTATGTGGTCAAAGAGGGGGGCAAACGCGTAAAGATCGGCACCTATCTTTATCCCAAAGACGCTGGATTGGCCGACAGATATATACGAAAAAGTTTGCGACTGTTCGAGATGTACGAAAAGATTTTCGGGTTCGTTCCCTATAAAAATTTCAACGTCGTCGAAGTCCCTTTTCCGGCGGGATATTCGATGGCTACCATGAGTATGATAGGAGAGCCGATAATCGAGAAGGATTTCGTGTTTGAGTATTCTTTGGGACACGAGATAGTCCATCAGTGGTTCGGAAACTACCTCTTTAGCGTTCCAAAAGGCAACTGGGCCGAGGGATTGAGTACATATTATTCGGATATGCTTTTTGCTTCGCGAAAGGGCGAGGGTGCCAGATATAGAAAAGATCTGATGATAAAGTACGACTCATACGTAAAAGATCGCAACGAGGAGATAACGCTCGATCAGTTTCGATACAAAAGCTACGAGGACAAAAACGCTATAGGCTACGGCAAATCAGCGATGTTTTTTTATATGCTATCGGAGAAAATTACGCCCCAAAAATTTGACGAGGCCATAAAGGCCCTTTTGAAAAGGTATCCCTACAAGGAGATAAGTTACGAGGAGTTAAAAAAGAGCTTCGAAGAGACCGCATCGGCCGATTTGAGCCGCTTTTTCAAAGATTGGGTCTACAAAAAGGGGGCTTTTGACTTTCATCTCCAAAATATTGAGGTAACTTTCAAAGAGGAGAAGTTCGTAACCTCCTTCGAACTCCTCAGCAACGATTACGATCTGGAACTGCCGGTTGAGATCTGCAACGGTGATAGATGCGAAAGTTTTACGATAGATACGAAACAAAAAAGGCACTCTCTGTATACCGATTTCGCTCCCAAGGAGATCGTGGTCGATCCCGATTACAAAATTTTTAGGAGACTTCAGCCGGCCGAAATTCCTCCGGTTATTTCCGAGATTCTAGGTAGCGACAATTTAATAGCGGTTTGCGACGAAAAGGATAAATTCGCCCCTATGCTCAAAGGTTTTAGCAAAGTTGTCTCCTCTAAAGAGCTGGATTTCGAAGATATGAGAAAGGCCGATATCGTTCTGTTTGGAAAGAGCGACTTTTTAAAGAGATTCGCCATCGATTTTAGACTCGAAGGGGATGCGAAGGTGGAGGTTTACAAAAACCCTCTCAATACCTCAAGATATCTTATGGTTTTCGACGGAGAGAGAGCTTTATATAGGAGTTTTAGACTGCTTTCGCATTTAGGGAGATATTCGGTGGTCGTTTTTGAGGGGAGAGAATTTAAAAGATATACAAAACCTTCTCAAAAAGGGGCGAAATATATAGTAGACGCGGCTACCAGTATCGTCAAAGTAGACGTCAGGGACGATTTTGAGGCTCTGATCGATAAAATAGAGGACTCCAGAGCGATATTCGTGGGAGAACAGCATACGAAATATGCCAACCACGTAAATCAGCTAAGAATCATAAAGGCTCTAAAAGAGAGGGGCAAAGATCTGGCGATCGGTATGGAGATGTTTCAAAAACCTTATCAGAAATATCTCGATCAGTATATCGCGGGCGAAATAGACGAAAAGGAGATGTTGGAAAAGACCGAATATCTCAAAAGATGGAAATACGATTACGCGCTTTATAGGCCGATACTGAGATACGCCAAAAAAGAGAAAATAAAAATAGTGGCTCTCAATATTCCCAGAGAGATCAGCAACAAGGTGGCTAAAAAGGGGATCGATTCCCTTACCAAAAAAGAGGCCGCTCAGTTGCCCGATTCGATGGATTTTACCAATTTGGTATACGAAGAGTATATGAGAATGATTTTCGAGGCCCACGCCAAGAAGAGTTTTAAAAATTTTGAAAATTTCTACTACGCTCAGGTTCTGTGGGATGAAACTATGGCACAGGGCGTAGCGGAGTATCTAAAGCGCAATCCTAAAAAGCAGATGGTGGTTCTGGCCGGTAACGGACATTTGAGATTCGGTTACGGAATTCCCGACAGAGTTAAAAGAAGAGGAATAGATAGCTATAAAATCGTTTTGCAAAACGACAAGCTCAAACCAAAAATAGCCGATTTCATACTCTATCCCCCGCCTATGGATCCCCCCTCTACAAGAAGACTCGGAGTTTTGTTAAAAGGAGAGAAAGATTTGAGGATCGAGGAGGTCAAAAAGAACACTCCGGCCGAAAGAGCCGGATTGAAAAAAGGCGATTTGATACTGTCTGTAGGTTCGGTAAAAGTTTCGGACGTAAGCCGGCTCAAGATGGAGCTGCTCTTTGCCGATCGCTGTTTTGATCTAAAGATAGAGCGCAAAGACAAAGAGCTCGAAAAAGAGATCTGTTTTGAGGAACAATGATGAGATTTGAAAAATACCCTTTCGAGAAGTTAAACGAACTGCTGCTTCACGTAAAGCCGAACGAGGAATACAGAGAGATGGTTCTGACCATCGGAGAGCCTCAGCTGAAAACTCCTAATTTTATACAAAAGAGCGTCTGCGAGAATATAGAGCTTTTAAACAGATATCCAAAAAGCGCCGGAGAGGAGTTTTTAAAGGAGTCTATGATAGAGTTTTTTCGTACCAGATTCTCCATAGAGCTTAAAATGGAGCAGATAGTTCCGGTTTTCGGAACCAGAGAGGCGCTTTTTAATCTGCCGCAATTTCTGCTTTTTGACAAAATCTCTCCAAAGATGGCTTTTACCAACCCTTTTTATCAGATATACGAAGGTGCCGCAATCGCTTCGGGAGCCAAACCGATCTATCTGGATTTAAAACCCTCGCGGGATTTTAAAGTCTCTCCGGATCCCGAGGTTTTGAAAAACTGCGATCTTGTTGTTTTGAATTTTCCCAACAACCCCACAGGCGCGGTTTTGGATATGGACGAGTTAAAAGAGTGGGTTCTGGCCGCTTTAGAGTACGATTTCGTACTTATCAACGACGAGTGCTACAGCGAAATATACGATACGGCCCCTCCTCCCTCTTTGCTCAATGCGGCAAGAGAGGTGGGAAATGACGACTACAGGAACGTTTTAGTGGTAAACTCGCTATCCAAAAGAAGTTCCGCCCCGGGTCTTAGGAGCGGTTTCGTAGCCGGCGACGAAAAGTTGCTGAAAGAGTATATGAGATATAGAACCTATTTAGGATGCGCTTCGCCTCTGCCATTGCAATACGGAGCGGCCGCGGCCTGGAGAGATTCATCTCACGTTACGGCCAACAGAGATCTGTACCGTAACAATTTTAAACTTGCCAAGGAGATTTTAAATATCGCCCCTCCCAAGGCCACCTTTTATCTATGGCTGGAAGTAGGGGATGATCTGGAGTTTACGAAAAGAGTCTACGGGGAGTACAATCTAAAGGTTTTGCCGGGACGCTTCCTCGGTAGAAACGGAGCCGGAGAGGGTTATATCAGAGCCGCGTTGGTTTACGAGCCGGCAAAAACCAAAGAGGCGCTCAACAGATTGAAAGAGGCTATGAAAGGAAATTAGCGATGGATGTTAATTTGACGAGACTAAAGATAGATCCGAAATTTACGGAAAATTTTGAAAACAGCCTGTCCGAGGCGCTGAAAAGTTCTGATATAGTGGCTCTGTATGAGGTATTGGATATATCTTTGGCCCTGGATCGTTCGGGTGAGGAGATCGATTCGGTCTATATGAAGATTTTGGAGCTGACTTTCGATTTTTTGGCCTCTAAACTATCCAAAGCAGAGCGGTTCGATCTAAACTCGCAAAAGGAGCTGCTATACGCCAGAGCCGTTTACGAACACGCTCTGGAGAGATGGGATAGCTCCGATTTCAAAGGAGCCGGCGAGCTTTTTACGATTTTGTCTTTTATGTTGGATGATGAGAGATTGAAAAAAAGTATGCTTCTATCTATGGGACTCTGCGCAAAGGGGGAGTCTCTCGATAATTTTTTGCAAAAATACGTGGATCACGATTCGCTGGATCAAAATTCGGTATTTTTCGATAAACTAACTCCGGAGGCGGATCTCTTTTTAAATCGGGAAAGCTCTCTGATAGAGCGGGAATTGGCAAAAATAGAGAAGATAGCGCGGGAATCGAAATGAAGATCCATTTTGTGGGAATAGGCGGAATAGGACTGAGCGGACTGGCCAGATTTTTGCATTACGAGGGGTATACTATTAGCGGTTCTGATATGAGCGAGGCTCCAATTTTAAAATCGCTTCGGCGAATCGGTATAGAGGTCTATACGCCGCAAAAGAGGGAAAATATAAAAGATTACGATCTGGTTATATATTCGGCCGCGGTAAAATCCGACAATCCGGAACTAAAAGAAGCGCGCAGACGCGGGATAAAGACTCTTTCTCGCAGAGAGGCGCTGCCGATAGTTCTTAGGGGTAAAAAGGTCTACGCCGTGGCGGGGGCCCACGGCAAAAGCACCACCAGCGCCATCTTGGCGTCGATACTGAAAGATTCAAACGCTATTATAGGGGCCGAAAGCAAGGAGTTCGCCTCCAACGTCAGATACAACAAAAACAGCGATACGCTGGTTTTCGAAGCTGACGAGAGCGACGCCAGCTTTTTGAATACCGATCCTTATTTATGTATAGTTACCAATGCGGAACCTGAGCATATGGAGTTTTACAACTACGATCTCGATCTCTTTTACGAGGCTTACAGAAAGTTTTTGCAAATCTCTAAAATCAGAGTCATAAACAGCGACGATCCTTTTTTAAGGGGAGTCGATTTAGAGGCCGTCAGGCTCGATCCCAAAAGCGATATAAAGATAAAATCGCACTTCCTAAAGGAGGACGAACCATATATCAGATTCGAGTTGAGAGATTTCGGCGAATTCGAGGTATGGGGATTCGGCCCGCATATAGCCCTCGACGCCTCGTTGGCCATTTTGGCGGCAATGAACGAAATAGGACTTGACGAGATCAAAGAGAATCTCAAAAACTACAGAGGTATAAAAAAGAGGTTCGATATCGTAGACCGATCCGAAAACTTTATTTTAATAGACGATTACGGACACCATCCGACCGAAATAGAGGCGACGATGAGATCGCTCAGGGAGTATGCCAGGCTGAAGGGACTAAAAGATATCGTAGTTATATGGCAGCCCCATAAATATTCCCGAACCGTGGAGAATCTCGAAAGGTTCGTAGAGTGTTTTAGCGGCAGCAGCAAGCTGGTGATTTTGCCGGTTTGGAGCGCGGGCGAAGAAAAGATAGATATAGATTTTAAAAAACATTTTAACAGATACTCTCCGGTTTTTGCCGATAGAATCAAAAAGGACAAAGACGGCGTTTCGTTACTGGTTGGACAAAAGACGTTAGATAGGATTAAAAACGGCCTTGTGGTTGGTTTCGGCGCCGGCGACATTACCTATCAGCTCAGAGGAGAGAAATAGTGGCTTTTTTTTATCTTCTGCTCTTTTCTCTGCTGATTTTCGGAATTATAGGCGTTGTGGTCTACTTTTTTACCGGATTGACCAAGAGACTGAAAATCGCT
>JAMONM010000040.1 GCA_027065825.1 Campylobacterales bacterium | reverse complement strand
ACCACCATCAACGCCTCGTCGGCAAAAAGCTCTTTTGGCAGTTGGGCCGGGAAAAAACTCTTTAATAGCTCTATATCGGTATTTAGACCCGGCGGCGAGACCAGCAAAACTCTCTCGACGCCTTTTATCTTCTCCTCTTTGCAAAGCCAAAACCACAAAGTGCACGCCAAAGAGTGACATATCACCGTAGTAGGCAAAAAGCGGTTTAGATGATCAACAACTTGTGCGCTCCAGCGCTTTCTGTTCGGATGATGAGGATGCATAATGAGCGGAAAAGAAACTGTTCCGTAATCTTTGGCCAGCTCAGCGGCCAGCCAGGCCTGCCAGTGAGGATAGTCGCTGCCTCCCCATCCATGGAGAATCAAGAACCTATCCATCCCTTTTCTCCTCAATAGTGGCCTCTATGGTCTCTTGTCCGTTTTCTATCATCTTGATATCATCCTCTTCCATAGGGCGGCTATTGAGCGCTTTGATCAATCTCTGTTCCTGTTCCGGAGTCAACTTTCCTGAAGCTATGGTATCTATAATTTTGTTTGCGATCGCGATCTTGGTCTCGTTCTCTTTCATTTTGAAATACTTCTCCAGATTATCGCGGTAGGCTATTAGCTTGTCTTTGCGTTTTTTATAGATATAAAGAACCGTTCCCACAAATATCAAAAAGATCAAAAATGCCAAAATGAGCATAATATAGAGTTTCTCCTTGGCCTTTAGCTCCTGGGCCGCTATCAGTTTTTGATTCTCCATCTCCAAACGCATTCTTTCTTGGGCGATCTGAAGCTCTTTCATCTTGAGCTCTTTTTGTATCTTTTGTATTTCGAGTTCTTTTTTAGCTTCGATTTCCGCCAGTTTGCGTTTTAGTTCGCTCTCGTTGAGCTCCTTTTTCATAGCCAGCTCTTCGAGCTCTTTCTTCATCTGCAGCAGAGCCAGTTCGCGCTTTTTGTCCGCCTCTAGCCTAGCCTCTTTTATTTCGCGCTCCAGTTTCGCCTTTTGTACGGTAATATCGCTCTGTTGCGGTTTTGAATCCATGCTCTTTTCGCATCCGGCAAAGAACAGAACCAGTAGCGCCAAAAGTATATTTTTCACTCTACTTTCCCAACAGCGATTTAGCGTACTCTCTGGTCATGGCGTCCACTTCGAAAACCTCCTCGATGCTATCGATCTCTATATTCTCGTATATCCTGAGCATATCTATGACCGTTTCGGATATTTTCAAAAAACCTATCTCCTCTTTCAAAAAAGCCTCTACGGCCACTTCGTTGGCGGCATTCGCCACGACCCCCAGTTGAGGTCTTGCCAAAACGGTATCTTTTATCTCCCATACCGGATATCTTAGAGGGTCGATCTTTTTAAACTCCAAGGTTCCCAAACTGGAAAAGTCGATTGGAGGAACAACTCTCCTGTCCACATCCTCGGCTACGGCGTAAGCAATAGGAAGTCTCATATCAGTATAGGCCGCGTGTAGCAACGAGCTCCCGTCCACAAACTCCACGATGGCGTGCACTATAGATTTGGTTTCTATCACCGCCTCCAGATTTTCGCAACCAAACAGCCATCTCGCCTCAAGAAGCTCGAAAATTTTGTTCATCATGGTCGCGCTATCGACCGTAATCTTTTTTCCCATCTTCCAATTGGGATGATCCAGGGCCTCGGAAACGGAAACGTTTTTCAGCTCATGCAGGGGGCGATCTCTAAAGGCGCCTCCGCTGGCGGTTATCGTCATCTTAACGGGACGCCCTTTTGAGCGCAGTATATACCAAAGGGCGAAATGTTCGCTATCGATCGGCACTATTTTCGATATGTCGACGAATTTGCCGGCAACTACGAGACTCTCCTTGTTGGCCAGAGCGACTCTTTTATTCAGTTCGAGAGCTTTTAGCGTGGGTTTAAGACCCAAAAAACCCACCAACGCGTTTACGACCGTATCGCTTTTACACCTCTCGAGAGCCTCCAATATACCATCCTCGCCCCAAAGAACGCCCGGATATCCGAGACTCTCGGCGCTCTCTTTATCGGCGACGGCCACAAGTGCCGGTTTGAACTCCTCGATCTGACGTTTTAGCAAGGAAACGTTCCTGCCGGCTACCAGCAGCTCAACCTCTATACCGAACTCTCGCGCGATATTGAGCGTATTTACTCCGATAGAGCCCGTAGATCCGAGCAGGGCGATGCTCACAACACTCCCCTTAACAAAACCACCATTGCTGGAGCCGCGAAAAGATAGCCGTCAACCCTGTCCAAAACTCCTCCGTGGCCGGGCAAAATGTTGCCGCTGTCCTTTACGTTGGCTCTACGTTTGAGATAGCTCTCGAACAGATCCCCGAAAACCGAAGCCACCGAAACGGCAAAAGATATAAAGAGCCCATAGCCGATATCCACCAGTACCAAAGCGTAATAGGCTCCCAACAGGGTTCCCAAAACCACTCCGCCGACTACCCCTTCCCATGTCTTTTTGGGCGAAGTGGGACAAAAAGGGCGCCTTCCGAACATTTTACCGGCAAAAAACGCCCCTATATCGGTAGAGGCAACTACTATCAAAAGCCATATCAGAGCCTCCATTCCGAAATCGTGATAGAGAGCCAGCAAAAAAAGAAATCCGGAGGCTGGATATAAAAA
This sequence comes from Campylobacterales bacterium, assembly GCA_027065825.1. Classification (GTDB taxonomy): domain Bacteria; phylum Campylobacterota; class Campylobacteria; order Campylobacterales; family Nitratiruptoraceae; genus Nitrosophilus_A. Next base: position 10,237 of record JAMONM010000040.1, on the reverse strand, counting down.
GGGAAGAAAGTTTTTCGTATCGTAATCTCTGTGATATGCCAAAAAAGAGGCGAATACTATTGCCACGAGAAAAAACAGATCGTCAGGGTTGGGATAAAAATACGCGATCAGCCACAAAAGCGCGGCCCAGAAAAACAGGTTGTTGTGCGAATCCATCTTTAGCAGTCTCAGCGTCTCGTAAAAGGCGAACATAAACACTATTCCGAAAAACAGCCATGTGAGAAAGTAGTTATCGATCAGTCCTACGGCCAAAACCAGCGCCAGCAGCAGAGTGCCGGTAACGAATCTGGGGGAGTTGTCCTTGATAATCTCAACCATATCGACCCTTTTGGCAAACTGGGGATATTATACCTTTCTTGCCTTTAGAGTTTTATAATTGACATATTCCACTTTTGCCCCATTTTTAATTTTGACGTCTCTTCTTCTGGCGTAATCAACAAGATAGTCTCCCGATCTGTCCACGCTCAGATCCACGCATATATCGGCCGCTTTTTGCAAAACCTCCTGCGGGGGAGTCTTTTTTGGACTCTTTATTATCAGATGCGCCGAAGGAATATCTTTTATATGCATCCAAATATCGCCGGCCGAAGCCCTCTTTAGCAGCTCCTGGTTTCCCTTTTCGTTTTTGCCCACGAATATGTCGTATTCGCCTATTTTGAAACGTTCGTAGTTTCGGTTTTTATGACTCCGCTCGCGACTGCTTCGTTTCGGAAAGAAAATCTCTATATCTTCTGGCTTTTTTGCCTTCTCTATTCTCGATACGATCCGTTTTAAAAAAGCTACTTTGCTTCTTATGTTCTCTCTTTCGATATGGATGTTTTTGGCCTTTTGTCTTAGTTTTTTGGCTTTTGAAAAGAGTATATTGGCCATATCCGGAACGCTCTTTGCCTCCAAAGGGAGCTCCAGCTTTCGTCTTTCTCCGTTAAAATCGATTATCTCTATACTTTTTTGATACGGTTTTATCAAATTCAGATTGGCCAGTATCAAATTGGCTTCCTCCTCCAATATATCCGCCTCTTTCGACAACTCCTCCTCGGCCGGCAAAGAGGTTAGAATCTGAGAGAGTTTGTCTATCTTTTTTTCGATCTGCATGATTCTTAGGCTCTTTAACGAGGAGAGTTTTTTGTCTATCTCCTCTTTATAGACCCTCTTTAGATACTCTTCCACGTCTTCGATGGATTCATGAGCCGTTGGAGCTCTTTTCATCGGCGCCGGAGGTTGAAGTTTTTTCCCAGGTTTGATCTCTCTGCCTCCACAGGAGTCGTCATAGTGTCTCAAAGCCTCTATTACGACCCCTTTTTGATCCAACAATATAACGTTGCTGTATCTGCCGAGAAACTCGAATCTCAAAACGAGAAGATCTCTTTTATAAGAGGTTCCCCCCTCCACCTCTATATTCAATATTCTGTCGCGGGGATCCACCGAGACCTTTTTGATTTTTACGTTTGAGAGTCTCTTTTTCAAAGCGACGTCGAAAGGAGCGCCGTACTCTTTTGCGTAAACGAAATCCTCTCTGATGTAGATCTTGGAATTGCCTTTGCTCATATCGAAAAAGAGCCTTTTTCTATCCAGCTCCAGCATTAGGGTGTTATCCTCTACTCTTTTTGCCGATCTGATACGGTCAAAACCTTTTAGATATTCGGCAACCGCCACAATTTCAAAATACCTCATAAAACCCCCTTTATACTCGGCGACGATCGGCAGATTATGATAAAATACCAAGAAAATTTTTAAAAGGCAAACCGCATGAGACAGACGATAACGGAAAAGATTTTCAGCGAACACGTAGGACGCGAAGTAAAAGCCAAAGAGATCGTAAGATGCGAAATCGATATGATTATAGGCAACGATATCACCACTCCGATTTCCATAAAGGCTTTCAGAGAGTCCGGGGCAAAAAGGCTGGCCAATCCCGATAATTTCGCCATAGTTATGGACCACTTCATCCCCGCCAAGGATATAGCCAGCGCGAACCAGGCTAAAATCAGCCGAGAATTCGCCTACGAACACGATCTAAAATACTTTTTCGACGAAAAGGATATGGGAATAGAACACGCGCTGCTTCCCGAAAAGGGGCTCGTCGTTCCTGGAGACGTAATTATAGGGGCGGACTCCCACACCTGTACCCACGGAGCGCTCGGAGCGTTTGCCACGGGCATGGGTTCTACGGATCTGGCCTTTGCTATGATAACGGGCACCAACTGGTTCAAAGTCCCCGAATCCATCAAAGTGGTTCTAAAAGGAAAACCCGGAGCTTTCGTTTACGGCAAGGATATTATTTTGGAGCTGATCAGGAAAATAGGGGTGGACGGCGCACTATACAAAGCTTTGGAGTTTACGGGAGATACGATCGGGTATCTCGACATGGACAATAGATTTAGTCTGTGCAACATGGCTATCGAAGCGGGCGCCAAAAACGGAATAATAGCCGCCGACGAAACCACCAAAGAGTTCCTGGCGAACAAAAATTTAAAACATGAACCGAAATACCATTATAGCGACGAAGGAGCCGAGTATTGCCGCATTGTGGAAATCGACGTTGAAAATCTCGAGCCGGTAGTGGCTTTTCCGCATCTTCCATCCAACGGCAAAAAAGTCAGCGAGGCTTCCAAAATGGATCTGAAGGTAGATCAGGTATTTATAGGCAGCTGCACCAACGGCAGATTGAGCGACCTCGCGATCGCCGCGAAAATATTAAAAGGCAAAAGGGTGGCCAAGCATACCAGGCTGATCGTAACGCCGGCCACTCAGAAGATTTTGAAAGAGGCCGAAAAGCTAGGGTATATAGATACGCTCATAGACGCCGGAGCCGTAGTCAGCAACCCAACCTGCGGCGCCTGCCTGGGCGGATACATGGGTATACTCGCCGACAACGAAAGATGCGTCGCCACCACCAACAGAAACTTCGTAGGCAGAATGGGCGCAAGAACCGCGGAAATCTATCTTGCCAACTCGGCCGTGGCAGCAGCCAGCGCGGTAGCTGGCAAGATAGCCGATCCGAGAGAGCTATAGTGGAGGCTCTCTTTGATCTTAAAAGTCTCGGAGAACTTTATAAAATCAACTTCGCCAAGAGAGTAAACAGATTCGCCGCCATAGGTGAGCATAACGGACAAAAATATAAAATCCACGTAGCCGATTCTGGAAGGCTGGAAGAGATCCTTACTCCAAACAGAGAGATTTTGTGCATAAAAAACCCTCCCTCGAATAAAACCGATTTTACTCTTGTGGCCGTCAAAATGGAAGAGGGGTGGATCTTGATAAACACGAAACTCCACTCCAAAATAGCCTTGGCCGCGATAAAAAGAGGGATTTTGGGTTTTATCCCGAAACGGATCGCAAGCGAAGTAAAGATAAAGGAATCGAGACTCGATTTCGTAGCCGACGAGACGTTCGTGGAGCTAAAAGGATGCTCTTTGGTCTCGCAAAAAAGATGCCTCTTCCCAAACGCTCCCACCACACGCGGCGTCAAACATCTAAAAACCCTCTGCGCTTTGGCCCAAGAGGGGAAAAAAGCGGCAATTTTAATCATGGGCCTAAGAAAGTGCGAATGTTTCGAACCTCATCCCACGAGAGATCCGGAGTTTAAAAATCAATTCGCCCAAGCTCTCTCGAAGGGAGTGGACTTTAAAGGTTTCTTCATCAGGATAAACGAGGATTTGAAGATCGAATTCGACGGGGAGATGAAACTTTGCGATACGATATAGACTGCGTGATACTGGCCGGAGGAAAAAGCAGCCGAATGGGCAGGGACAAAGCCCTGATAACTTTTGGCGAAACTTCGCTGTCCGAATTTCAGTATAAAAGGGCCGAAAAACTCTTTAAAAGAGTTTTTATAAGCACAAAGTGGGAGAAATTCGACTTCGACCCGCCGCTAATCAAAGACGCCCACGCCACCTTTTCGCCTCTTGGCGCCATAGTCGGCGTTTTGGAAAGACTCGAAGATGCCTTCTTCATTCCGGTAGATACTCCCTTTTTAACCAAAAAGGAGATCGCAAAAATATATTCGGCCTACGAAGAATTTCCCGAATTTAACGCATATATCGCACAAACGTCGCGTTTGCATCCCCTCGTGGGAATATACAAAAAAAACTCTCTACCTCTTTTGAGGGAGGCTCTAAAAAACAATCGACACAGAATGCACGAAGTCATAGACAAGCTGAACGTTCTAACCGTTAAATTCGAAGACGAAAACCCTTTTTTCAACATAAACAGACCCGAACATTACGAAAAGGCAGTAAAAATCGCAAAAGGAGAAGAGATGGTCAAACATATAGTATTTATGAAGTTTCCCTCCTTCGAACTTGCACATGAAGCGAAAAAGAGACTTTTATCGATGAAAGAGAATATCCAAGAGCTAAAAGAGATAGAGGTGGGAATCGATTTTAGCAGAAGCCCAAGAAGCTACGATCTGGCCCTCATAACGGTTTTCGAGAACAAAGAGGCTCTAGAAAGCTACAGAGTACACCCCTATCACCAAAAGATCGTACAGTGGCTAAAAGAGAACGATACTCAAACTAAAGTGGTGGATTACATCATATAAATTTGTTATAATGGACCACTACCCGTCAACGGCCTGTTTTGCCGTATACGCAAGGTCTAATCCAAAAAAAGGAGCCGAATGGATCTGACCCATCTGGACGAAAAGAGACGCCCCAAAATGGTGGACGTGGGTTCAAAAGAGGAGACTGAACGCATAGCGGTGGCCAGCGGTACGATCAGAATGAGTAAAGAGGCCTACGATGCCGTTATTCAACAAAACGTAAAAAAGGGAGCCGTACTCCATACGGCGGTAGTAGCCGCCATAATGGGAGCCAAAAAGACTCCGGAACTGATTCCAATGTGCCACCCTCTTTTGCTAACCTCCATAGAGTGCCACATCGAGGAGCTGCCAAAACTTCCCGGATTCAAGCTGGAAGTGACGTGTAAACTCAAAGGAAGAACCGGCGTTGAAATGGAAGCTCTAACAGGTGTGAGCATAGGGCTTTTGACGATCTACGATATGGTCAAGGCCATAGACAAAGGAATGAGTATAGAAAACATCAGACTCGAAAAAAAGAGCGGAGGCAAAAGCGGGGATTTCGTTAGAAAATGAGAATAACCTTTTTGGGAACTTCCGGAGGCAAACCTACCAAAAATCGAAACTGCAGCGCCGTAGCGATCAGATTCGACAACCAAAAGAACTGGTATCTTTTCGACGCGGCAGAGGGGACCCAGAGGAGACTCCTTCAGGCCGGTTTGAAACTATCGGGACTCGAAGCGATCTTTATTACGCATCTTCACGGAGACCACTGTTTCGGCCTGCCTGGAATATTGACCACGAGAATGCTAGACAAAATCGAGACCCCTCTTAAAGTTTTCGCTCCACAAGGGTTAAAAAATATGGTCGCTTCCTGGGTGGATATATCCAAAGATCATCTAGGATATGAGCTGGAGTGGATCACGCTCTCTCCCGAATACGAGATCAACTTCAAAGAGTTTTCCCTAAAAGCCATCCCCATGCTGCACTCCATAGAGTGCTACGGATTCTATATAAAGACAAAGCAAAAAAGCGTACTCGACTCCGAGTCTCTTCAAAAAGACGGACTCCCCTTCGGTCCTCTCTTTGGCAAAATAAAAGAGGGCAAAGAGGTAATCTATAACGGTAGACGCTATCTACCATCTGCGTATCTAAAAGAACTCGAACGGATCAGACTCATAATAGCCGGCGACAATGCCGATGCGGAGATTATGGGCGAGAGTCTAAAGGATCTGGATCTGCTGATCCATGAATGTACCTATACTCAAGAAACATACGATTCGTTAGAGGAGAAGTTTTTGCACACTACCGCGACGGCTCTTGGCAGAGTCTGCAAGAAATGGGGAGTCAAAAATCTAATAGCGACCCACATATCTCCGCGCTACAAAGATACCGCGCCCCTTTTAAAAGAGCTGCGAGAGAGTTTCGGCAAAGAGCCTTTTATAGCCTCGGATCTGCAAACCTATATTTTAAAAAAGGAGTCTAAAGAACCATCTTTATATCTTTGTGAGCCTTCAGATCGTTAAAGATTCGCTCCCTCTCCTCTTGTGAATGAACCATTATATCCGCGTTGAAACTCTGATACTTTCCCTTTGAACTAAAATTGGAAAAAGTTACGGTACATGGCCTCTCGGTAACGCTTTTTATAGCCTCCTTGGTCTTTTTGGCGTCTTCGCCTATGACTTTGTATCTCCATACGGTAGGATACTCTATCTTGACGCTCTGTTTGAAATCTTTCAACTCTTTCACGATATCTCCTTTAAGCTTTATTTAATATTATACCATATTAGGAGGAAAAACTTAACTCAAATTAAGATATAGTGGCTATAATTTCGCAATGCCTCGGAACGGCTGCTTTTAAAACGATTCGATCCTCCGCACCGCTACGGACTTTTGCTCTGTGAAAAACTTGCTCGCGTGCCCGTATTGAATCGTTAAGATTCGCGGCTTCTTGGGCAAATTTCATATTCAAAGAGAGTAAAGATGACTTTTTTAGATTTCGGTTTCAAACCGCAAATTCAAAAGGCTATAGACCTGGTCGGCTTTAAGGAGCCCAGCCCCATTCAGCAAGAAGCCATACCCATAATTTTATCGGGACGCGACATAGTGGGACAGGCCCATACCGGCACGGGCAAAACAGCGGCATACGCACTGCCTATGCTAAATATGCTGGAGCTATCAAAAGAGGTGGAGGGACTGGTAATAGTACCGACCAGAGAGTTGGCCACGCAGGTAAGCGACGAGATTTTCAGACTGGGAAAGTTCCTAAAGATCAAAACCGCCACCGTATACGGAGGCAGCTCCTACTCCAGGCAGCTCCATCACATAGAAAACGCCAGCGTGGTCGTGGCGACGCCGGGGAGGCTTCTTGATCTGCTCAGGAGCGGAAAAATAGAGTTAAATCCCTCTTTTGTGGTTCTGGACGAAGCTGACGAAATGCTGGATATGGGATTTTTGGAAGATATTAAAGCCATTTTCGAATTTATTCCCTCAAACAGGCAAACTATGCTATTTAGCGCCACTATGCCGCAAGAGATCAAGGAGCTGGCATCCAAAATCCTTTATAACCCGGCGTTCGTCTCCATTACCCAAAAAGAGGTCACAAACAAAAACATCAAACAGTACTACTACGTAGTGGACGAAAAAGAGCGCGACGAAGCCCTGATGAGGCTTCTCGATTACAAATCCCCGAAAAAAGCGATAATTTTTTGCAGAATGAAAATCGAAGTAGACAGATTGGCCGACTTTCTCGCCTCTCAGGGTATTAACGCCAAAGGACTTCACGGGGATATGCCCCAACGAACCAGGGAAGAGGTGATCAAATCCTTCAAAAGGGGGTCAACCCAGATTCTAATTGCTACCGACGTGGCGGCCAGAGGCCTGGATATAAGCGACGTATCGCACGTGTTTAACTACCATATACCCTTCGATCCCGAAAGCTACGTCCACAGAATAGGCAGAACGGGTAGAGCCGGCAAAGAAGGAGAGGCTATAAGCATCGTCACCCCGCACGAGTTCAAACAGCTCTTAAAAATCCAAAAGGCGGTAGGGAGCTCGTTGATAAACAGAGAGATTCCGACCGGTACGGAATTAAAGGAAAAGAGTACAAAATCCACCATAGAAAAGATTCTCCAGACCGAAATCAAAACCGAAGCCGTCGAGCTTTTGAATCTGCTCGAATCTCAAACGGACCTTACCACGGCGGCTTTGAAACTGGCATCTTTGGTCATCGATAGCACTAACGGTTCCAAAGAGCGTATAGGAATGAGCAAAAAAGAGATCGAAAGACTGCTGTTGCAATTCGAAAAAGAGAGAAGCAGACCAAAAAGAGGATCTTTCAGAAGAAGAGGAGAACGAAGAGGCAGACCATACTCAAGATGATATAATATTTAAAACCAAATCAAAGGTCTGCTATGGAGAGCAACTTCGAAAACATTTTAAAAAGCGAGGATATAGCCGGGGCCGTCACCGCTCTGATAGAAGAGGTAAAAAAAGATCGGGAAAAAAAGATCCAGGAGCTGATCCTGCAGATCGACAGACTCAACCGGGAGGTTGAGCAGGAAAAAGAGGAGCTCAGAAAAAGGTTAAACGAAACCTTCTTACTTCTGGAGGAGCTCTCCAAAGAGCTTGAAGGCCGAAAAAAAGAGATTTTTATAAAAACCCTCGAAGAGCATAAACTAAGATCCCTCGAATTCCTCGGCATTTTAAAAGAGACGGCCGAAGCGGCCATCATAGCGGCACTGGAGAAAAACGAAGATATAGAAGAGACCATCGAAGAGATAACCAAACATCTGACATTCGAAAATCTGGGAACCAGAGTCGATGCGGAACATATAAAAGATATATCCGAGGCGATTCTCGAAGTGGCCGCTGAAATCGCTTCGGCATCGGTGAACTACAGCGACGAAATTATCAAAGGCAGCGTCAAAGGCGTCAAAGAGGGCATAGAAAAATCCATCGAAAAGTTCAAAGAGAGCCTGGAATTCACTCCGAAAGAGGCTAGAGAACTGCTGGTGGAAAATTATACCAAGATAGTCAAAGATCTGGAAAACACCGAATCCATTTATATAGAATCCATCGAAAACGTGGCGGCCCGCAGCGACGCCGGCATCAAAGAGAAACTGTTAACGGCCTCCGAGGAGATGAAGGGAGCCGTATACAGACTCACCCACGTATCCCAAGAGGCTATAGAGGCCATAAAAAACAGATTCAGCGAACTGGCCAAGGAGGCCTCGGCTACCACATCCATCTTTAAAGCGAAAGCCGAGGAGGCCAAAAAACTGGGGGTCAGAGTGCTCTCAATAGCGAAATCAGCTATAGACGGAGCCATCAAAGGCGCCAAGGAGGCTATGGAAAAAATAGAGGAGGACAAGAAAGAGTGAGCCAAAAGAGAGTCTCTCTGGTTCTTGGCAGCGGCGGGGCCAGAGGATACGCTCATATTGGCGCCATCGAGGAGATCATCTCGAGAGGGTATATAATATGCGCCATCAGCGGATCGTCGATGGGAGCCCTAATAGGAGGTCTTTACGCCTGCGGCAAACTCAAAGAGTACTCATCTTGGGTTCAGACCCTCGATTTTTTGGACGTAATAAAGCTTCTTGACATAACTTTCGCCTCATCCGGATTGATCAGAGGCGACAAAATAATTGAGAAACTCGAAGAGATGATAGGGGATACTCTCATAGAGGATTTGGACATTCCCTATACGGCCGTCGCCACAGAGCTGACCTCGCAAAAAGAGGTCTGGTTCCAAAAGGGCCCCCTAATCGATGCGATAAGGGCCTCGATAGCTATTCCCACATTCTTTACCCCTCATAAGCACAAAGACAGATTGTTTCTTGACGGGGGAATAGTAAATCCGCTACCCATAGCTCCGATTATGAGTCAGTTCAGCGATATGGTCATAGCGATAAATCTAAACTCGAACAAAATTCTTCACAAACCAATAGAGCCCACCGAAGAGGAAAAAAGAGAGAGCGAAGAGGCCAAAAACATATTCGCCCAATTCATTGAAAGTGCGGAAAAGAGACTTTCTCAGCTCAAAAAAGAGGAAGAGCTCACCTACATTTCTGTAATATCTAGATCCATAGACACAATGCAAAATATTTTAACAAACTACAAAATAGCCGGCTACAGGCCTGATCTGATCATAGAGATACCCAAAGAGTGCGCTATGTTTTACGAGTTCCACAGGGCCAAAGAGCTGATCAGAGTCGGTAGGGAGCTCGCAAAGGAGGCCCTGGAGGACTTTGAGAGACAAAACCCCTAAAAGACTACCACTTCGCCAAAGAGGAGAGAATCTGATCGTGAATTATAAAGTTGCTGGCCACTATTATTTCGCTCCACTCATAGGGATCCCCCTTTTCGTCGCTGACAGCGCCTCCAGCCTCTTTCAATATCAAAACTGCAGCGGCCACGTCCCACGGCTTTAACCCCAGTTCGAAAAATCCATCAAACCTCCCGCACGCCACGTACGAGATATCCAAAGCCGCGGCTCCGAGCCTGCGTAGGTCCCTGCTCTTTGGCAAGATCTCAAAGACGCTATTTACGGCCCACTCGAACTCCCTCCCCCGTCGAACTTTGGCGTACGGAAATCCCGTAGCTATCAAAGACTCTATCAGCCTGGAGGTTTTAGACACCCTAATAGGCTCGAAATTCAAAAAAGCCCCCTTTTGACTCTGAGCAAAAAACAGCTCGTCGAGTATCGGGTTGTAAACTGCC
>JAMONM010000039.1 GCA_027065825.1 Campylobacterales bacterium | reverse complement strand
GCGGCGAAATAGGCAAGGAGTTCTCTGCCAAAAAGGCCAAAGCCGGCTCCGAAAAGTCTTCGTAATCGCTCAAAAACGCGTCGTCGTGATACAAAATACCGTTAATGGGCGCGTTTTTGCCCAAGGAGTGAAAGATCTTCTCTATTCTTCGCAAGGATTTTTCATCAAAAGGGGAGACTCTTTTATATTCGCCGTTTTTTCCAACGAGACTCTTTACGTAGGAGGCTCCCGGTAATTCGTAAGCCAGCAGCGGCATCCACGCGTATATAAACTCTACGCCGCATCTGGTTCTTATCTGCCACGCCACTCTGTTTAACAGATCCGATCTGACTCTCATCTGATCGTTCGGAAAATAGAGGGCTTCCGCCACGCCATCGCCGTCAAAATCGCTAAATCCCTGAAGATATACGGTATTGATCTTGAAACTCTTTATTCTATCCAGCAAAACCCCCAAATTTCTTTCTTGCTGCGAAAGATTCTTGTCGTAAATATAATCCAGATCGATATGGATAACCCGCTTTATTTTCTCTTTGTCCGGATTTTGCACTCTCCACACGAGATCTCCCAGTTCGTCGTTGCCGAATATCAATATACGTTTTATTCTGTCTAGATCCTCGATACCGTTGGATCCGTCATCGAGAGTAAAGGCTATCTCCATTCCCAACGATTTGGCTATCTGTAGAATCTCCTCGTTGTATTCGCCAAAGGGCCAAACTATCGCTCTTGGTTTTTTGCCGGTAATTCTCTTCAAAAACTCGCTGTTTTTCACAAGATCTTCGTAGACTCTTTTTCGATACTCTTCGTCGCTCTCGTACGTTTTACTCTTTGGATCGTAGATTCTGCTGGTGGCCGCCGGCTCCTTGTTGCCGTAAGGATTGGCCAAAACGCCCCTGTGTAGATCGTAAGTGTGAGACACAATCTCCACAAGGCCGCTCGAAGCTATCTCTTTGATCTGCTCCAAGCTCAATAGCAGCGACCTGTCTCTTCTCTCCTCTCCATATAAAAATTCGCCCTTAGCTTCTATCCATTTTCCAACCAGCGCCAATACGGCCGGATAGTTGAAACTTTTCAACACTGGAAAGACTCTGGTATAAAACGTGGCGTAACCGTCATCAAAGGTCAATATCACAGCTTTTTTAGGAAGTTTTTTTCTTCCGGCCCTGGCCTTGATCAGATCATCAAGAGAAACCGGAACGTAACCGTGCTCTTTTAGCCAATTTAACTGCTGCAAAAATTTGTCGCTCTTTAGGCTCATAATTTTCGGATCCGAGGGGCTCTCTTGGATATTGTGATAACAAAAGGCCAAAAATCTCTCCTGTGCCGCCGCAATAGTTACGATCAATACGGCAAAAATAATCGCCCTCATCAAAACCTCCAATCAAGACTTACGTAAAACGAGGTATCAAACTCCCCCGCTCCGTCGTAATAGTTCCTGCCTCTTGCGATTCCGTAGGTCAGATAAAAATCGTATCCGCTCTCGTAGCGATGCTCGTACCTGATCGCCCACGGAGTCGAAAATCCGTAATCTATCGTCTCGTCCTCGCCAAAACCCTTTTGCCTATATCTGCCTACGGTTATAGCCAGACTGTGGGAAAAAGCTCTGGAATATCTGCGGTAAAGCTCCCATACGTTTTCTAATTCCGCACCGAAATAGAGCTCGCTTTTAGGATTGAAATAGAGAGCTCTTTCAAAATCGTTCCTACCGAAATAGAAGTTCGCGTATAGATTTAGTTTGTAATACGGTCCGGTTATCAACCTCTCGTAACGATTTAGTGTAAAACCTTGCCTCAGATTGCCGTCGGTAAACTCCATCCTATCGTAACTAAAAGCTGTAGATGCCGATTCGCTTTCGTACCACTCAAACCCTATACTCTTTCTGTCGGCTCTAACACCGTTTATCAAAGCCCTAAGAGGGGTTTTTATACTAAAACTCTCATAAGACGCCTCTGATTTAAGATAATCGGAAACATCGTATCTCAAATCTGCAAAAACCGCTCCGAGGGCCGGATTTTTAGTCGTTCTGACGCCTGTTTTGAAAATCAGTCCATCTTTTTTATACTCCGCTCCGGCTCCGATAGTTTTAAAGATCTCCTTGCCCTCCTGCAGATTTGCGTATGAGTAAAAAGATTCTAAAAAAAGCCTGTAGTTGTAGCGTATAGGCTCTGTATAGAGCTCGCTTTTTAAATATCCGTATCTGCTGCCGATTTCAGGAGAGCCGCTCTTGCCCAAACGCGCCTCTACCAGCAGTTCGCGACGATCCTCGTAGATGGAGTATATCCGCTCTATCCTTTTTACGGCCAAATCGTAGGGAAACGAGCTTTTTAGAGACTCTTTGAGATCTTTTGCCTCTTTGAAGCTGTATCTATCCATATTGGAGTAGAAAGAGGCGGTTTTCAATCCTTTGTGATCATCTTCGTAACCGAGAGCGAATCGCGCTAATCTCAAAGACTTAACGGGCCATCCTCTTGCTCTATAAAGCGAAGCCAACTCGGCAGCTATATCAGTATTTGCCGGAGCTTTTTCCCAAAGACTCTCCAATATTTCCTGAGACTTTTGCAGATAGTCTCCGAAATAGTACCCTTGAGCTCTCGCTATCGCTGTTTGAATTTTGTATTCGTTTTCATACCCATCGGGCAAAAACGGCGGCTCTTTATTATCGACTCTCTCTATCCACTCTATAGCTCTATCTATTTCGAACGCTTCGGACAAGGCGTAAAACTTTCCCAGTTTGCTTTCTAAATAATCGGGTCTTTTTTTGAGAGACTCTTCGTACAAAACCAAAGCTTTTTCCGGTTTTTGCAAATATAAATAGGCGTCGGCGGCCGCGTTTAGCACATAATACGGAGCCCCGTTCCCTATCCGCTCGAATCTTTCGACCGCTCTTTCCATCTCGAAACGGTCTCTTAACGCTACAATTTCGTCGAATTTGGCTCTTTTCTTGACCTCGGGATAGGGGCATTCAAGCTCGATCCGTCGGAGCATCTTCAAGGCTTTGTCGGTATCTTGGAATCTCTTTGATGGATCTTTTACGTAAAGCTCCCCCCATCTGACGAAAAACGCCGCTCTATTTTCCCTATAGACGCATATCTCTTCATTCGATATCCCCTCTTTTTGAGCAATCTCCAAGGCCAAAGATGGCAGACCCAAAATATTGAGAACTCTAACGTAACCTTTTATCGCATCTTCGTTCCTATCCGAGCAGGCGTAGGCTCTTTGATACCATATAAAGGCATCGTAAAATCTTTTGAGATTTTCATAGGCGTACCCCTTTAAAAAAGCGTATCTGCAAAAACCGATAGAGTTTTTTAGACTCTCCACAAACTCCAACCCCCTCTTCGCTTCGCCCATGTCGGCCAAAGAGAGAATATAACCTGCGTAACACTCGTAGTTAGAGCCGTTTTTAGTAAAACATTCCCTATATATTTGGGCGGCCTTATCGAAACTGCCCAAATTTCTGTACGCTTTGGCCACCATCTCCAAAGCGAAATCACCAAGATCTAGCTTTGAACCCTCATACAGCTTTACGGCTTTAGAATCTTCGCCCGCCCATACTGAAACGGCGATGAGATCTTCAAAAACGGTTTTTGTCCCCTTTTGAAGATAAAATCTCTCTATCTTTGGTAAAACCGCGCCGGCCTCGCCTTTTCTGGCGCGCTCTATTAAAGAATCGTATCCTTCTTCGCTCCAGAGGCTATTGATTGTCAAAACTGCCATCAGCGGAATTAACAGGTTTATCCTTAACATTTGAACCTCTTTTAATTATTTATCTATTTTTAATTTATCACCGTAAACCTTAAAGGAGGCAAAAAGGTTGCAAAGAGATTGCAAAACGGCACCCTTTTTTGGATAAAATTAGAAAAAAGGAGAAACTATGGCTCCGCTAAATATTGAAGAGGTCTACAGGGTATTTAGAATCAAAGAGGAAAAATCGCCGTTTAGAACCTGGGTCAAAAGGCAGGAAAAGAGAAAAAAAAAGAGTGATCTCAAAGAGAAGGAAAGCGGCGGCAAAAGAAAAAAAGAGGGAGGAATAGATCTTTACGCGTAGAGTCGAAAAGTTGATATAATCATAAAAAAACCGAAAGGAGTTTCATGGGTAGAGTCTTGATAATCGGAGCTGGCGGCGTAGGAAGAGTCGTGGCACACAAATGCGCTCAAAACTGCGACGTTTTCCAAGAGATAACGCTGGCCAGCAGGACTCTTCAAAAGTGCGAGGAGATCAAGCAGGAGATTAAAAACGGATACAATATAGATATCAACGTCGCACGCGTCGATGCGGACAATCTAAACGAGCTGGTGGATCTGTTAAATCTCATTCGACCCGATATAGTAATCAACGTGGCGCTTCCCTATCAGGATTTGACGATCATGGAAGCATGCATGGAGACGAAAACCGACTATCTGGATACGGCAAATTACGAACATCCCGATACGGCAAAATTCGAATATAAAGAGCAGTGGGCCTTTGACGATCCCTACAGGCAACGGGGAGTCATGGCGCTGCTTGGCAGCGGTTTCGATCCGGGAGTTACGAACGTATTTGTGGCCTATGCCCAAAAACACTATTTTGACGAAATACACTATATAGATATCCTCGATTGTAACGCCGGAGATCACGGATACCCGTTTGCCACAAACTTCAATCCGGAAATCAATATCAGAGAGGTTAACTCAAAAGGAAGATACTGGGAAAACGGTAAGTGGATCGAAACAGAGCCCATGGAGATCAAAATGGTTTGGAACTATCCTGAAATCGGTCCAAAAGAGAGCTATCTGCTCTACCACGAAGAGGAGGAGTCGCTCGTAAAACATATAAAAGGGCTAAAGAGAATACGATTTTGGATGACATTTTCCCAAAGCTATCTGACCCATCTGAAAGTTTTGGACAACGTGGGACTAACCCGTATCGATCCCGTGGAAGTGGACGGATGCAAAGTGGTACCTTTGCATCTGCTCAAAGCTCTGCTGCCGGATCCGGCATCTTTGGGTTCCAAAACAAAAGGCAAAACGAACATCGGGGTTGTTTGCGAAGGTATCAAAAACGGAGAAAGAAAAAAGGTCTACATATACAATATCTGCGACCATGAAAAGGCCTACGCGGAAGTTTTCAGCCAATGCGTCAGCTATACTACGGGCGTACCGGCAATGATTGGAGCGAAAATGATGCTCACTAAAAAATGGTACAGTCCCGGAGTATGGAACATGGAACAGTTCGATCCTGATCCTTTCATGCAAGAGCTACAAAAACAGGGACTGCCGTGGCACGTAATAGAGATGGATCCAGAGGAAACGTTCGAGGTTCCATCTAAATGAAAAAACCCGATAAAGAGAGTAAGATAGAGTCGATTCTGGAACTGATAGAGACTCCAAGCTACGTATGCGAAGAGGAGCTGTTAAAACAAAATCTACAAACTCTCGCATACGTAAAACAAAAAAGCGGCGCCAAAATTCTGCTGGCTCTCAAAGGGTTCGCGATGTGGAGCACTTTCGGTCTGGTCCGAGAGTATCTTGATGGAGCGTGCGCCAGCGGACTTTGGGAAGCGAAACTGGCAAAAGAGGAGTTGGGCAAGGAGGTGCACACATACTCTCCAGCCTTTAAAGAGGATGAAATAGAGCAAATAGCCTCTTTGAGCGATCATATCGTATTCAACTCCTTCGGCCAGCTAAAAAGATACAAAACCATCGTAAAAGAAGTAAATCCCAATATTTCGATCGGCATTAGAATAAATCCGGAATTCTCCGCCGCTCCGGCTCAGCTTTACAATCCGTGCGCGCCATTTAGCAGGCTGGGAGTGACCCTCAAAGAGTTCAAAAAAGAAGAATTCGACTCGATAATAGACGGATTGCACTTTCACGCCCTGTGCGAAGAGAGCGCGGACTCTCTCGAAAAGGTTCTAAAGGCGGTGGAAGAGAAGTTCGCCCCGTATATCAAAAGATGCAAATGGGTAAACTTCGGGGGAGGGCACCATATAACAAAAGAGGGATACGACATAGAAAAACTGATCTCTATTATATTAGAGTTTTCCAAAAAATACGGGGTAGAGGTCTATCTCGAACCCGGCGAGGCTGTCGGCTGGGAAACTGGTCCGCTCGTGGCTTCGGTTATCGATATAATAGAAAACGGAATGAAAATCGCGATTTTGGACGTATCAGCAGAAGCGCATATGCCGGACGTACTGGCTATGCCATATAGACCGCGCATCAAAGGGGCGGCCGCACCTCATAAAAAGAGATACACCTACAGACTGGGCGGCAACAGCTGTTTGGCCGGGGATATCATAGGGGATTACAGTTTCGATCAACCTTTAAACATAGGCGACAAGATAGTTCTTGAGGATATGATTCACTATACGTTCGTCAAAAACACCACCTTCAACGGACTCAGGCTTCCGTCGCTGGCTCTGCTAAAAAGCGACGGTACTTTGAAAGTGGTTAGAAAATTCGGTTACGAGGATTACAAAAACAGACTCTCCTAAAGGTTGATATATGAAACTGATCGTAATATTTCTGGGCTCTTTGTATCTCATGTTCGCCGCGTGGGTATATTTTTCCCAGGATGAACAGATATTTGAAAAAGAGCTTTCCCGCAAAAGCGTCACGTTTCACGACAAAAATATCAAAAGATTCTTTCACACCACTTCGGATTATACAAAACTCGAATGCGCCATTACGGAGAACAAGGAAGAGAAACCGTTGGTTATATATTTTGGAGGCAACGCCAACAACGCTCTAAATTTTATGAACATAGTCCGAGATATAAAAGAGTACAGCTTCCTAACCTGCAACTACAGAGGATACGGCAACTCCGAAGGGGAACCCTCTCAACAGAACATATTTTCGGACGCTTTGGAGATATTCGATACCTACGGCAAAAGATTCCCGAAGGTCTATCTAGTGGGCAGAAGTCTGGGCAGCGCCGTAGCCTCCTACGTAGCGTCGCAAAGATCCACAGCCGGCGTAGTTCTGATAACGCCGTTTGATTCGCTAAAAACGTTGGCAAAAAAGAGATACCCCTATCTACCGGTATCTCTGATTTTAAAACACCCTTTCGAAACAGCAGAATATATCTCCTTGACTTACGCTCCGGTTGCTGTAATAACCGCCCAGTACGAAGATCTAATACCTCCGAAAAGTCTTAAAAATCTGCTGGGAAATATTCACAATCTGGTTTATCAAAAGGTAGTTCCCGTATCAAACCACTCCACTATCTTGAACCAAAGCGGTTTTTTGCCCGTTTTCAAAGAAGCTCTAAAGGCCATATCCGATGAAAAAGACGGTATTTAACTCCATATTCGTCGCTCTTGTGAGCGTTTCGTCGATAGCGGCGAACGCCGATCAGACTCATTCAAACTTTATGCTGGATCTTTACGAAGAGGCTTCGGTTTATAAAAAAATCGTTCCGCAAAAATACAAAACCATTCAAAACGCCCTAAACGGATACGGTTTCGAAAAAAAGGAATTATCCAAGGAGCTGACAAATCTGAAAAAAGAAAATGTTTTAACCAAGGATCAATTTAAAAAGCTGATTAAAACTATTCGGAGACTATCGATCTATTCTCGCTCTCCCATTGGGTAAAAGCCGCCCGAAGCGGCTTTTTGAACTAGAAAATAGAGAGCAGAACCCCGGCAGCGACCGCAGAACCAATTACTCCGGCAACATTCGGCCCCATGGCGTGCATCAACAGAACGTTTGTAGGGTCTTCTCTCATTCCCTCCTTGTTTGCTACCCTCGCGGCCATAGGTACGGCGCTGACTCCGGCGGCTCCTATCAACGGATTAATAGGCTCTTTGGAGAACTTGTTCATGATCTTGCCCATAATAACGCCCGCCGCGGTGCCGATGGCAAAAGCGACCAGACCCAGCAACAAAATACCGAGCGTCTCTGGAACAAGAAACTTTTCGGCCGCCAGTTTGGAACCGACCGCCAATCCCAAAAATATAGTAACGATATTGATCAGCTCGTTCTGCATGGTTTTTGAGAGTCTCTCGACCACTCCGGACTCTCTTACGAAGTTGCCGAAAGTCAAAGCGCCTATCAAAGGAGAGGACTCCGGCAAAATCAAAATAGTCAAAACCAAGACGGTCAATGGAAACAGAATTTTTTCCAGCTTTCTAACCTCTCTGGTGGTTTTCATCTTGATTCTTCTCTCTTCGGGAGTGGTCAACGCCCTCATAATAGGAGGCTGAATCACCGGAACGAGAGCCATATAGCTATAAGCGGCCACCGCTATCGCGCCCAGTAGATCGGGAGCGAGTTTGCTCGCAATGAAGATAGATGTCGGACCGTCGGCTCCTCCTATAATAGAAATAGCTGCGGCGTCTTGGAGCGTAAAATCAAAAACGCCCATCTGGCTCAGAGCCACCGCTCCCACCAGCGTTCCGAAAATACCGAACTGTGCCGCCGCTCCCAAAAGAGCGGTTTTCGGATTGGC
Organism: Campylobacterales bacterium; assembly: GCA_027065825.1. Taxonomy (GTDB): domain Bacteria; phylum Campylobacterota; class Campylobacteria; order Campylobacterales; family Nitratiruptoraceae; genus Nitrosophilus_A. Next base: position 34,864 of record JAMONM010000039.1, on the reverse strand, counting down.
CAGCAAAGGACCGAAATCGGTCATGGCTCCAACGCCCATAAATATCAGCAGGGGAAATAGTTCGTTCGCTATACCGGCCTTGTACAACTCCCCTATAAAACCGTGATCCCCTATAATATTGGCCAGAGGAATATTGGCCAAAAGCCCGCCAAAACCTATAGGAATCAAAAGCAGCGGCTCAAACCCTTTTGCTATCGCCAAATAAAAGAGCAAAAAGGCTATACCGATCATTATAATTCGACCGAAACTTTGATGAAAAGTGCTCATCTCCTCGCCAAGAGCGTTTTTGGCGCCCTCTTGAGGATTGAAAATAGCGTAGATGCCCGTCTGCTTGTAAAAACCCTCTATCAAAGAGCCTATGCTCTTTTCCTGATGCTCTTCGTGATGAACGGCGCTTTTATTCTCATCGGTCATATGAGAAACGGTTGCTATGGCGCCTATTGGTATCATCACCACTAACAGCGCCAGCACAAATCCGATCAGTCTCTTTTTCATCTGCCTACTCCATAGTGGCCAGAACCTGACCTTCTTGAACCGTGTCGTTGACCCTAACGGCTATATGGGCTATAACGCCGTCCTTGGGAGCGGGAACGTCAATCTCCATCTTCATGGCCTCAAGAATCATGATCTTGTCGCCGGCTTTAACACGATCGCCCGGATTTACGAGTATTTTCCACACGTTGCCCGGAACCGCCGCCTTTATTTCGGTCATACCGGGAGCGGCTTCGCCCATAGCTTGAGGCTCTTCGCTGCTGGTAGCCTCTTTTGCCGGAGCGGCCTGAGGTTTTAGCTCCACCTCTCCCTCCGCGATCTCTACCACAAACTTTTCGCCGTCAACTATTACCGTATAGATTCCGTTGCTTTTACCCATGCTCTTTTTCTCCTCGTCTTCTTTTTTTCTAATCATAAGCGGACTTTCGCCCTTTAAGAAAGCGATTCCCTTGTCGCCGCATGAGGCGGCAATGAAAATATTCTCTTCGCTGGTCTCTATGCCCTCCTCTTCGAGTCTCTTCTGCCAGTAAGCTATCGATTTCGTCTCGTCCCTGTCGGCTATGTCTAGAGGATTCTCCTTGGTAGGTTCAAGCCCCAGCTGCTCGCTGGCCAGTTTTACCACCTGGGGATCCGGTTCCACGGGAGTCTTTCCGAAATACCCGAGCACCATTTTGCCGTAGCCCGGAGCTATCTTCTTCCATTCGCCGAACATCACGTTATTAAAGGCCTGCTGCCAGTAAAACTGGCTTACCGGCGTTACGCTGGTACCGTAACCCCCTTTTTCCACCACCTCTCTCATGGCTTTGATGACTTCGGGATATTTGTGCAAAATGTTGTTGTCTCTCATCATCTGGGTATTAGCTGTCAAAGCCCCTCCAGGCATCGGAGAAAAAGGTATCATAGGGCTAACCTGCGTAGCCTCTGGCGGAATAAAATACTCTTTTAGCGACTCTTTTAGAACCTCCTCGTAATCGAGGATCTTCTCCATATCCAAACCGCCCAGATCGTAAGGTTTGCCCTTTACCGCATGCAGCATGGTTATTATGTCAGGCTGACTCGTACCGCCGCTGACCGGAGAGGCGGCCAGATCTATACCGTCCACGCCGGCTTCGAGTGCGGCCAGATAACATGCCACGCTGACTCCAGCCGTTTCGTGAGTATGGAGTCTGATATGTACATCGTCACCTAAAATTCTTCTGGCCATCTTGATGGTTTCGTATACTTTTTGCGGATTTGAGGTTCCGCTGGCGTCCTTAAAGGCCAAAGAGTCGAACTCTATTCCCCTATCAAGAATCTCTCGCAGAGTCTTTTCGTAAAACTCCGGCGTATGAGCGCCCTCGCATCCGGGCGGCAGATCCATTATGGTTATTACCACTTCGTGCTTCATTCCGTATTTTTTGATGCATTTGGCGCTATATTCCAGATTGTCAACGTCGTTCAACGCGTCGAAATTCCTAACGGTGGTGGTCCCGTGTCGGGCGAAAAGCTTCGCGAATAGATCGATCATCTCTCTGCTGCCCGTGTCCAACATCACCGTATTTATTCCCCTAGCCAGTATCTGCAGGTTGGCTTCAGGACCCACCTTCTCCCTAAAAGCGTCCATCATATCGAAGGCGTTCTCTCTCAAATAGAAAAAGAGACTCTGGAATCTGGCACCTCCGCCAAATTCAAAGTGAGTTATTCCCGCCTCGGTAGCCGCGTCGAGAGCGGGCAGGAAATCTTTCATCAAAACCCTTCCTCCGAATACCGACTGGAATCCGTCGCGGAAGGTGGTGTCCATAACGTCAATGAACTTCTTCTTCATCTCCACCTCTTTAATTGGATTTTTTCATATGGGCGATAGCGGCAGTAATCGCCGCGACTTTTTTGAGTTTGTCCCTTTTGGAGGGTGTAGCTGAGGGCTCCTCCTTCTGAGGAAAATATTTCTCCACCAGCTTGTGCTGCCAGTTGAGAATGACGACCATCAAATAGAGGAACAAAAAGACGATCCCCATTCCCAGAACCATATATTTGAGGGCTTCCAATACCATGAGAGTCTCCCGTTTAGAGTAAAATTAACAATTGCAATATTTTATGTCAATTTTGCTTATATAATGTTTTGGTTGCCGCTCTTATTGACAAAAAATCGTTTTTTTATACAATTTCACTCATAAAGGAGGGCCAAATGGAGAAAGAAAAGGCTATAAAAGAGTTCAAACGGTACGAGGAAATGAGAATGGAGATATACGATCTGTTCGAAAAAAAGATACCCAAAAAACCGGACGGAACCTACGATTTCGAGGCCGCCAAACCTCTTGAGGCAAAAGAGATGTTCGATCTGTTCTTCAAACTGGATTACCAGGCCAGAAAGATCAGAGGAATAGCTATAAACGCGCTCGGAGTCAAACCTGAATAGATTCGACGCAAAAGCCAAAAACTGGGACAAAAAAACCTTACGGGTCGAATTATCAAAAAAAGTGGCCGAAAAGATCAAAAATATTGTACAATTAAAGAGAGCGAGAATTTTTGATTTCGGCTGCGGAACGGGCCTGGTTTCTTCGGAACTGATCCCTATAGCGGCCGAAATCGTTGGAATGGACACCTCTGTAGAGATGGTCAGAGTGTTCAATTCTAAATTCAAAGAGAGGAAAAATATGGCGGCCGCGACCACCTTTCCCTCGGGTAAATTCGATCTTATAGTGTCGTCTATGGTTATGCACCATATACACGATTTAAAAAGTGTCGCCGAAAAGTTTTCCGAGCTTTCAAAACCCGGAACGTTTTTATGTATAGCCGATCTATATAGCGAAGACGGAACTTTCCACGAGGATGGCAACGAGGATGTTGCCCATTTCGGTTTCGACCCCTCGCGACTGGGCGGTATATTTTCGGAAAAAGGCTTTGGAATTTTCGATATTTCGAAAGTTTTCGTAATAAAAAAAGCAAAAGAGTATCCCGTGTTTCTATTGACGATGGTAAAAGAGAGGTAGATGGTCTATTTTCTGTTGCTCTTAAACGCCCTGACAGTCTACTGGCTTTATAGAGTACTGAACTTTTCCGCCGCTTTGCCTGCCGAGCTTTTCAAAGAGATATGCGAAGATCTGCAAAAGGCCATTATAGTTACCGACGAAAGGGGTAGAATATTCTACCTTAACAAAAAATCGAAAGAGAGCTTCGAAAAAATAGTCGAAGGGGCCCCTTTGGACAACTTTTTGAAAATAATGCACAACGATATAAAAGAGCCCCTGTTCCGCCATATGAGAAAATTCAACAAAAGATCTACAAAAAGCCTCCTTTTTACCCCAAAAGGAAAGTTCTCGGCAAACATCAGGGTAAAACTCGTGAAAAATTTCGTAATCTTTTTCATAAAAGATCTCAGCGCCGAAGAGAGTTACGCAAAGGTGCTGGAAAAATCAAAGTTTTACGACAAAACTACAAGACTTTACAACACCGACATATTTTTCGAGGAGCTGGACATTTCCCTGGCCAGAAGCAGATTTCACGAAGAGAATTTCGCGCTGATCTATTTCGATATTACCAACTACCAAAACATTCTAAATCTTTTCGGAATGGAGTTCATAGACGAAATGGTCGCCCGGTTCGCTTCGGTTTTCAAGATGATGCTCGAAGATCACGGATTTATAGCCAGAATCTCGGGCTCAAAATTCGCCCTGATTATGAGAAACTGCCATAGGGTTAAGAATATGCGCCAGAAAATAGAGCCCTTTATGGAAAAATTTAGACATCCAATGAGGGTTAAAGGGCACGAAATCTACCTGAATCTCAAAGCCGGAGTCTCCTTTTTTCCATATAGCGCCACAGACAGAGAGACTCTACACAGATATACCAATTTCGCCCTTCTAAAAGCCCAAAAAAGCGGTGCGGACATGGTTATATTCACTCCAAAGCTGAAAAAAGAGCTCGAAACGATAGACTTTATTAAAAACTCGCTCCCCTCGGCGATCAAAAAGAGAGAATTTGATATTTATCTGCAACCGAAACTCGATCTCAAAAACGGCAAAATCGAATCGGCGGAGGTTCTAATCAGATGGCCGAACGCCTCTATGGGACCCATATCGCCGTCAACCTTCATTCCCATAGCCGAAGAGACCGGAGACATCATAAAAATCGGAGAGTACGTAATCAAATCGGCTTTTGAGTTTTTGAACAATCTAAAAAAGGAGAACGGGCCCCTTGTTAAACTGGCCATAAACATCTCCCAAAAACAGCTAGAGAACAAACAGCTGCCCAAACTCTTCGAAAAATATATAAAAGAGTACGAAATTGACCCCTCTATGATCGAAATAGAGGTAACCGAATCCTCGCTGATGGAGGACGACAAAACAACATGGCACGTTTTGACGAGTCTTAAAAAGCTGGGTATCTGTCTCTCTCTGGACGACTTCGGAACCGGCTACTCCTCTTTGCAGTTTCTATCGAAATACCCTTTTGACAAAATAAAGATAGATAAAACTTTTATTGAAGATCACAAAAACATTAAAGACCGAATAATTTTGCACACTATTTTCACCCTCTCCAAAAGGCTGAGATTTCAAACAGTAGTCGAAGGTATTGAGACCAAGGAGCAGCTGGATATAGTAAAAAAACTGGAATGCGATCAGGCTCAGGGATTTTTCATATGCAAACCACTAAACAGAGTCGATTTCAAAAACTATCTACTAGAACGAAAAAGAAGCGTCAGCGGCTAAAAGGCTTACGGTATATGTTTTAAAATCTCTCTCAGATCCTTGGTTTCGACGACCGCAGTGGCCTCTTTTTTGAGGATCTCCTTGGCGCAAAAGGCTATTTTCGTTCCGGCGCGTGCGAACATACTCCTGTCGTTAGCCCCGTCACCTACCGCAACCGTCTGCTCAGGAGATATACCCAAAATGCTTTGGATTCGCTTTAGCATCTCGCCTTTGGAAAAATCGAACATCATCTCTCCGCCTACCAAACCGGTCAGCCTGCCCTCTCTGTGATGCAACACGTTTGAAAAATCGGCATCGAGTCCCAGCTTTTGCGCGGCTACGGTAGTGGCGTTTTTAAAGCCTCCGCTAAACACTACCACCCTATAGCCTCTTTTTTTCAATTCGGCCACGCTCTCCTGCGCGCCCGGCATCATAGGCAGATTCGCGCAGATTTCGTCGACTCTCTTAACCTCCAATCCCTCTAAAAGTTTTACCCTTGTGGTCAAAGACTCGAAAAAATCCAGTTCGCCTCTCATAGCCATATCGGTAATTGCCGCAACCTTTTCGCCTATACCCAGCTCCTGGGCTAAAAAGTCGATAGTCTCCCCGTCCATCAAAGTTGAATCGAAATCGAAAACGCAAAGCTTCATATACGGTCCTTGATATAGGTAACTATGCTATAATACCCCAAATTTCTTGACAAGAGGATAAAATGTTCGAGAGTTTCGTCAAAAAACTCAGAGGAAAACGGTTAATCACCCTAGAAACAACTCCGCCCCACTCTCCGCGATTCGATCCGGTAATAGACAAAATAGAATCGGAAGGATTGGAGAAACTGGTTGACGGATTTACCACTACGGACAACCCTTTGGCCAGACTAAAATACAACTCTGTACTGGCGGCTTTGAGGCTACAAAACAGATTCGGCAAGCCGGCCATCGCCACAATGAGTATGAGAGACAGAAACAAACTGGCACTGCAGTCTGATCTGCTGGGAGCCAACGAGTTCGACGTCCGCATGGTTCTGGCTCTGACGGGAGACAGCGCCAAAATCAGCGACCAGCCCTCAACAAAAGGCGTGTTTGAAGGAGACAGCACTCTTTTGCTGGATATTATAAAGTGTCTCAACGCGGGAATAGATTACGGCGGAAAACCTCTCAAGGAAAAGCCAAAAAGGATCTATCCGCTGGCCGTTAGCAACGCATATGCCAAAAACTACAAAACCCTGGCCAAAAAATTTCACAAAAAAATCGATCACGGAGCTCTTGCCATTATTACCCAGCCCGTATTCTCGGCCGAAAACGCAAAAAATCTTCTGGAGATATTTTACGAAACGAGAAGCGCCTTTTCCAACGAAAAAGCCAAATGCGAACTGATTTTGGGATACTTTCCGATTACCAAACTCAGAACCGCCCAGTTTCTGCACTCTCACGTTCCAGGAATCAACGTTCCCTCGAAATGGATAGACGCCCTTTACAAGGCCAACAAAAAATCGCAAAAAGAGGAGTTCGAAACCGGTTTTGAGCTGAGTCGAGAACTCTTTTCGACCCTTTTGGAGATCCACCCCAAAATACACATAATGACGGCCAATAGATTCGATCTGGCAAAAAAAATATTGGACTCTTGATTCAATGCAACGTTTTTGAAACGTTTTTTGGCTATAATAGCTCCATTACCATTTTTTTCGTTTAACCAAATTTTCTCCAAGGATAAGGAATGGGCGCTCTTTTTCGGCTTCTTTTTGCCCTGTTGTTCGCCGTTTCGCTCTCTTACGCTCAGACGCAATACAAAATCGTCGTAGCCTCCTATCTAAACAAGAGCGACGCGGACAGGGGACTCGCAAAACTAAACCTGTTTTTAAAAAATGAAGGAGTATACGACAAACTGCTAAAAACTGAAGCCAAACCGATCAGCAGAGAGTCGGGCAGATTCTATATTTTGAGTATAGAGCCCTTTTACGACAAAGAGCGGATGCTGGAGATTCTACGACTAATAAGAAACAACTACCCCGACGCCTTCTGGAACAGAAACGAAGTCAAAACAACGGCCCCGCCTCCCAAAAAGAAAGAGGAACAAAAGCCTCTTCCAACCGAGGTCAAAGAGCCGCCTAAAATAAAAGATATCATCCAAAACGAACCCAAAGATTTTGCATCGCAAAACGCCCCTATTAACGAACCTGCAGCACAAAAAACCGCAAATATAGAGCCTCCGTCTTCTAAAAGCGAACCGGAAGTTTCCCGACCGCAGCTTCCCTCGTACGAAAACACAAAAGCCGACAATCCAGCTGTTCCAAAATCATTCTTTAACGAAAAATATTTGATCTATCTATTCGGTATTTTATTAATAGCGCTTCTGTTTTTGCTACTCTTTAGAAGAGGGAACAAAAACGAGCCGCTTTTAAAAGAGAACGAAAAGCTTCGCGCGGAGATAGAAAGAATAGAGGAGTTTTTAACCAAGTTCAATCACGAACTCAGAACGCCGCTAAACTCTATCATAGGTTTTACGCAGCTTTCGCTGAAGAAGTGCCAAGATCCATATATACTGCAAAATCTGCGCCGTATCAACAACTCATCTGAGATCTTGTTAAATCTCGTCAACGAGATGATCGATTTTTCCAGACTAAAATCCGGAGAGCTAAAACCGAAAAAGAGAAAATTCAATCTTAACGAAATTCTCGAAAACGTAGCCTCGGTAATCTCAATAATGGCCAAAGAAAAGGGTTTGGAATTTATATTCGAAACCGACAAAAGACTGGTCCCGCATCTAATGGGCGACCCACTAAAAATCAAGCAGATTCTGATCAATTTACTCAGCAACGCCATCAAATATACGCAAAACGGGTCCGTAACCTTGAAAATCGAGCTTTTGGATAAAAACGACTCATCCTTGAAACTAAAGTTCATAATCGAAGATACGGGTATAGGAATGAAGCCCGAAGATATCGACAGACTGTTTAACAAATTTTCCAAACCGAACGAAACTCCGGAAAACTCTCCTTTCGAAGGAGCTGGTCTGGGCCTCGTTATAACCAAAGAGCTAATAGAGTCTATGGGCGGCACGATAGATATCACCAGCGAATACCACAAAGGAACCAAAGTGGAATTCGTGTTAGAGCTGCCTCTGCAAAACGATATAGACAGAAGGCTCTATAGACTTCCCACGGACAAGATGCTGAACAAACGCATATTGATAATAGACAATTTCAGAAGCTACAAGGCTCTTAGCAACATTTTCGACTATTTCCACTTTATCGTATCGCACAGCGCATCTTTCGACAAAGCGAAAAGAGAATTGCAAAAGAGCAGTTTCGACGCCGTATATATCGACGAAAACTATCTCGACGAAGTGGTAGTGGGCGAACTCAACAGACTCAAAGAAGAGAAGGGATTCAAGCTGGCATTGACCAAAGATACCTACACCACTTTGGAAGAGACGGCGCAGGCCCTTAAAATAGATACGATGCTGATAAAACCTTTTACCCACCAGTCGGTATTTGATTCGATCATAAAACTGTTCCAAGAAGAAAAGGAACCCTCGGTCGAAAAGGAAAAAGAGGAAAGTGAGGAAAAATATACGATAGTAGTGGCCGAAGACAACAGCATAAACAGACAGCTGATAAAAGCCCTGCTAAAAAACAGCAAAATCGAGGCCGTATTCGTGGAAAACGGCGAAGAGGCGGTAGAAGCCGTCAAAAACAACGAATCCATCAAACTGGCCCTTTTGGACATAGAAATGCCGAAAATGGACGGTTACGAAGCCGCGAGACTTATAAAAGAGCTAAAAGGCGACGATTTTCCGGTAATAGCTCACAGCGGATTCGATAGCGACAAGATGGAAGCTCTGGAGAACAACTCCTATTTTGACGACTATATACCCAAACCGATTGAGATTGAAAAGTTTTTCGACATCGTGGAAAAATATCTGGGTATCAGACCGAAAGAGGAAAATATCGGAGCGGAAAGTTTTTACGAAACGTACAAAGACGCAAAAATCAAACTGCTGTATATGATTGAAAATTCCAAAAACGAAGAGGCGGTCGAGTACCTCGAGGGAATGGATAGAGCCGTTGATATTTTAAATTTAGAACAGCTCCAAGATCTGATCAAAAAACTAAAAACAGCTTTTGAAAGCGACAACAAAGAGGAGGTTTTTAGACTGCTTCCCTATTTCGGCGCCGAACTGGATAAAAGTTTCAAAAAAAGCACGGCCAACTAAACTTTTACAAAATCTAGCCTCGAACCGCTCCATACCCCTATAGAGCGGTCGCAGGCAAAAGAGGGCAGATTGTAATACTCTCTTTCGCCGCCTAAAGATACCCCTTGATGGAAATGTCCCTCTATAATCGTATCGGCCTCTATCTTTTTTAATCTATCTTTAACGATCTTGTCGAAATTATCGATTTTTTTGCAGATCTTTTTCGAAAGGGTATATTTTCGGATCGCCTCGGCGATCGCGTCGTTCAAAAGCTCGTTAAGCCATAAAACGCCCTTGGTTACGAATCTTTTTTGCAGCAAAGTGATATAGATCTCGTAGCTTTTCGTAGTCCAAAGATCGCCGTGCAGCAAAGCCGCACGTCGATCGCCCAACTCCAACATAAGAGGCTGATCCGTACGAGGAACGGTTTTTACGCTTTTAAAAACCGTTCCCAGAAAAAAGTCGTGATTGCCTTCCAGATAAAACGAGTCGCTAACTTTCGCCAGGGCCTCCATTTTCTCTATCAATTCAGAGTGCTCTCTCAAAGAGCTTTGCAAGCCTCCTATCAAAAGATCAAAAATATCTCCCATCCAGAATATCTGGGGCGGGGACTCTCTCTCAAAAAAATTCAGCGCTCTTTCGAAATGGAGTCTATTTTTACTATTTACGTGAGAGTCCGCCAAAAATACGGCTCCCTCTTCCAGTTTAAGGGATATAGGCAATTTCACTTAGCGCGTGCCCCTCTTCTATATCGAACATCAAATTGGCGTTTGCCACGGCCGAGGAGCTGGCTCCTCTTAATAGATTGTCGATAGCCGCGCAAATATATACCGAAGAGCCGTTCCGCATCGCGAAAATGTCGCAAAAATGGGTTCCGGCCACCGACTTCACATCGGGAGGGGAGTCTACGATTCTGATAAAGCGCTCCTTGGAGTAAAAATCGTATAGCAGCTCCAACGGATCCAGATCTTTTTGTAGACCGAAATAGCAATCGACCAGCATACCTCTGGTAACCGGCAACAGATGCGGAACGAAAGTAAGCTCAAACTCCTTTTCGGTCAGTTCGCCCAATTTTTGGGAAATTTCGGCCGCATGCCTGTGCACGACGGGGGAATAGGGAAAAACGTTTTCGTTGATCTTGACGAAATGGGTGTTGGTTGAACACTTTTTTCCGGCTCCGCTGACTCCGCTTTTTGCGTCGACGAAAACGGGCATGTTTTTATCGAAATGTTTGGCAAAGGGAGCCAACGCCAAAATAGCGGCGGTAGGATAGCATCCGGGATTGGCCGCCAAATCGGCGCCTTTGATCTTTTCCCTGTAAAGTTCAGGCAATCCGTATACGGCTCTTTGGATATTGTGTGGATCCGTATGTTTGACGTAGTTTTTTTCGTAATTTTTTAGAGTCAATCTATAATCGGCCGATAAATCGACTACCTTGACGCCTCTATCCAACAGTTTGGGAACCACTTCCATCGATCTGGTATGAGGCAGAGCCAAAAAAGCCAGTTCGCAGCTTTTTGCTATTTGATCTACGTCGATCCTTTCGGTTTTACCCTCAAAAACGCCCCTAAAAGCCGGATATAGACGCTCTATTCTCTCTTCGCCGCTGCTGTCTGCGAAATAAGTTATCTCGAAAAATTCGTGTCTCAATAGAATTTTTATCAGTTCCACCCCGGTATAGCCGGAGGCTCCTATCACTGCGCATCCGATTTTCAAAACCTAATCCTTCTTGTTAAATACGATCGGTTTGTAATAGACTTTCAAAATTTCAAAATCTATCTCCCCTTTTGGAAGTTTGACCGTAATCTCGTCTCCCTCTTCTTTTCCTATTAACTGTCTGGCCAGAGGGGTGTTGTATGAAATCAAACCGTGTTCCGGATCACTCTCTACGGCCCCCACGATCGTATACTCGATCTCCTCGTCCTCCTCTATATCCAGCAGTCTCACCGTTGATCCGAAACTAACCTTTTCGTGATTTAGGGTAGAGGGATCCACAACCTGAGCCCTCGAAAGCAGATCGGCAAGTTCGGCCAGTCTCGCATCGATAAATCCCAATCTCTCTCTTGCCGCGTGATATTCGGCGTTTTCTCTCAAATCTCCGTGCTCTTTCGCTTTTTCAATCTCTTCGACGACCTTAGGCCTTTCGTTTTTGAGCTCTTCGAGCTCCTTTTGGAGTCTCGCGTAGCCGTATTCGGTCATAGGCTCCTTTTGCACTCTATCTCCTTATCTTTTTTGTGTATAATTATATCAACTTTCAGGAGAAGGCATGAAAATACTCGTCAGCGCGCTGGAAAAATCTTCGAATCTCCATTTGAAGGAACTTACAAAATATCTAAAAGGGTGCGAACTGGTCGGTATATTCGACAAAGAGCTGGGAACCCCGTTGGCGGATCTGCAGTCTCTTGCGGTAATGGGCTTTGTGGAGGCGGTAAAAAAACTGCCACTTTTTTTCGAACTCAAGCGTGAGATGGTTTCGCTGGCAAAAAACTGCGATACGGTATTGTTGATGGACTCTTCAGGGTTCAATCTCCCCCTGGCCAAAAGCATAAAAAAGCTCTATCCAAAAAAAAGGATCGTATACTATATCCTGCCGCAGGCATGGGCGTGGAGAAGGGGCAGAATCAAAGATCTTACGAAATACTGCGACAGACTCTGCTCTATCTTGCCCTTTGAAAAAAAATTCTACCCTCCGAACGCTCCCATAGAGTATGTGGGAAACCCTTTGATGGAGGAGATCGAACGTTTCAAGAACAAACCCGCAAAAAGCGGCAAAATCGCCTTTTTACCAGGCAGCAGACCCGGAGAGATCAAAAGATTGATAAAAATCTTCAAAGAGACTAGGGAAAAGATCGACAAAGAGGCCCTTTTAGTCGTTCCGCCCCACTTCAGCGAAGAGGATATAAAAAACATATACGGAGAAATCGACTCTTTCACTCTGCGACGCGATGCTACGCAGGCTCTTTACGAAAGCGAATTCGCATTTGTCTGCAGCGGGACAGCCACATTGGAGAGCTCTTTGATAGGAACTCCATTAGCGCTGGCTTACGTGGCCTCGCCAGTTGATTATTTCGTAGCTAAATCGCTGATAGATCTACGATACGTCGGTCTTGCAAATATAATATACGAAGATGCGTTAAATCAAACCATTCATCCGGAATTCATACAAAATGAGGTATCATCAAAAAATCTGATCGAGGCTTTTAACGAGAGCGATCCGGATGAGTTCATACAAAAATCAAAAAAGCTAAGGGGTCTTTTAAAAGGAGGATGCTCCCCCAGAGTGGCCCAAATAGTAAAAGGAGAGGAATGAGAGTACCATTTATCGACCTCAAGGCTCAATATAGAGCATACAAAGAGGAGATAGACAAGGAGATAGGAGAGGTTCTCGAAAGCGCCGTGTTTATAGGGGGCGAAAAGGTATCGAAACTGGAAAGTCGTCTTGGAGAGTATACCGGAAGCAAACGGGTTATAGGTTGCAGCAGCGGTACCGACGCGCTGTTGCTGGCTCTTTTGGCGGCCGGGGTCCAGGAGGGCGACGAAGTAATAACCACGCCTTTTACCTTTATAGCGACGGCGGAAGTAATCGCCTTTTTAAAGGCAAAACCGGTTTTTGTTGACATAGAGGAAAATAGCTACAACATCGATCCGACAAAAATAGAAGAGAAGATTACCGGAAAAACCAAAGCCATCATACCCGTAAGTCTCTACGGACAGCCGGCGGATATGGAAGAGATAAACCAAATAGCCGCATCAGCTCCTCACAAGATATGGGTAATAGAGGACGCCTGCCAAAGTTTCGGCGCCGAATACAGAGGAAAAAAGAGCTGTAACCTTTCGGATATAGGCTGTACCAGTTTCTTTCCCTCAAAGCCGCTGGGATGCTACGGAGACGGCGGAGCTCTATTCACGTCAGATCCCATAATAGCCAAAAAGGCGGCTATGTTGAAAAATCACGGTCAATCCAAACGATATGAACACGAAATCGTTGGACTAAACGCCAGGCTCGACGCCATTCAGGCCGCTGTTTTGCTGGTAAAACTCGAACATTTCGAAGAGGAGCTAAAAAAAAGAGCCGAAATCGCGGACAGATACACAAAAGAGTTAAAACAGTACGTAATAACACCTCAAATATCGAAAGATAGAACTTCGGTCTTCGCACAGTATTCTATAAGGGTCCCCGAAAGAAGAAAAGAGATAATAAACAAACTAAAAACTGCCGGAATCCCAACTGCAGTCCACTATCCAAAACCGCTCCATCTGCAAAAGGCATTCGAGTTCCTGGGCCACAAAAAGGGGGATTTTCCAATAGCCGAAAAGATAAGCCAAGAGATTCTATCTCTTCCGATGAGCCCTTTTTTGAGCGAAGATGATCAAGAGTACGTCATCAAAACACTTTCAAAAGCCTTCTAGGACGTATACAATGATTAAAATAGCCGTCATCGGACTCGGATCGATGGGTAAAAACCATTACAGAGTCCTAAACGAGATAGACGAGGTTCAAATAGCGGCTCTGTGCGACGTGGAGCCAAAAAACGTTCCGGTACCTTTTTATACCGATATGAGAGAGATGATAAAAAAACATAGGCCGGACGCCGTAATAGTAGCCGTACCCACGTATCTGCACAAAAAAGTTGCTCTCGAAGCGATAGAGCTGGGATGCCACCTATTTATAGAAAAGCCGGCAGCCTCCAGCGCGCAAGAGGCCGAAGAGATTCTCAACGCCGCGGAAAGAGCCGGCCTAAAAAGTTGCGTAGGCCACGTAGAGAGATTCAATCCGGCGGTTGCGGCGCTAAAAGAAGAGCTAAAAAACAGAACGGTATACACCATAGAAATAACCAGAGTCGGACCTTTTCCTCCCAGAATCAGCGACGTGGGCGTATTAACCGATTTGGCCGTTCACGATATAGATCTAATCAGGTATATAACCGAAAAAGAGATCCTTGATCGCTCGGTGTTCAAATCCAGAAAAATTCATAACCATCACGAAGACAACGCCGTTTTGAATTTTATTCTCGAAAACGACGTTATAGCTTCCATTACGACAAACTGGCTGACCCCCTTTAAAAAGAGAAAGATCGAGGTGGCATGCGAAAAGGTATACTACGAAGCGGACCTAATAAGCCAAAAGGTTACGGAGTACTCCGACTACAGAACCGACAACTCATATAGAACAAAAGAGCTGCATATCAAAAAGGAGGAGCCGCTCCTGATGGAACTTTTGGCCTTCGTTGATTATCTAAAAAGCGGAAATAGAGGCAACCTGGCCTCGATTGCCGACAGCATAGAAACGCTCAAAATAGCCAAAGGCCAATGAACGAAACTCTGCTTTCGATACTGGGAGTATACTCGTTTATAGCCGTAGGATTCTTCTCCAAAACCCTGTTTAAGGACAAGATTTCGGAAAAGGGCCTCGTACTGCTTTCGGTATACTTTCTACAACCTTTTTTGGTCTTTTGGGGCTTGACGAAAAAAGAGATAGATCTGGATCTGGCCCTCACTCCGGCGATATTTTTCGTATCTATGGCCCTTATCGCCGTTTTCATATATGCTGTTTTCGGACTTTTCTTCAAAGATAGAAAAGATCTCTCAATTCTCTCCGTAGCCTCAGTCGTAGGCAATACCGGCAACCTAGGAATTCCCCTCGGCATCGCTCTGTTTGGCGAAGAATCGATTCCCTACACCACGCTGATAAATCTCGCCAACGTCTTTTTGGTGTACAGTTTCGGCGTATATTTCTACTCAAGAGGTAAAAACGACGCGCTTTCTTCCTTGATCAACATATTCAAGCTCCCCATACTATGGTTTGCTGTTTTGGCAATACTTTTCAATCTCAGCGGCGCCAAACTGCCCCAGGCTCTCGAAGAGCCTCTCAAAATGGGAGCGTACAGCAGCATCGTTTTACAACTGATAATATTCGGGGCCTATCTGAGAGAGGTCAAAATAGAGTCTATAAATACCTCCCTGCAGATAGGGATAGTGGCGATAAAGTTCGTGCTGATCCCGGCTGTTATGTATTTCATCGTCGACGCTTCGTCCATAGAACCTATGGCCAAAGGCGTTCTCTTTATGGAGATAATAGTCCCACTGGCCATTACGAACGTCAATCTATCCGCGCTGTACGAATGCAAACCCAAAGAGGTAACCGCCGCCGTCTTTACCACCTCCGTTCTGTTTTTGGGGCTGATTTTCCTATATATGCCCCTAATAAAGAGATTGACAAATCAATGATTTGATATAATTTCGCAAAATTTTCAGGAAATGACGTGAAAAGGATACTCCTAACAAACGACGACGGATTCGAATCGGAAGGGCTGAGAGTCCTGAGAGAGGGCTTAAAAGAGCTGGGAGAGGTTCTGACCGTGGCCCCAACCAGCGAAAAGAGCGCATGCGGACACAGTTTAACGTTGACAAAGCCTCTCAGATTCGTCAGAATAGACGACAACTTTTTCAGACTGGACGACGGCACTCCCACAGATTGCGTCTATTTGGCCCTAAACGCCCTCTATCCCAAAAACCAAAAACCCGATCTCATAATCAGCGGAATAAACAGGGGCGCCAATATGGGAGAGGACATAACCTATTCCGGTACCGCCGCGGCCGCCATGGAAGGAGCCCTTTACGATATACCCTCCATGGCCGTAAGCCAGGTATGCAACTCCAACTGCGAAAAGACCGAAATAGAGATAGGATACGATCTGGCTTTGAGAACGACCCTGGATCTCGCCCGAAGAATTCTCGAAGGAGACTTTCCTTTAAAAAAGAGAAAATTCCTAAACGTAAACGTACCTCCCATAAAACCCTCCCTATGCAAAGGATACAAAATCACCAGAGCCGGTTACCGTCTCTACGCAAACGAAGCCCATCTGCACAGAAATCCCAGGGGACTTGAATACTGGTGGCTCGGCCTGCATCCTCTTCGCTGGAAACCAAATAGTAACAGAGACTGCGATTTCGAAGCCATAAAAGAGGGATACGTTTCAATCACTCCAATCAAAGCGGACTTGACAGCCCACGAAGATATAGAAAGGTTAAAAAGTTGGATCGAATGAGATATGAACGCGTTAAAATGCTCTTTGGAGAGGATTTCGAGAAACTGACCTCAGCGAAAATTCTACTTCTCGGAACCGGGGGCGTTGGGAGTTTTTGTCTCGATTGCCTCTATAGAACCGGAATAACGGACGTTACCATAGTAGACTTCGATCGATACGAAATTTCAAACCAAAACAGACAAATAGGCAGCGAACATGTCGGCGAGATAAAAGTCGAAGTCCTAAAGAGGCTATATCCAACGGTAACCCCCCTCAAAGCCAAAATAGACAAGGAGTGGATAGAGAGTTTCGATTTCGATCCTTATCACGTGGTACTCGATGCGATAGACGACCTCAAGGCAAAGGTTGCTTTGGCCCATAAATGCAGCCATAAACTGATTTCCTCCACGGGAAGCGCCAGAAAATGCGATCCTACGAAAATGGCATACGATTCGATCTGGAAAAGTTTCGGCGATCCCTTCGCTAAAAAATTCCGTTACGAACTAAAAAAGAGCGGATTTGATAAGGATTTTCCGGTCATATTCTCTCCGGAAGAACCCAGGACCCCCAAAAAAGGCAGTTTCGTAGCCGTTACCGGAAGCTTCGGCCTTGCGCTTTGCTCAAAAGCGGTAGAATTTATACTGAAAAAATAGATTTTTGCAATCTTTTTGCAATCTTCTCGATTAGAATTTGGCATTTAACTGCATGTGTTAAGTTTTTTGCAATATTTGACACAAATTTATAATTTGTTTAAGAAATGTAATATATAATTAACATTAATTTTAGTTAAAAGGATAGGAAATGAGAAGATTTTTTCTGTTTATCGCCGCGATGATACTGTTGAGCGGCTGCAGCGAAGTATACAACACTCAACCCCCCGGAGCCGCCGAAAACAGAAGTTTCAGAGTGGTACCTTTTGCGAATTTCACCCAAACCCCTATGGCCGGCTACAGGGCTGCCTCGATAGCCGAAGGCGTTCTAAAATCCAAAGTGGCTACCGTTAAAGGTAGTCTGTGGGACTTTGAAGAGCGCGACTACACTTTTGAAGAGATCAAAAAAATAATCAAAGACGCAAAAGACAGCGACTACGTGGTTACAGGCTACGTGAACGAGTTTCGCTATAAAACAGGCATAGACGGAGAGCCGGCTGTAAGCGTCACTATAAAAGTGTACGATACGAAAGAGAAAAGATTTATTTGGAGAGGCGTCGCCTCGAAAACCGGATGGAGCTACGAATCGGTAGGAACGATAGCCCAAGAATCCATAGAGGAGCTCGTATCCTCGATGCTGTACGGAACCGACAAGAACAAAAACAGAATTTTGAGTCTCTTTTAAAAGCGGCCGGTCATGGGATTTTTGGAACCGCTAAAAGAGAGACTCTCTTTTAGAGAGGACCTGGCCGCCTATTTGGAAACGGCTCTTTTTACCGTTTTCGCCATTGCGATCGGATGGTATTTCTCTCCGGAAGATCCTCTGCTTTTGCAAAAGCCTTTTTCATACTTTATTTTCGTGGTTACCATCATTACGCTATTTTACGGGTTCTCGGCGGCGGTCATCATTTTGTCGGTGATGGCTCTTGCGATGCTCTTTTTTTATGAAAGTTTTCACTACGAGATCTTTTCACTCTATATTCTGCTGGCCTTCGTGCTGAGCGAATTTCACTTTTACTGGCACAGAAAACTGAAAGAGCACGAGGAGATCAACGATTTCCTAAACGACAGACTCGAAGAGAACGCCGTTAATCTATTCGTAATAAAAACCTCCCACGATCAGCTTGAAAAAAACTATATTCTAAAACCTATGAGCATCAGAGAGACTCTAAAAGAGATCAAGGATCTCGTCAGAAAAGACCCCAAAAACGCTTTTGAGGAGTTTTCCAAGCTTCTATCGAGAGTATGCGGTATAGAGAGCGGGGCCTTTTATATAAAAGAGGGTTCCATCTATAAAAAGGTCTCCAACATAGGAAATTCGGCCGTAGAGCTGGTACTGCACGATCCGCTGGTAGAAAACGCCATAGAAAACAAAAACGCCAACTATCTGGCGGTCTCCAACGTGGAGCATACCAGATACACGGCGGTAGTTCCCGCGGTGGATACTCACGGCGAAATAATGGGGATTTTTCTGGTAAAGGAGATCTCCTTTTTGAATCTCAACAGAGACAATATGCTAACCCTGGCGCTTTTTTTAACCTACTTTATAAACATATATTTGAACGATAAAAGCTTCGGAGATATCAACAAAGAATATCCGGAAATTCCGGACTTTTTTATTAAAGAGCTGCAAAGGCTTTCGCTGCTGAACCAAAAGTTCAAAACCGAAAGCTCGCTGGTAGTATTCGAATTTCCCTTCTTTGCGGAAAACGAGCTTTTATCCACCAAAATAGAGCGGTCATTGAGAGGAATGGATATAATGTACGCTCAGTGCGACGACTCCAGATGCAAAATCGTAACTTTGCTGCCCCTAACCTCTTTGTTGGGCGCAGACTCTTTCGTCAACAGAATAGACAACCTAATAGCCAGAGAGTTTTCCGGCATTAAAGATAGCGTAACTAAAAAGATACTTCTTGTTAAACCGCAACTATCGACCACACTCCAAGAGCTGACTAAGCAAGATGCTGGCGACGGAATATAAAGCGGCTTCGGTATCGCTGCTATTGGAGATAGGGGCTTTGAGCGCATTGACTCACGAAAACCAAATAGCCGCGCTGATACTCTTTTTCGTTTTGCATATACTGGCTTCGGCGCTGATAGGATTCGCCATCTGGTTGGTCATTCCCAAAAAGTATAAAAATCCCAAACTGCTGTCGTACATGCTAATAGCGCTAATCTGCTTTATAGTTCCGCTTCTATCCATAATAGGGTTTTTGGTATACGCCGTAATTCTCAGGCGCATAAAAGAGTCGATATACCTGCCCGTAAAAAAAGCCGACTTTAGCGAAATTATTCTCGAAAAAATCGTCCTCAACAAAAGAACCTACGGCGAAAGCTCCTTGAAGGTTTTCGCGATGAAAAAGGATCTGGCGACCGAGCTGAGGCTCAAGGCTTTTTTACTGCTGACCGAATTGAAAACCCCTAAAAGCATCGAACTGATCAAAATGGGACTCAAAGATCCCAACGACGAAATCAGACTTCTCTCATTTAGCGTAATCAACCGACTAGAAAAAGAGATAAACGACAAGATCCACCAAGAGCTACTGCTCTTACAAAAATGCGAGGATCCAAAAGAAAGAGCATTAATACACAAGGAGCTCTCGAGACTCTACTGGGAATATATCTATATCGGACTGGCCGACGAAGAGTATCAAAAATATATTTTCGAACAGATAGAACAAAACGCGCTCAAAGCGTTGGAAAAACTTCCTACGGATCCGTATCTATACATCACGATGGGTAAACTCTCCCTTAGACAAAAAGATACCCAAAGCGCGATGGAGTACTTCCAAAAAGCCGTAAAATACGGGGCCGCGGAATACAAAACCCTTCCCTTTTTGGCGGAGATTCTCTATCAAAGAGGCGAATACGCAAGAGTTCGCGACATTTTTATAAAAAACCGCTATCTAAAACTGGATCCGTTTTTGTATCCCATTGCCACTCTGTGGGAAGGAGACGTAAATGTCTGATAGAAAAAAAATCCTGATAATAGCCGAAGGAACATACCCCTACATCAAAGGCGGCGTCTCCACCTGGATACATCAGTTGATTTCCGGTCTATATATGTACGATTTCGAAATACTTTTTATAGGTAGCAAAAGAGAAGATTACGGGGAGATAGAGTACGATCTGCCCAAAAATTTAAAAAAGATACATGCCGAGTTTCTATTCGATAACGTTGAAAGACCGGAACCGGACTTTACCAAAACGAAAAAAGAGTTTGAGGAGACCATTTCCGCCCTCCACGGATGGTTCAGAGAAAAAAGCGCAAATTCAGCATTTCCGGCTCAATTTAAGAGTCTCGATTTCTATCTTCGAGAGATTACGCAAAAGGAGTTTCTATACGGAACCGGATCTTGGGAATATATCAAAAAGGAGTATCTGCATTTTTGTCCTCAGAGCGCTTTTATCGACTATTTCTGGACCGTTAGGAATATGCACTCTCCTATATGGAAACTGGCACAGACGGCCAAAAAAATGGACAAATTCGACATTATCCATTCGCCTTCTACAGGTTATGCCGGTTTTTTGGGAGCTTTACTACACTTTAACTACCGCAAACCTTTCGTTCTAACCGAACACGGAATTTATACCAGAGAGAGAAAAATAGATATGTTAAACGCCGACTGGCTGGTAGATACTAGAACCGTCTTCCAAAAAGAGCTGGGAGATCTGAGCCATATAAAAAATATGTGGATAAAGTTTTTCGAAGGTATAGGAAAGGTCTCCTACGAAGCCGCCAACCCGATTATTTCTCTCTTTGACAAAGCCAAAGAGATACAGATCTCGTACGGAGCCGACCCGAATAAGACGCAAGTGATCCCAAACGGCGTGGACGTGGAGAGACTAAAACCGTTGAGAAAAGAGCGAAAAGAGAAAAAGATAATCACCCTAATAGGCAGAGTCGTACCCATAAAGGATATAAAAACCTTCATTAAAGCGATGAGAATCACTATAAACAGGCTTCCTGAGGCGGAGGGCTGGATAGTCGGACCGCAAAACGAGGACGAAACGTACGCGAAAGAGTGCAGATTGCTAGTAGAAGCCCTCGGACTGGAAGAGAGGGTCAAATTTTTGGGATTCAAAAATATCGAGGAGGTACTGCCTCAGACAAAAATAGCCACCCTCAGTTCGATCAGCGAAGGGATGCCGCTGGTCATCATAGAGGGTTTCGCGGCCGGAGTTCCGGCCGTTACCACTGATGTGGGCTCGTGCTCTCAGCTCATAAACGGAGGGATAGACGAGGAGGATAAAAAGATAGGCAAAGCTGGCGAAGTGGTTCCGATAGCCAACCCTTCGGAGCTGGCCAGAGCCTATATAGATCTTTTAACCGACGATAACAAGTGGGAAAAGGCCTCAAAAAGCGCCATAGAGAGAGTAGAGAGATACTACACTCTCGATAGATTTCTAAAAAGCTACGAAAAAATATACAAAGAGGTTGGCTAATATGGCAGGAATCGGATTCGAACTCAAAAAAATATTGAGTAAAAAGAGGCTGATGTCCATAATAAAGGCATACAGCTACTCCACCGCCATCAGCTCCGGACCCTGGCTGATCTCTATTTTGAGTATTTTGATCGCCGGTTATATTGCCAGAAGCTTTATACACAACGAGGAGATAATCACCCAGTTTCAGGTAACAGTTACGTATCTGATCGCACTTTCTTTGATATTTACAGGCTTTTTTCAACTGGCTTTTACCAGATATATCGCCGATCGTATATTTGAAAAAAAAGAGGACAAAATTCTTCCGAATCTGATGGGAGCCATTTTTATCAATATGGTGGCCGGTTTTTTACTCATTTTGCCATTTTCGTTAATGTTTCTAAAGAGCGCGGGAATTCTCTTTTCGATTCTGTTCGCTTTTACCTTCGCTCTCTTTTGCGGAATCTGGATCGCCAACGTAGTCCTATCTGGATTGAAAAACTATAAATTCATAATCTACTCCTTTTTCTTTGCCTACGTAATAATTTTAATCATGGTCTTTTTCCTCGCCCGATACGGGCTCGATGCAATGCTGGGCGCCTTTTTTTCGGGTCACGCCTTTTTGTTCTTTATGCTGGTGGGATTGATACTCAAAAAATACCCATCTGACAGACTGGTCGAGTTCGACTTTTTAAGAGGCAAAATGTACAGATCCCTGATATGGACCGGTTTTTTCTACAACGCGGCCATATGGGCTGACAAATTTATATTCTGGTACCATCCTCTTACCAGCTCAAAAGTTCTAGAGTGGCTCAGAGACTCCGCCATATACGACCTGCCCATTTTTTTGGCGTATCTGGCCATTGCGCCGGGAATGGCGGTATTTTTATTAAGAATAGAGACGGAGTTCGCAAAAAAATATGAAGAGTACTACGACGCCGCCAGGGAAGGCGCCACTTTGGAACACATCTACAAAAACGGAAACGATATGATTCAGAGCGCCAGAACGGCTCTGGTGGAGATTTTGAGGGTACAGAGTATAATAACGATTATTCTGATAATTTTTAGCGAAGAGATATTTAAAATTCTCGGCATGCCGCTGCTTTATCTGCCTCTGTTTCATATCGATCTGGTAGCCACCCAACTGCAGCTATTTTTCATGTCGCTTTTGGCCATACTCTTTTATCTGGATCGCAGAAAAAACGTTTTGGTTCTGACGGCCCTGTTTTTGATCCTAAATATTGCGCTTACTCTGCTATCGATCAGGCTCGGTCCCTACTTTTTCGGATACGGTTTTGCGCTATCGCTGTTGATAGTCTCGGCAATAGGTATGATAATGATAAACAGAGATTTCAAAAGGCTTCACTATGAAACGTTTATGTTGCAGTAGATTTATATCGATTCTCTTTTTGATGACCGGGTTGCTGTTGGCGGGAACCAAAGCTCCAAAAAGCGTAGCCATATATTACGACACGAATCCCCCGGCACAGATATTTTCGCTGTTCGACTGGGTTATAGTGGATCCCTCTTCGGTGGAGATAGAAAACCTCGATACCGACTCGAAAGTTATCGCCTATCTCAGCGTCGGCGAAAGCTATATAGCCGAGGATGAGATAAAAATAGGAGAGAACAGGGACTGGAACAGCCATATCGTTGATCTCAGAATCGACAAAGTCCGCGAAGATCTGCTGAAAAAGGCGAAAACCCTAAAAGAATTCGACGGGTTTATGCTAGATACACTCGACTCTTACCAGATAGCCCTAAAAGATAAAAAAGCGCGGGCCGAATATGAAGAGGCTCTTGTTAAATTCGTCAAAAAACTAAGAAAAGAGTTTCCAAACAAAATAATTATCACAAACCGCGGATTCGAAATCTACGACAGAATCCAAAACGAAATCGACGCCTTTTTGGTCGAATCGCTCTATAGCGGCATAAATACCGTAGATAAAAGCATACGCGCGGTATCTATAGCGGATAGAAACTGGCTGCTGCCGAAACTAAAAAAGATAGCCAAATCAAAACCGGTCATAGTGGTAGATTATATGGAACCGCCGTTTCTGGGAGCCGAAGAGCTGGCCAAAAAGATAGCGGCCGAGGGTTTCATTCCCTATATAGCCGATCCACATCTAAAACATATCGGAGTAAGCACCGTCAGATACGTGCCCAGAGATGTTCTGATACTGTATATGAGCGATCTGCCCCCTAACGAAAGCGAGGCGCATTCGCTCTTTTCCATGCCTATTGAGTATTTGGGTTTCGTACCCAGACTCTGGAACCTCTCAAAAGGTCTGCCAAAAACATCTATATTCGACCGCTACGCCGGTATAGTTGTGGCATTGGAGCAGAGACTGCTAAATAACGAACGGGAGTTTTTCGATTGGATAGAATCGAATATAAAGCAGGGGGTAAAAGTTCTGTTCATTAACGGTTTCGGATTCGAAAATCCGGAACTTTTTGAGCGGCTGGGACTTGAGATGTTTCAGATACAAAAGAGCTCTCAATCAAAAATACTCCTTGCCAAAGAGGCCGAATACGAAACCAAACCCAACTTTTTCGATTCGCAGTTTCTCCTAAAGGGAAAAGAGTTAAAACCGGTAGCGGCTATAGAAAGAGAAGGCGCCATATTCGCTCTGACGGGCTATACACCCTGGGGCGGCTTTGCTCTGCCAGGAGGAGCCGTAGTAAATCTGTTCAATTACGATCTGTGGGCGGTAGATCCGTTTACTTTTTTCAAAAAGGCTCTAACACTGCCCGATATTCCCGTACCCGATACCACCACCGAAAACGGCAGAAGGATACTCTTTTCCCATATTGACGGAGACGGTTTTATCGAAAAAGCGTTTTTCGACGGAGGAAAATATGCGGCCGAGGTACTGTTTGAAAAGGTGTTGAAAAAATACCCCATTCCCCACTCGATATCGGTTATCGAGGCCGAAATCGCCCCCTGGGGGCTCTATCCCAAAGAGTCCGCCAAGCTGGAAGAAATAGCGAAAAAGATATTCTCCCTATCGTACGTAGAACCGGCCAGCCACAGCTTTAGCCACCCTTTTAAATGGAGCAAGAGCGAGCAAAATATCGAAGGGTACAATCTAAAAATCAAAGGATACTCTTTTGATCTAAAAAGAGAGATTTTAGGTTCCGTCAAATACGTAAACTCGCTCTTGCCCAAAGATAAAAAATGTCGTCTCTTTTTCTGGACCGGCGACTGTCTACCCTCCAAAGAGGCGCTCAAAATCTGTTACGACAACCGTATACTGAACATCAACGGTGGAGATACGGTAATTACCGACGAGAACCCTTGGCTCTCCCTCGTGGCTCCGTTGGGACTATACAGGGGAGATTACTTTCAAGTATATTGCGCTATCCAAAACGAAAACATATTTACGGACGAATGGACCAATTACGGCGGATACGTAAAGGCGATCGAGGCGTTTAAGAGAACCGAATATCCAAAAAGATTAAAACCTATCGATATATATTACCATTTCTATTCAGCCTCGAAAAAGGCCTCCTTGAACGCCTTGCACAGAGTCTACAGATGGGCTCTTGGGCAAAAGGTCAATCCCATGTTCGCCTCTATGTGGATAAAAAGAGTTTTGGATTTCGAAAATTTAGCCGTCGCCAAGGATCTCGAAGGAGATTGGATAGTGGTTACGAACAAAAATCTAAAAACGCTAAGAACCCAAAAACCGATTTCGGACCGCAGCGAAAACGTTTTAGGATACAAATATCGTAAAAATAGCGGTTACTATATACATCTAAACGAAAAGGGGCGATATAGGATATCCTATAAAGGAGACAAACCCGATTTTAGACTTGTCGAAGCGAACGGTATAGTCCAAAAAAGCGGCGAAAATTTCGTAAAACTTCGATCGTTCGTACCGATTTACGCCAAATTCGAGATAAAAAACGGCTGCGAATACAATATATACCCCAGAGGCGTCAAAGTCTCAAAAAAAGGATCATACGTTACGATAAAATCAAACAGTATCAAAGAGGTGAGAATTGAGACCGGATGTAAACGGTGAACTGACGCACCAAAAACTATTTAGATGGTACGAAATAGCCGGGTTCGTATTGATCGTATGTGCGGTACTTTATCTGCTGTTTCCGAAAGACAAGATAGTGAATCTGGTAAAAAAAGAAAAAAGCAACGACACCCTTATTATAAAATACATAGAGAATATTAAAAGATACTACAATACCGATCTGGATATGAATCTGATGCTGTTCGACAAATATATAGCCACCGGATCGCTCGATAGAGCCAAAGAGCAGTTTGAGTATATAAAAAAAAGATTCCCTTCTTACGAAGAGATTCCTTTTTTGAGATACAAAATGTTAAAAATCGCCTATTTTAAATCCTACGACGAGGATGAGAAAAACAGAATCAGACAAAAAATCGCAGCGGCTCTGAGAGAGATTTTAAACGCTTCCAGAAAGAACGAAACCTACAAAAGAGTTTACCAAGAGGCGCTATCCTTCGGACTATATCCTCTGGCCAAGGAGGCGATCAGACGTGTGGCCCTTTCGACCCTATCTCCGGTATGGCTGGAAAAGGCCTACGATCTGGCCATACAGACCTCAGATACCAAAGAGGCTATCGAGTATCTGAAACTGCTGCTAAAAGAGGATCGAAACAACAAAAATCTATATATGCTAAAACTTGCCAAACTATATATAGCTGATCAGCAATACGCTTCGGCCTCGAGAATATTCGAAGAGCTCTCCGAAGGAGATCCGGTAAACAGAACAGCGTGGCTCGAAGAGAGCGCCAAATACGCTCTGGCCGCCAAAGAGTACGAAAAGGCCTCGAAGCTCTATCTAAAGGCTATGAAAAGCGTCTCACAAGAGAAAAAGAGCCGCTATTTCGTAGAGGCCATAAAATCTCTGCTGTGGGGAAACAAGCCCGAAACGGCCGCGAAGATGGCCAGAGAGTATAAAAACGATTTTATTTCGGACAAAGAGAGCGCCTACTGGATGTTAAAAGCGGCCCTTGCCGCCGGAGATCTGAAACTGGCCAACGAAATTTCCAAATCACTGGCAAAGAGGCTGTAAAGATGAAAAAAGCGATAACTCTTTTTATAATGCTGTGCGTTTCGGCTTTGGCGAAAGAGGATCAATACGATCTGATGCTAAAATCGTTCGTCTACAGCAACGATATAAAAAGCGCATACAGACTCGCAAAAAAGTTAGTGTACAAACTCGACAAAAACGACATATACTATCGAGAGTGGCTCGCCAAGCTGGCTCTGTGGAACGACAAGCCTCAGGAGGCTCTAAAGGAGTACCATAAACTCTATCGGATACTCGGAAAAAAAGAGTACGAAACAAAAGCACTCGATCTGGCCCTTGCCCTAAAGAGATACGATATAGCTACGGAGATTCTATCTAACAAAGCCGCAAAAGGCGACGTACGAAGCCTAAAAAAGCTGCTGGACATATACGATTACGAATCGGAATTCGAAAAAGCTCTGTCATCTTTGAGAAGATACGGAAATCTTCTGGACAAAAAGAGTTTGTATCTATACTTTTTCAAGTTTTACAAACGAATCGGAGACGTAAAAGGATTAAAAAATACCGCAAAGAGCTATGAAAGGGAGTACGGGAATATTCCCACCGAAATAGCTCTTTATCTCTCCAAAAGAGAGCTGGCCGCCAAAAGGTATCAAAAAGCGTACGAGATTTTGCAAAAAGCCGACAAAGAGACGCCCTTTTATCTAAAAACGCTATTTGGCATGGCCAAACTGCAAAACGATGAAAAAAAGGCCTTCGAAACGTTAAAGCGGCTCTACGCCCTCGGCAAAGCCGAAGACTATTACGTTGCACAGCTGATTACCCTTTATATAAAAAGGGAAAAGTTCGACAAAGCCGCCGATATGGCCCTGAGAGAGTATAAAAAAGGCAAAAATCCGATTTTTATATCCCTATTTATCCAGAGCGCTCAAAAGAGCGGCCGATGGAGAGAAATAGTCAAACTGCTCGAGTCCATAAAAAACGAAAAGATATACCTAAACCCATATTACCGGATAGTGCTTGCAAGAGCCTACATGGAACTAAAAGAGGTAGAAGCGGCCAAGAAAACCTTCGAAAAAGCTCTAAAAGAGATATCCGATTCGCAGGAGCTGGTAACCTCCTATATGTGGTTTTTGATCGAAACTCAGGATATAGAGGGAATGAGAGAGTTTTTAAAACGGTATTCAAAAAGATACAAACTGCCGCAGGAAGCCCTCCTCTCGCTATATCTTTTTCTAAAAGAGGAAAAAAAGGCTCTCGAAATAATCAAACAAAGATTAAAACGAAACGGCAACGACTTCTCCATGTTGATAATATATTCCGATCTGCTCTATACCGTTGGAAAGTTCGAAGAATGCGACAACATAAGATACAAAACATACCGAATGATGAAGAGTATGCTCAAAAAGGAGAGAGCCCTGTTGTACGATTTTGACTTTTTCTACAACTTTTTAAGACTTAGTATGTATTTTGAAAACTATCCCAAAATAGCCGAACTCTTCTCTTTTGCTAAAAAGCATTACGATTTTAGATTCAACCTCAGTTCAAAAGTAAACTTTTATCTGATGAAAAACTTTTACGACACCGCGCAATACTATATTGAACGCTACAGGATAAGAAAATGATAAGAACGGTCTTACTGTTGATCTTGGTTTTTAACCTCTCGTTGCTGGCCAAAGAGAGGCTCTATTCGATCCAGCTGGTAACCTCCGACAATATGGAGGCTCTTGTCAAAATATACGAGAGTCTGCCGCAAAAGATCAAAAACAGATCCATAATATACAAAACCGATTCCGGCAGACTCACTATTCGCTATCTACTGTCAAAAAGAGCGACGCCTCTTAGAAAAATAGCGAAAAATCTAAAAATCGAAGACCTAAGAGGCGGGTTCTGGGTGGTCAATACGGATCCTCAAAAGGCCAAAAAAGCCTTTTTCAACCTGCTTGAAAGAGTAAAAAACGGCTCCGACCGGCAATCATACCTAGAACTAAAAAATACTCTATCTCAAATATTCGGCAAAGAGCCGCCGCAAAAAAAAGAGCTTTTTTCAAAACGGCCTCAAACAAAGCCTAAACATCGGCCCAAAGAGGAGCCAGTCGAACAGTCCAAAGAGGAGTCGGTCGAAACGAAAAAGACAAAAAAACCGACAAAGTTAACCAAAAAAAGAAAAAAACCCTTTTTCTTCCCAGAGCCGTGGATGCTTTTAAATATAGCTTTGCACGATTATGACAAAGAGAGAATGAGAAGAGTTTTGTCAAAATATATAAAAACATTGCCTCACAGAGACGAAGTTCAGGCGCTGTTCGAGCTGCAAAGATACGATGATTCAAAAAGCTACGCCTTCGATTACATGTCCAGATATATCTACGACTACCACCTATATAAACAGTTTCTAGATATAATCCATACCGACGCTTCCAGGTTAGATTTACGGCTAACCCATATCAATCGGGGAACGCTGAGCTACTTGCAAAACGAGGCGCAGATAACCAAAGAGTGGAGTCAAAAACGTTACTTCACCTTTGCGACGAAAAAAAGTCTGTTTCAGGATTACGACTCCCAGATATTAAAAGACCTCCCCTCCTCCCAGCAGGAGTTCGGTTTCGGTTACAAAGAGCTTCTAAACAGAGGATTTTACGAGCTTTACGCCGGCTACAAAGACCACATAAACCGATACTGGAGCTTCCAGGCGTTATATTTCAACAGATGTACCGACAAGATCGACTCATACGTAAAAATTGCCCTCAACGAAAACACACAGGAGAGCTCCCATACGATTGTAGCCGCCAGAGCTGACTCCGTAGAACTGTTTACAACATACAAAATGGATAACAAAAGATATTTCGAAACCGCACTAGGCTACAAATCGATAGAGGACCAAGAGGGAAAAGCCTTGGGAAACGCAAAGGAATTTCTGATCCGATATATCTTTAAAACTAGAACCGCCTATCCGGATATAACCTACAAAACCTATCTAAAAAGGGCGATCTTCTCCAAAAACTACCCCACCGAACTGATTAAAAGGATCAGCGTAGAGGATAATCCGCAGTTTCTGCCTGACTCGTACTACGAAGGAGGCGTAGGAATACTTTTTGGATATGACCACAAATATAGATATACGCGCAGATGGAGGCCGTTTGTGGATCTTGGGCTATATTACAACAGCGTAACTTACGGAGGATTCAGCGCCAATATCGGTATAGGCGGTCCGCTATTTAGAAAAGACAATATCAGTTTTTCCGTAGGCTACTCCAATGCCGTCGACGGCATCAACCAAGAATATATCGAGAGTATGATTTATTATTTCTACTTTTTCTGAAAACGGACCAAAAAAGAGCCTCTAAAGCTCTTTTTTTCATAAAACTCGACTCTAAAGAGTCTCCCCTCGCTATCGACTGAGTATCTTTTCATTATCTCGTCGCGGCCTATTTCGATATTGTTTTCGTTTTGTATACCTTTTTGGCTAAAACCAATCACGTTCACTCTGAGATTCGAGGGAGCCAAAATTTTGAAACTCTCTTTTACGTCCACTATCGAAGGTATACTTATGTTTTGCTCTTTTCCGTCTATTTCAGCATCTACGCTCTTTAAAATTTCGCCCTTTTGAAAATATTGGGGCCTTAGCCGCGATCTGATCAGATGACCCCTTTGGAGAGTATATATATCTCCCCTTTTCACGACGGCGGCGAGAGGATCGTCGCTTTTTGTTTTCAAAACGGCGCCTCTATCCATTACCGGAAAGTAGTTGATATACGATCTCAGTCCGTCTAGCGGCAAAATATATCCCCGTGAAATTTCGACGAAAGAGCCGCTTTTGGATATGAGCTCTTCGATTTTTGAAGTACACAGTTCAAAATCTCTTTGAAACTCAATTCCCATAATTTTCATAAACTCTTCAATTGCGCTGAGCTGATAGTAGATCTTCGTAGCCAGATCCTCGATATTTTTGCTAGTCTCTATCGCTAGAGCCGGTTTATTGTGAGTTATAGCGAAATAGGTCAGCGAAAGCCTCATCTGCTCATCTTTGAATTTCGTTCTGGTATTTTTTATGTTAAAGATATGGTGCTTTTCCTTTAGATGTTTTCTATTTAGCTTTTCGTTGACCCTTTTTGCCATCTCGCTGAGATTTCCGTATTCACACCCGTCCACGAACTCCTGATCAATAATACACGCCTGTCCCCACGCGGCCGGATTGAATATGGTGTTTTCCCATCTTTTTCTGTAGTAGCCCCGCCCGTCGTGCAGGTTCAAAACCAGATGGACCTTTTCCTTTAAAATTATCTCCTTGATTCTCTTTACATGCTCGTAATCGGGATCCGAGGGAGAGATTTCGGCAAACTTTCTGTTCATATCGCCGTAAACTCCTCTTTTGAATCTGACTATGGAGTCGAAATTGAGATTCGGCACAACCCATAGCTCGCCCTCGGTAATTTTATAGTGTTTCACCAAAAAAGAGGCGGCAAAATATCCTCCCGGCTCGTCTCCGTGAATTCCGCCTATAACCAAAAGAGCGTGTTCGGCTTCGCCTTTTTTGTACAGATCGAAATCCAGCCTCGCTCCGTACAAAGCGATAGATAGAAAAAAGAAAAAAGCGACTATTTTTCTACCAAAATTTTCCATCCCTCGTCGGCCTTTTTCAAATATAACTCCTTTTCGCCCCTGAAACGGTAGTTATCAGAATCGTATATCTCAAAAAAATTCACTCTATAAAGTTTGGCTCCCTGCGGATTTTGATAGGGGATTATCTCGATATCTTTAAATATGATCTCTATTCTTTGGCCCTTTTTCGAATCGAAAACCCTCTTTTTAAACCGTTTAAACCTCTCCAGATCACTCCCGTCGAATCTTTTGAACTCTTTATGGTAAAACGAGATATATCTGTCGTAATCGCTGGCTTTCCAACTGTTTCTCCATTTGTAGAGTGTAGAGAGTATATCCACAATATCCTTTTTATCGGCTTTTTTAAACAGATCTTCCGAAATAAGCAGATAACTGCTGGTATAGTCGAAAAGATCCTCCAAAGCCTTCAGTCTGTGGTTTTGCATAGCGATACACCCTCTTGTATCCTTTTTGTCATCGCAGTCCGAAGGCATTCCGTGTATCCAGATGCCGTGTCCGTTTTTGCCCTGTAACCTATCGAACAGATTAGGATAGGTAGTCTCGTAGGCAAAAGGTCCGTAATAATCATCCACTTTTGTCAGTTTAGCGGAAAGTCTGTAAACACCCACGGGGGTTCTTAGATCTCCCTCTTTGATCTTGTCTCCGCTGTTTTTACCTAAAATTACCTCGATCGTATCTATCTTTTTAAATCCCTTCGGAACGATCTGGTATAGATGGAGTCTCTTTTGGCTCTTTTCGCACAAAAGCAAAAATTTGCTC
The DNA here is from genome assembly GCA_027065825.1 of Campylobacterales bacterium. Classification (GTDB taxonomy): domain Bacteria; phylum Campylobacterota; class Campylobacteria; order Campylobacterales; family Nitratiruptoraceae; genus Nitrosophilus_A. Next base: position 3,013 of record JAMONM010000039.1, on the reverse strand, counting down.
TTGGAGTAATATCCTAAAGTAACGTCTCTGTTTTTAAGCCTCTCTTCCCAAAAACTTTCGGATTCCAAAATCTTGTCCATCGCCTCTATGACGGCTTTTTCTCCCTGACGCTCATAAATTTTCAGCAGATCGCTATCCGCAAAACCTAAAACAAAAAGTATCGATATCACTGCAAAGATTCTCATTCTTTCTCTCCGACGCCCTTTTTCAACTGAGATTTTACAATAAAATCGGTAACCGCCAAAGAGGCTTTATAGAGTTTCGCGCACCTCTTTTGCAATCCGGTCTTGGGCTCTTTTAGCAAAAAGGACCCGTCCGGAGCGACTCCGATTCCTTTATCATTGAAACCGCAATGGAGCAGATCGGGATCAAACATATCCTCTCCGATAGCGTAATATCTGACTCCGCTAAGGGTCAGATTATAGAGTGTCGGCATGATATCTTCGTGCGAACCGGGCGTCATTGAATCGTAGCTCAGTTTGGCTCCGCCCGGTAAAAATATATAAAATGGAATCTTTTTGGACTCTTTAATATAGTCTTCGTAACTCATCATGCCTTCGATGGTATTGTTGTCTGCGGTTATAGCGACGAGAGTGTTCCTAAATAGATCGGAGCTTTTTATTCTGTCCAAAAAATCGCCGGCAGCGTCTAACGCGTACGCGTAATCCTTTATCCGTTTTCGGAACAGCTTCGCGTCGCCTCTGATTCTCTTTTGTAGACTCGGAGGAATTTCCGGCTCTTTTTTGAAATGTTCCGGAACGGTATAGGGCGGATGGTTGTTGGTGGTCATCGCAAATATAAAAAGAGGCTCTTTGGCTTCAGAAAGAGTCTTTAAAATGAAACTGTACAGATATTCGTCAAATACGCCCCAGTCGTGAACCGATTTTTCCGGTTCTAAAGATAGCTCTTTTAAAATTTTGCTTTTACCCCAGACGTAATCGAATCCCTGTTTGGAAAAAAAGTTCCCCACGTTTCTCCATGAAAGATCCCCTCCGTAAAGAAAAATCGTCTTGTATCCGGCCCTTTTGAAAACTTTCGCGGCCGCCTGGACAAACGAAACGTTTTGATATACGCTCTGACCGTAAGGAAGAGTCGAGGGCCTGGAAATTATATTCAAAAGGGTCGGCTCCATCGAGGCTATCGTTCCGTTTGAGGTGGAAATAAAGTTTTCAAAGAGGATATCCTCTTTGAAATGGTGCTTCAAACTGCCCAGAATGTCGAATTGCTCGCTCTGATATTTCAGCAAAGGCATACCGAAGCTCTCCACCATCACCAAAACCACGTTAGACCCCTCAAATGGAGCCTTTTGGGGACTCTTTCTTTCGATGTATCTCCATAAATCCCCAAAATCTTCGCCTCTTTGCGAAACGGTTTTGAACGCCTCCTCTATTTTGCCCTCGAAGCCGCTGATTTTCACGAAATCGATCTCATCTTTTTTGCTTTTTCTATACTGTTTCAAGGCCTCCACGAAGAGATATACCCCGTTTTTTGAGATCTGATTTAAAAATCTATCAGCCGCCACGTCCCGAGTCCAGTGATAGATCGGAAACATCCCGAAACCGCCTCTGATTATCAAAAAAAGAGCGGCGGCGAAGAGAAACGATATGGCGGCAAACCCTTTAGTTCCAACGGAAATCCCCGCATCCCGGGCATCCAAAATAGCTCTTTTTAAAACATAACGCAAAAAAAACAGATACAATGCGGCTAAAACGGCGGCGGCGAAGAGATTGTAATTCTTTTTGGCTATCTCCCACAGCGCGGCCGTATCGTCGTCTATTACTCCGAAAATCATAATGTTGACTCTCTCGCCGAAATAGGAGAAAAATAGCAGATCGGAAACCAGCAATATCGCCAACAGGGAAAAAGCGAGAAAAAAATAGATGTACAAAACTCTTTTAACGGTTTTCACCGAAAGGGATCTAATAAAAACAAGAGCAAAAGTGATCAAAAAAGCCACGGCGAAAATATATCCCAACGATGAAAGATCGAGACGAATCCCCAGCAAAAATGCGGAAAAATACTCCTCCAAACTGCCTTCGGAGTTACTCGGTCGATAAAGGAAAAAGAGGAGGCGGAATAGACTCATCAAAAGGGCGAAAAGACCCATCAAAACCAAAAAAGATCTATATAATCCCAAAATCTGTGAGAGACGTGCTCGCAAAGAGGTCCTTAGAAGAGTTATGGTGCGGCAGAGAGGACTCGAACCTCCACGGGATAAACTCCCACAAGGCCCTCAACCTTGCGCGTCTACCAGTTCCGCCACTGCCGCGTCGATTTAGGAAGCAAAATTTTATCAAAAAGAGTGGGCGAAGGCAAGAGCCTTCGTCGCGCCTCTTATCCCAGGAACGGATTACCGTAAAGAGCTATCAGAGCGATAACGAGGGTATATATAACCTGGGCCTCGATCATCGCCAACGCGATGAACATCGTAGTCATAAGTTTTCCGCCAAGACCCGGATTTCTAGCGGTTCCGGCTATGGTAGCGGCAGCAGTGTGTCCCATACCGATACCGCCTCCGGCGGCAGCAATACCCAGACCTACACCGGCAGCGATTATGCTGTAGGCTTTGATCATGCTTTCACCCTCTGCCGCAAACGCGAATCCGGCAAAAGCTACCAGTAGAAAAAATAGCTTTTTCATAAAATACCTCCTAAAAAAATTGGGCCGTGCCCTTCGCGCAAAGTCCGTTCGGCTTGCGTATCCCTACTTGTCACTTTGCGAATGTGATTGTATTAAAAATTTAGTTAAACCAAGATAAATCAAAAAACCCTTTTTAGAGCCAACTCGATTTTGTGCCCTTTTTGAGAGAGAACCTCAACCTCAACTTCGTCTCCCTCTCGTACCACATCCTCAACTCGATTAACTCTGCCATCTGAGAGTTTGGAGATGTGGATCAAACCGTCCACGCCGCCCGGCAACTCGACAAAAGCTCCGAAATTGGCGATTCTCTTGACTCTCCCTTTTACGACTTCGTGCTCTTTGAATTTCGGAAAGCTCTCCTCCTCTTTTTTTG
>JAMONM010000038.1 GCA_027065825.1 Campylobacterales bacterium | reverse complement strand
AATCTTGCGGGGGGGGTTAATAGAAGTATGCAAAAAAGAGGAGAGGCGGAACCTATCCTCTAATTTGCAAGGCGGTGATTACTTCTTGATACTTGTCGTAATCTTTCTTTTTAAGATATCTAAGAAGTCTCTTTCTCTGCCCTACCAGCTTCAAAAGACCTAGTCTGGAAGAGTGGTCTTTTTTGTGCTCTTTTAGGTGATCGGTCAGATACTTTATTCTCTCCGTTAAAAGAGCTATCTGAACAGCAGGTGAACCGGTATCCTTTTCGCTCGAAGCGAACTTAGCGATGATCTCTTGTTTCTTCGCCGAATCCAAAGCCATAATTAGCCTCCTGATTGGTCTGTATTGTTTTGGAAGTGACATTATATCCAAATATTTTTTTTTGGCAAGTCCGATTTCTTGCGTCAAACCAATAAATGACTCGCCTCAATTTTTAAATAGGATAATTTTTGTATAATTTGTTTCAAAAAAAGCGAGGATAGAGATGCTTTTTACCAGAGCCACGGAATATGCGCTGCTCTCTTTGATACTGATAGCGAAACGAAACGAACCTATGGGTACCGACACGCTCTCGAGGCAGCTAGACATTCCCAAAAGTTTTCTGGCCAAGATTTTGCAAAATCTGGCCAGAAAGGGAATCTTGAAATCCTTCAAAGGAGCCACGGGAGGCTTCATGCTGGCAAAGGAGCCGGGCCTGCTCTCTATAAAGGAGATAGCCGAATCGGCCGAAGGAAAAAATATCAGCGTATTCGACTGTTCCCCCGATCAAGCCTGCTGCCCCAGCAACAAGGGAAGTTTTTGCACGCTTTGGCCCTTTTTGAACAAGCTTCAAAACAGAATAGACAATTTTCTTGAGGAGCTGACTCTTCAAGATTTAATGGAGTAGATATGAGGCTGTTTCACCTTTCGCATACCGATCTGGACGGATACGGATGCCAGCTGGTCACATCGATCCTATTTGAGAACGCAATCTTTTTAAACGCCAATTACGGAGATGAAATCATCAAAAAAATCGAGAAGATCTTATCCTCTCTCGATATCAACGATACCAACTACATATTGATAACGGATCTGAATCTATCGCTGCAGGAGGCGGCATTTTTGGAAGAAGAGGTAACTAGGCTGAAAAAAAACGGCTTTGATATTAAACTGGAACTGCTCGATCACCACGCCTCCGGGGCAGAAAGCGCCGAAAGATTCAAATGGTACTATCTCGACGTCACGAGAAGCGCGTCTAAAATCACCTTTGACAGATTTTTTCGCAATGAACTCTTGCCCTATTCGCCGCTATTTGATGCAATAAACGCCGTAGATATATGGTTGACCCAAGAAGAGGCCTTTGAAAGCGGAAAAGTTTTGATGAGAGCCGTCGAAGAGGCAAAGGAGATAAACAGAGCGATGTTCCCGGCACAAAACGTTCGATACAGGCACCATATGCTTTTAGAAGGGTTAAAATACCTAAACGACCCAAAAGGCTACATCAGGCTCGATGAGGATCTTTGCAAAATCAAAAAGAGCTTTTTCAAAAGAGACCAAGAGGAGACCTTTGACAATCTGGTTACGCAATACGTTACCGCTTTGCTAGCGAAAGAGAAGGATAGATTTACTATCGAATACAAAGAGTTCAAAGGGATCTTGACATACGGAGTATCCAACAGCTCCATAGTGGGAAACGGGTTTTTAAAACAAAATCCGGATTACCACTTTTTTATGAACGTTTCGCCAAAAGGCACCTTTTCCCTCAGAGCCGACAACAAAATGGACGTATCGAAAATGGCCTACGATATAGCTCTGGGAGGAGGCCATCCCAATGCCAGCGGAGGAAAATTCAAAAATTTCGGAGAGTTTTTCGATTACGAAAATCTAAAAGAGTTCGTTCAGCTATACCTCGATCAGCAGGGCTGATCATTTCCTGGCAAAGAAAGTGGCGAAATTTGCCCACCTAAAGATCGGCTCGACAAAGGAAAAACCGGCCGATCTGACCATTTCCACGTTCTCTTCCATGGTATAGGGAATCAGAACGTTTTCGAGAGCCTCACGTTTTTGAGCTATTTCAAAATCGCTGTAGCCCTGCTTTTTCTTATAGGAGTGATATATCTCTATAAGCTGCTTTGATAGCCGTTTATCTTCGGTGACGATCTTTTCGCTAAATATAAAAACGCCTCCCTCTTTTAGATTCGAATGGATTCTTTTTATGAATTTTTCTCTCTTTAGAGGTCTGATAAACTGCAGGGTATAGTTGGCTATAAACATTTCGCAAGGCTCGTAGGAGTAATTCAAAATGTCCTCTTTTACAAAGGTTATATCGGCTCCGTATGCCGCCGCCTTGTTGCATGCCCGTTTGATCATCGCCTCGGAACTGTCTATTCCCACAAGACGCAAGTTGAAACTGCTCTTTTTATGAATCTCTATCAACGTATTGCCTGTAGAGGATCCCAGATCGTAAACGAGACTGTTCTCTTTTAGATTCTTTACGGCCAAATCGGCCACAAGATCTACCACCTCCTTATAAAAGGGGACCGATCTTTCTATCATATCGTCGAAAACCGAGGCAACCTCCTCGTCGAACTCGAAACTTTTTTTAACGGGTTTTTTGAATATGGAGTCTCTCATCTTCTCCATCTGCCGGGCTCCTCCATCTTTAAACGGTTTTCGACCAGTCTTCTGAGACTCTCCAGATTATCAACCGTGGCAAAGCAACTGTTTTTAGCGCACGCCAGATATCTCGCGGTCTTTTCGCTTTTTAACAGAATATAGGGATATCTAAAAGAGAGTATTTCGCATAAACTCTCTTTTAATCTCTTTTTATCGGATTTGATAACTATGTCGGAGAGCTTTATTCTCATAGCTACTCTAAAAGCTTGGGGGTATAGCGCCGGATTGTGAAAGATTAACGCCGAACGGCGGTCGATCTCGCTTTTTGCTATTTCGTAGAGCCTCTTATCCTCGTTTAAAATAGAGAGCGTCAAAAAATCTCCTATCATCACGGCAAGAGGCGAAGTGTAATAAGCATCGCTCAAATCGGCCACCGCAGCGATTTGAGCTTCGCTTAGATACCATCTTTTGCGATAGAATCTCCTCCTTGCCTCAGTCGCCAGCTCTTTTGCAAGATCTAGATATCTCTTTTCAAAACTGTATTGATAGGCCACTAGTAGAGTTTTGATCAAATAGGCATAATCTTCGAGCATCGCCTCTTTCGTAGGTCTTTTCCCCCAAACCATCTGATGATAAAGTCTCTTTTTTATATAGAGATTTTCCAAAAGCGTATCGAGACTCTCGAGAGCTTCCGAAAGATAACGCGGCTCTATGCAGGAGGCTCTTATTTTCGTCTCTATTATCATAGCGTTCCACGAAGTGATTATCTTTTCGTCGACAAAGGGGTATTTTCTTTTTGAGCGAATGTCTCGTAAAATATTCAGCGCCTTCAGCTCGGTCAAAGAGTCGAGTTTTACCTCCTCGTTACGATACGGATTGGAGTTTTCGCCGTCTATATTGCCGTCCGGCGTTATACCGAATCTCTTTAGAGCCTCTATCGCCCTCTCTTTTGAAAACCCCTCCTTTAAAAACCTCTTTAGTGTCTCATCGTAATTATAGATAAAATATCCGCCTTCTGTACCTTCGCTGTCGGCGTCGCTGGCGCTACGGTAGAGACCTTTTGAAAAAAATCTCGAATCTATGGCCTTTAACGTTTGCAAAACCACATCTTTATAAAGCCTCTCTTTTGTGAGCAGATACATCCTTATATAAGGTATCAAAATCTGAGCGTTTGTATAGAGCATCTTTTCAAAATGGGGAATCTGCCATCTCCTGTCGGTAGTGTAACGGAAAAATCCACCCTCTATCTGATCGAATATCCCGCCGCGAGCCATAGCCTTTAGCGTTTCGTCGGCCATTTTGAAAGCTCTCTTATCCTCTGAAATCATATAGATATCGATCAGAGCCTCGATTTTGCTGGGTTCTGGAAACTTTATCCGTTTCGAGAAACCTTTATAAACCGGATCGTATCCCTCGCTAACCTGCATAAGAAATTTTTCCGCCAAAACAAGATCCAGTTTTACCGGCACATACTCTTGTTCTTCATATCTTTTCAACAGAGCCAGTACCGCGTCTGCCCGTTTTTCTATTGTTTCTCTATCCTCTTTGTAGGCTTTGGCCAAAACCGGCAAAATGGTCTTCATGCCTTTTACGCCGTATCCGTCTTCGGGAGGAATATAGGTGGCGGCGAAAAAAGGTTTGCCATCCTCGGTCATTATAATGGTCAAAGGCCATCCGCCGCCTCTTTGGTGCATTATCTGATAGATCCTTTGATAGTATCTGTCGATATCCGGTCTTTCCTCTTTATCCACTTTTACCGGTATGAAATACCTGTTTATCAGCTCGGCAATCTCTTCGTTTTCGAAAGACTCCTCCTCCATCACGTGGCACCAGTGACAGGTACTGTAGCCGATAGATAAAAATATGGGCTTATGCTCTCTTTTTGCTATCTCAAAAATCTCCTCGCTCCACGGCAACCATTTCACCGGATTGTGAGCGTGTTGTCTCAAATATGGCGACTCTTCGCCGACTAGAGCGTTAGCCTCCTTTTGAGCCCATCCGAAACTAAAAGCCATAATGGCAGCTATAACGACTCTGATCATCGATTTTCCTTAGATCGTATGTTTTTTGACGACCGCCAGGGCCTTTTGGATATCGGACTCTATCGCCTTTTTCAACTCTCTCAAAGAGTCAAACTTTCTGTTGTCTCTAATACGCTGTAAGAATATGATCCTTACTCTGGAGTCTTTGCACTCCTTTAAAGTTTTTCCGATAATATGCGTCTCTACGCCGAATTTACCGTCGGTAGTGGCGCGGCGCCCTATAAAAGTCACCGAAGGCTCATAGTAGCCGCATATATCCGTAAGAGTCGCATAAACCCCCTCCTTTGGCAAAACGTAATCGGTTACGGAGAGGTTTAGGGTCGGCACCAGTTCCCTAGAACCCAGTCCCTGACCCTTGACCACTTCGCCCTCTATAAAGAACGAGTGGCCCAGCAGTCTGGTGGCCGTTTCGATATCTCCGGATTTTATATACTCTCTGATAACTCTGGAGTGGACTGATATTCCGTCGATTTTTACCTCGTCGACCACCTCAACCTCAAAGTCGGAGTACCTTTTTAGATCATCGGGGCCGTATCTTCTGCCCGCTCCGAAAGCGAAATCGTACCCCACGACTATCCGTTTTAGATTTACAAAATCTCTTTTTAATTTTTCAACGAAGCCTTCGGCATCGAGATGTTTTATGTTTTCGAGCCGATAAAAAAAGCATGGATGCTCAACGAACTCGCATCTGGTATCCCCGGGGGTTATATTGGCGCATGACTTCTCTATAATCAAAACACCGCCCCTTTTTCCCAGACGCTCGAACAGAGCCTTATGCCCCAGATGCATCCCGTCAAAGGCGCCTATGGCCAAAGAGTCTATCGTATCTCTCATTTTGCTCTCTCGAATAGATAAAAATACTCTTGATTGCCCTCTTTGCCCTTGATCTCGGAGGGAGATTTATCTATCAAAATCCATCCTTTCTCCTCAGCCAGACTCTCAAATCTTCTCATAGCCTCTTTTATTGCCTTTTGATCTTTGACAACCCCTTTTGAGTCTCTTTTTGCCTCTTTCCCCACCTCAAACTGAGGTTTGAACAAAACCAGCAGATTTTTCAAAAAGAGTCCATCCAAATAATCGGCTATAGACAACAGGCTTATAAACGATACGTCACAGGTTACTATATCATATCTTTTTGCGGGAGAAAAATCTCTGATATCGGTCTCTTCGAGGACCTTTACCCTCGGATCTCTTCTGAGACTCTCGTGTAGCTGTAATTTTCCCACGTCCAGCGCGGTCACGCTCGCCGCTCCCTTTAAAAGCATAACCTGGGTAAAGCCGCCGGTACTCGCCCCAACGTCCAAAACGGTAGATCCGGCGGGATTTAACGCTCCCTTTTGCAGATATCTCCACAGCTTCTCCCCGGCTCTGCTGACAAAGATATCATCCCCCTCTATCTCCACTATGGAATCTTGCGAAACCTCGAAAGAGGGTTTTTTAACCACTTTAGAGTCTACTTTTACGGCCCCTTTTAGGATCAGCTCTTTCGCTCTCGTTCTGCTTCGAACCATGTCGCGGCTATATAGATACCTATCCAGTCTCAAATCGACTCGGGCCTCCCGAAAAGATATCCCTGGGCAAAGTCGCATCCCAGTTTTTTGATATGCTCAAACTGATCCCTGTCCTCTATACCTTCGGCTATAACCTTGAAACCGAAATGTTTCGATATATCCAAAATAACCTCTACTATTTTTGCGTTATCTCCGTCTTTATCCACGTTTTTTAAAAACTCCTTGTCAATTTTGACGTAATCGACCGGCAGACGCCTCAGATAGGTCAGCGAAGAGTAACCGGTCCCAAAATCGTCCAAAGAGAATCTCACCCCGAGTCTCTTCATACTCTCTATTTTTTCCACGCTATCTTCGAAATCCTCCAATAATACGGATTCGGTCAGTTCGAAATTAAATCTGGAAAAGTCCACTTTGTGATCAGATATGGTATCGAGCAAAGATCTGTGGAGATCCTCGTATTTAAACAGCGTGGTACTGATATTTATCGATACGAACTCTATCTTTCCGTAACGTTTTTCAAGATTTTCATCCGCAAGATCCTTACACACCTCTTCGACCACGAATCTGTTTATCTCTTCGATCATCGAGTTCTCTTCGGCTATAGGGATAAACTCCGAAGGATAAAAGATCTCGTCTCCCCGCTTCCATCTCAAAAGAGCCTCAACCCCTATTATCTTTTCGCTGGAACTCTCCACTATGGGCTGATAGTTGACCTCGAATTCGCCATCTTTTAAAGCCTCTTTCATATGTATCTGCATAATGAGCCGCTCTTTGGTCTTTTCGTTCAGCTCCTTGTCGTAAAAGCTTATTTTGCCCTTTCCCATCGCTTTGGCGTGGTACATGGCGGCGTCGGCTCTTTTGACCACCTCCTGAGCGTAACATTCACCATGTTCCTCCTCGGGAAATATAACTATGCCAATACTCGCGTTTATGTAGAATTTTTGTCTCTCTAAGTAAAACGGTTTTTTTATCTGCCTCAAAATCTTTTCCGCAACCAAATATGCGTATTCCTGTGCCTTTTTCGCGTCCAGATCGATTAATAAAATACTAAACTCGTCTCCGCCCAACCTTGCTACGGTATCTTCGGATCTAACGCTCTTTAGCAGTCTGCGCGAAAGCGATTTTAACAGAGTGTCTCCGGCCTTGTGACCCAAAAAGTCGTTTATACTCTTGAAGTTGTCCAGATCGATAAATATCAGGGCGTTAAGTTTCTTGGCCCTTTTGCTGTGAAAGATCGCCTGCTTTATTCGATCGAACAACAGAGCCCTGTTGGGGAGCGAAGTTAGGGGATCGTGGTAAGCCAGATGCTTTATTCTGTTTTCCGTCATCTTTCTTTGAGTAATGTCCTGATGGGTTCCGCACATCAACAGCGGTTCGCCGCTCTCGTGCGAATACTCCACCACTCCGCCCGATGAGTATATCCAGATCCATCTTCCGTCTTTATGTCGCATTCTAAATTCTGCGTTGTATATGGTCCCTTTTTTTATATGGTCCCGCAAAAGCGGCTTTATTTTTTTTAGATCTTTGGGGTGGACGCGCTCTTCCCAGTCGGAAATATCGTTTTTGATATCGTCGCGGCTCAGCCCCAGCATATTCAGCCATCTGTCGTTAACGGTGTGACGGCCGCTTTTTAAGTCCCATATCCAATATCCCAAATCGGCGCCTTCGATAACGTGTTCGAGCTGTCTTTTGTATATTTCGGCCTCGTGTATATCCATCAAATAGCCGTGAAAATAGATCGGGTTTTTCTTCTGGTCTCTCTCTACGAAGGAGTAAGCCTTCATATATCTGATTTCGCCATCTTTTTTGATGAGCCTATAGTTGGTCTCTATAAACTCCACTTCCTTGTTCTCTTTTACGTATCTTATTCTAGCGGCGATCTTTTTATAGTCGGCCGGATGTATCAATCTGTGTAGGGTAACCTTTTTGCGAAGAATCTCTTCCTGGGTAAAGCCCAAAAACTCCTCGACGTTTGGGGTGGTGTAGATTACCGTCGGCTCGCTTTCGGTTATATCGAGACTAAACAGCAGTACCGGCCCTCGTAAAAACACTCTGGAATCGTCAAAAGCGCCCCGGGGATTATCTCTCATCAAAACTCTCTCCCGCCAGCGACACCATCTCCCAAAGCTTCTCTTCCGGCAGTGTCTTTACGCCTAGCTCTTGGGCTTTTTTATATTTACTGCCCGGATCCTCCCCGAAAAAGAGATAATCGGTTCTTTTTGAGACGCTATTTGTCACATGGGCCCCCAAAGACTCCAGAAGCTCTTTGATTTTCGATCTGGGCTCCCTCATCGTTCCGGTCAAAACGACGCTCTTGCCCGTAAAGGGGGATTTTTTGATCTCGTCGGTTCTAGGTTCTCGGGGCTTTATTATCTCAATTAGCCTCTCTATTTTGTTTTTGTTAACATCCACAAACTCGATAATCGATTTTGCCATTTCGGGGCCGAAACCCTCAATCGACATCAGCTCCTCGTAATCGGCCTCGTACCATCTAAGTCCGAACTTTTCGCAAAGCTTTTTACTGGCTACTTCACCTATATGTTCGATCCCTAGGGCGTTGACGAACCTCCAGCACTCGCTGCCTTTTACAGCGTGGATCGATTCAATAAGCTTTTTAGCCTTTTTCTCGGCAAAACCGGGCAGTTTGACGAGATCTTCCGGTTTTAGATGGAATAGATCCACGACGTCCCTTATTAATCCCCTCTCATAGAGCAGCTTTACCGTATTCTCTCCCAATCCCTCAATATTCAGGCACTGTTTGGAAGCAAAATAAATAATAGAGTTTACCACTCTCGCGGGACATGAGAGGTTTTGACACTTTATCAATATCCCCTCATCCAGAACAGGTTTGGAACAGACCGGACACTTTTTCGGTCTCGTTATAGGTTTTTCGTCCCCTTTTCTAAACTCCTTTAAGACCTTGGTAATCTCGGGAATGACGTCCCCGCTACGTATTATTATGACTCTGTCTCCGATTTTTAAATCTTTTCGCTCTATTTCGGCATAGTTGTGCAGGGTGGCCCTCTCTACGACCACTCCTTCTATCTCCACCGGCTCAACGATCGCTACGGGAGTTATGACGCCGGTTCTGCCTACTTGAGGCACCACATCCAAAACCGTGGTCATCTTTTCTACGGCGGGAAACTTGTAAGCCACCATCCATCTGGGATATTTGACCGTGTAACCCAACTTTTCGTGAAGCTCTATTTTGTTTACTTTTATAACCATGCCGTCTAGCATTACTGGCAAAGAGTCCCTAACCTCCTTGAACTCTTCGTAGATAGACTCTATCTCCTCCAAAGTATCGCAAACCGCCCGTTTATAGGGTTTTTTGAAACCCAGAGAATAGATATAGTCCATCAGTCGATAAAGATCGGTAAAATCTAGCGTATTGTAACCTACCCCCCAGGGATAGAAAAAAAGTTTTCGTTTTGCCGTTATTTTAGGATCCAACTGTCTAAGACTCCCTGCGGCCGCGTTACGGGGATTCGCAAAAGGCTGCTCTTTATTGGCAATACGCTCCATGTTGAGCTTTTCAAAATCGTCCTTTCTTATAACCACCTCTCCCCTGATCTCTATCAACCCTTTATGTTCAATACCCAAGGGAATAGAGGGTATGGTTTTGGCGTTTGCGGTAACGTCCTCTCCGATCTCTCCGTCCCCTCTTGTGGCGGCGCTCACCAAAATACCCCCATCGTATATCAGGTTCAAGCTGGCGCCGTCGAATTTCGGCTCTATATAAAAGTCGGTCCGTTCTTGAACGTTTTTGTATACTCTGCCGATCCACTCTTTTAGCTCGCTCTCGTTAAAAACATCCTCCATACTCCACATTCTGGTAAGATGTTTGATCTTTTTGAACTCTTTTGCCGGCTCCGCTCCGATCCGTTGAGTGGGAGAGGTTGGGTCAATCAGATCGGGATGTCTCTTTTCAAACTCCTCAACCTCCCTGTATAGCCTGTCGTATACCTCGTCGGGAACTTCCGGATCGTCCAGAACGTAATAGGCATAGGCCCATCTTTTCAATTTCTCTACGGCGTTTTTATACTCTTTGTAGTCGGCAATCATAAATTTCCCCGCAAATTAATAATAGAGATTATATCAATTGTATGCTTTAGAGGTTTTTATTGGCGCCGTCTATCTGCATGGCTGGCATACCTATGAAATAACCCTGAACGTAATCTATTCCTATTCTCTCCAAAATGGCGAGTGTCTGGGAATCTTCGACGAATTCGGCAATTGAAAGCTTTCCGGAGCTTTTGATGATATAGTGGATATTTTTGACGAACTCCTGCATCTTTTCGCTGTTTTTGATATCTTTTATGAATGAGCCGTCTATTTTTATATAATCTACAGGTATTTCGTGAAGATATTTCAGCGAGCTGTATCCCACCCCGAAATCGTCTATGGCGAATCTAAAACCCTCTTTTTTCAGATCCGTTATGAACTTTTTGCCTCTTTCGAAATCTTCGACCACGGCGGTTTCAGTCACCTCAAAAGTTATCTGCGAATTGTCGATATCATGTTTTTTGGACATCCTGATGATATAAGATATCAAAGACTCATCGACCAGATCGAGACCCGAAAGATTTATAGATAGCGGGGCTCCGGTCTCTTTATAGGCTTTGAAAGCTTTGTCTATCACTATTCTTGTCACTTTGCCTATGAGATTGAAACGCTCGGCGAATTCGATAAATTCAGCCGGATATATGATGGAAGAGCCCTTTTGCATTCTAAGGAGAACCTCGTACTTTTTGACCCTTTTTTCTTTTAGGCTCCATATAGGCTGATAACATAGAACGAACCTGTCCTCTTTTATCGACTCTTCGATCTCCTTTTTGATCTCAGTTCCGATATGGGAAAGGTAACTGTACTCCTTTATGTAAAAATCCCCCTCCTCATAAAAGACCAGTTTGTCGCCGCCGCGTTTTTTAGCGCTGTAAAGAGCGGAATGGAGGTAATATATTACCTTTTCGTTGTCGAACTTGCCCTCCAGCCAGAAAGCTCCGGCGCTGATTGTAAAATAGTAGGGGGACCTGTTTTTTATCGTGGATGTCAACCTTCTGAAAAAAGAGATTATCTCCTCCCTGTTCGGATTTTCGCAAATGGCCACAAATTCGTCCGAAGTCACTCGATAGGAGTGGCCCGGGCACTCTTTTTCCAAAAGCGAGGCAAAGAATTTCAATACCACGTCGCCGATAACGGAACCGAACTTTTCGTTGATATGAGCAAAATTGTCGATATCGAACTTGATAATATGTACCTTTTTGTCCTCATATTTTCTTTTTAGATCCTTTAGCAGCCTATATCTGTTGGGAAGACCGGTAAGATAATCGTATTCCGCCATTCTCTTCAATTCGTTTTCGGCCTTTTGCTCCTTGTAGATAAAAAAGAAAATGGTTCCAGCAAAAATAAACAGAACGCTGTGCAGTACACCTTCAAACAGCAGATTGTCTCTTTTTACGTTCACCTCGTAATCAACTATTCTGTTTTTTGCGTTTTCTATATTTAGATTGACGATCATATTTTTATGTTTGAACTCTTCCAAAAGCGGTGTCAGTCTCTCCATGGAGTCGTTAACCAAAATAGAGTGGACGTAAAAATATCTCAAAAGCTTGGCCAGCTTTTCATCCTGCGGCGTAAACTCTTTGATTGAGGCCAGACTCTCGTAGAATTTCTTGTTGGAGCCCCTCTCCCTCAAAAAGACCTGATAAGATAGCAGCTCTATGGTTTCATGAACCGCGTCAACGATCTTTTTATCGCTCAGACCGTTTAGCATAATCTCCTTTTCAAGATAGGGCAGATACAAAAAAGAGCTCTTTACTACGGCGCTCTCTTGTATAATCTTTTCTATTATTATTCTCTCCTCGTCGAAACTCTTTTTGATCTTTTTCAGTTCTTCTACTATCGAGGTTTTCAAGGCGAGTTCGTTTTTGGAGATCTTCTTGAGCTCCTCCTGAAAGCGCTTTATATCGTCGATTATATAGTCGTAGTTTACGTATCTGTTACCGACTATTTTGTCCACTTCGTCGCTGATATAGTGGTTTATGTCGGCCAACACCCCTATTCTCTCCTCGTAACCGAATATTTTGGTTACCTTCTCATACTCCATCACTTTATGAAGGTAGATGGCCAAAAAGAGAATAAAAACGGCTATTACCAAAATTTTGATAAATCTAATCATTCGGCGTTCCGCTCAAGGTTTTGAGAAATTTTACTATCAATTCGCAATCCCTGTCGCTGATCTCCCGGCCCAGCTGAACCTTCGCCATCCATTTAACGGCCTCTTTTAGATCCTTGACCGCGCCAGTGTGAAAATATGGAGCGGTATACTCCACGTTTCTCAAAGAGGGGCATTTAACGTATTTTTGTTCCTTTCCTTCTAGGAAATAGCCGTATTTGAAATATAGGTGCCCTCCTACGCTCCTGCCGTTATGGCACGCTATGCATCCGTATCTCTTAAACAGCTCAAATCCCCTCTTTTCTTCCGGATCGAGCTCGATTTCTCCTTTTAGATATCTATCAAATTTGGATCCGGTGGTGGTCAACGACAATAGATAGTTATACAGAGCGTCGATGATGCTCTCTTTGTCCACCTTTGAATAGGTATAGGAAAATCTTTTGGACAAAAAAGGGGTTTTTTGGATGTAGTTTTTTATCTTTTCGAAATCGGCGTCCATGATATCCGGATCCGTCATGATCAGTTCTATCTTCTTTTTCAGATCGTACTCTTTTTTTAGCCATCCGTATACGTATTGATATTTCAAGTTATAAATCGAGGGCACGTTCAAAGCGACTTCCCTGTCGTAAACCCCGCGTGCGAACCTTTTGCCGTTGGAGCCTCCGTGCTCTTTTTTATGGCAGCTTGCGCACGACGTTTTGGAATCCGATGAGAGGTTCGGATCGAAAAAGAGTATTTTACCCAGTTCCACTTTCAAAAGATTTAGATGTTTTGCCGGATCTATCGGTTCTATGGGACCGTTGGCCAAAAGAGAGACGGTAAAAAACAGATATAGAAAAACTCTTTTCATAACTCGCTCTATTTAAAATTATGAACATTATGTTCAAAAAAAATTATAAATAATTCTCTTGCGGCTAACCGACGGCCCCTAATCGGTCAAATCTCGACCGAAAACCGGACCGACGCCTTTTGAGATTTTATTCGCAAATCTATCTATTTTAACCATAATAAAATTTAATTAAACTTTAACGGCTCAAAAGAAGAGGCTTTCCAATCTCAAGAAGTAGCACTTTATATGCTTCGCCTAATTCGTTTTTGGAGAGGTTTTTAAACCATTCCGCCAGCTCTTTTGTGCTTTCCAAAGTCAAATCGAAGGTTCCGTAATGCATGGCGATCACTTTTTTAGGAGAGAGATCCTTGATGGCTTTTAGCGTCTCTTTGTGGCTCATATGGCTGCCGCCTACGATATAGGGGGGATTTATCGGCATAATGGCTATATCGATATATCCGAAAAGCTCCCTTATCTCCCTAAAATGTCTGTTATATCCGCTATCGCCCGCAAAATAGATATTCACTCCCTTGCAGGAGATCATAAAACTTCCCCATAAAACGCGGTTGTAATCGAAAAAGCCCCGCCTATACCAGTGGTGTGCCGGCAAAAAGAAGATCTCGACTCCCTCCGTATCGTATCGCTGATACCAGCCGGCTTCTTGGATAGCGACTCTTTTGTTGACTCTGCCTATCAATCTTCCCATGCCTAAAGGAACGAGCGCCTCTTTGATTTTTGAAGCTCCTTTGAGGCTCTTTAGATCCAGATGATCGTAATGGCCGTGCGATACGAGCAGATAGTCTATCTCTCCCAGCTCCCCTAAACGATAAGGCGGGGGCGTCAGCCGTCTTTTAAAAGGAATTGAGCCAAAACTGGGATCGGTCAAGATCTTTTTTCCGCAGACAGAGATAAAAAAGGTGGCGTGGCCCAGCCACAAAATAAAATCTTTCGATTTAGGGATATCCTCTTTTAACACTTTCAAAGGAGTTTTGGCTATGCCTTTCTCTTTTGTCAAAAATCTCTTTACGAATATGGCCAGATCGCCTATTTGTCTGAAACCGCGCCCGCTTCTGGAGTCGAACTCTCCAACGAAGCGCCCTCTTTTTACGGGTACTCCTTTAAAACCCTTCTTGATGGTGGGCAAAGCTTCGTTTTTGCGATAAATCAATCTCATCATTCGAGCCTGAATAGAAAGCCTTTGAGATATTTTGAGTAGTCAAAGCCTAAAATCCACGGATGGTCTATATCCTGATAAAAAGTGTCCAAGACGCTTACTTTTCTGTTGGTCTGTAAAGCGGCGCGATTGGCGATTTGCAAAAGATCCTTTTCCTCCACGTGATACGAGCAAGAAAAGAGGGCCACAAACGCCTCTTTGGCGGCCAATTTAAAAGAGTTAACGGTAAGGTCCCAAAATCCGCGCAAAGCGGCTCTTTTTTGGGCAGAGTTTTTAGCGAAAGAGGGCGGATCGACGACTATAACGTTAAATCGTCTTTTCTCTTTTCTTAAAACCCTTAGGTAGTCAAATACGTTTTCCCGTACGAACTCGGCACCGCAACCGTTAATTTCGTAATTTTCCTTCGCATCCTCGATCGCCTTTTGGGAAATGTCTACCGCAGTAACCCTGGCATCTTTTTTTTTGGCGGCATACAGACCGAATCCTCCGGTATTGCAAAACAGATCCAAAAACTCGCTCCTTGGCGCGATATACTCGCTCAATATCCGTCTGTTTCTTCTTTGATCCAGATAAAAACCGCTCTTTTGACCGTCTATAATATCGGCCGCGAAAACTATCGAGTTCTCTTTGAAAAGGATCTTTTTCGGAACCTCTCCCAAAATCTCTCTTTCAAACTCCACCCCCTCTTTTTTTTGCAGTCGTTCGTCAAAATCCACGACCGCTCCCCCAGGTTTTAAGATCTCAAACAGCAACGAGAGAATATCGTCCTTGAACATCAGCATCCCGGCGGTAGTAAAGTCTATTCTGATATAATCTTTATATCGATCCACTACCAATCCCGGAAGCAAATCGCTTTCTGAGTTGACTATTCTATAGGCCTCAGCATTCAACAAAGAGCGCCTTTTTATCGCCTTTAAAAGACTTTGCCTGAAAAAATCCCGCCCCAAGGTCGATCTTTTTCTGTCAAAAATCCTAACCGCAATCACGCTGGCCGGGTTGTAGTATCCCACGGCCAAAAACTCTCCTTTGTCGTCGTATATCTCGGCCGCCGAGAGTCCGTTCTCAAGAGTGGAGATCACCTCGTTTTTGTATGCCCACAAAAACCCCTCTTTGATACCGGCGGAAGCTTTTTTCGAAAGGACTACTCTGTTCATATTAGAGCCTCTACCGAACCGTTGAGGTATCTCTCCACAGCAAAGGCCTGTTTATGCTCCTTTACGTCGTGACATCTTATGATCTGGGCTCCCTCCCTGAGCGCCTTGAGGTGCAACACGATCGTTCCCGGAAGTCGCTCCTCAACTTTTGAGGGATAGATATGATCTATCATCGATTTTCTGCTGGCCCCGACTAGAATCTCTCGGCCGAATCTCTTAAAATGGGACAATCCGTTAAGCAAAGCCACGTTATGCTCGAGTCTTTTACCAAATCCGATACCGGGATCCAAAATAATCTTCTCTTCAGGTATAGAAAAACGGCGCGCCTTTTCGATACGTTCTTCGAAAAATCGAGACACTTCCGACACAACATCCTCGTATCTGGGATCGGCCTGCATGTTTTTAGGTTCATTTTGCATATGCATTATCACTACGGAAGCTTCGTAAAAAGAGACGACTTCGCACATTTTACTATCTCTTAGTCCGGTAATGTCGTTGACGATTTTAAAACCAGCTTCAAGCGCCATTTTCGCCACTTCCGGCCTGTAGGTATCGATACTAAAGAGGGCTTTGGAGGTAATTTCGCTATCTTTTAAAAGCTCCAGCACGGGAGAGACCCTTTTTATCTCCTCCGAAAGGGGGACCTCATCGCTACCGGGTCGACTGGAAACGGCGCCGATATCTATCATATCGGCGCCCTCCTCTATCATTCTCTCTATAGCCGATAGCGCCGCCTTGGGATCGAAACGGCTCATAGGATAGAAACTGTCGCTGTTAACGTTTATCACTCCCATTATTTTCACGTCGGAAGCTCTTTGGTCTATATGCAAAGAGAGCTCTCTTGCTAGATCCTTCAATCCGTACGGCTGGGCCTTCTCTTTTTTAGAGAGAATCTCGATGTGTTTTTTGGTTCCCATCAGCAGCAGATCGCACTTTTTGAAACTGCAGGTAACCGCTCCGCTGGGAAGGGCCGCATCCGCTCCAATAGAGAGAGCGTCCTGTTTTAGTATATTTGCGGCCCCTACGGGCAGATCCTTAATTAAAAAAAGCATTATTTCGCACTTTTTTTCCATTATTTTAGTTCCGGCCGGATCTACGCCGAGTCTTTCCATTATTTTTATAACGTCGCTTTGGGAGGAAATTTTAACTACTCTCATCTTCTACTCTTTAATATATTTAGATAGAGCCTTAAAAGTACCGTCTTAGGATTGGAGTTGAGTTCCAGCAACTTTAGCGACTCCTCGAACGCCTCAAGAGTTTTGGCCCCCGGTTTAGGTTCGGATCTTAAAAAGAGTCTGAAGGCCTCATAAACGCTCTCTTTCGCCTCCTCAGCTTCAATTCTCTCTTGTTTCAGCATGTTAAGAATCTCCTCCAGATCTATTTTTTCGATCTTTCGGGAGGGCTTTGCGTCTCTTTTTTTTAAGTTTCTAACGGGCAATCTCGATCTGATGGTGGGTAAAAGAGAGGATTTAGCCGTACAGAGAATCTTAAAAAGAATATTTTTTGGCGGCTCTTCCAAAATCTTTAAGAGCGCGTTCTGGGAGTAGATATTAAACTTTTTTGCGGCCAAAACTATCAGCTTCTCCTTTTCGCTGGCTATATAGGCCTCTTTTATGGCCTCTTTAGCGTCTTCGATTCCGAACTCCTCTCTAATTAGCAAAACGACCCTGTTTGCGGTAAACTCCTCTTTTAGCAAGTGCGCCGTGCTTTCCGGGTCGTCACATATCAAAATCTCCGCCAGCGCGCTCATTTGAGATCGACTTCTCCAAAGAGTGCGGCTTCGAGACTCCTATCAAAGAGCCTAAAAAGCTGAAACAGCTTCATATCCAGCAGGTCGTCGAAAGATTTCAGATAGAAATTGTTCTGCATCTGTTCATCCATGATCCATAAAAAACTGTCCTCTTTTCTCTTGGCTATAGAACTGCGAGGAGAATCGGCTCTGCCTATATACCAAAAAAAGTACTCCTCTTTGAAAGACAAAGAGAGCATATCGTACAGCAGATCGATATCTTCGCTTTTTTTCAAAGAGTCAAGATAGGGGACCATATTCTTCAGAAGATAAACTGGTATCATGGGCCTTTTTCTGTCGGGACGATTGAGAGCGTAGAGTATATACTCTCCGAACCACTCCCTCTCGCCGTCCGTAACCACCACGACGCTGTGGCCAGATAGTATCTTTTCGATAGCGGCCGAAGCCAGAGGAACCCAGTCGTATCTGCGCTCCTCCATCCAGCTCATCATAGTCTCGTCATATCTTATGGCGTTGAGCGTCCATCTGTCGAACTCCATCAATCTCTCCGCTATTTATACAGCTCGTAAGCCTCATGCAGAGATCTGACGGCCAGTTCGCTATATTTTTCATCAATAATCATCGAGATTTTGATTTCGCTGGTACTTATCATCTCTATGTTTATATTCTCGGCCGCCAAGGTCTCAAAAGCCTTGCTGGCTACGCCGCTGTGCGATTTCATGCCTACGCCGACTATGGATACTTTGGCTATTTTCGGATCGTAATCTATCGATTCGTATTCGTGGCTGAATCTGTCCATAATCAGTTTTACGCGCTCAAGTTCGTTTTGCGGTACCGTAAAATCTAAATTGGTCTTGCCGTCTCTACCTATCGTCTGTACTATCATATCGACGTTTATATTCTCCTGCGCCAACGCCTTGAATATCTCCGCGGCTATACCCGGTCTGTCCTCTACTCCTCTTAGGCTGACTCTGGCCTGATTCTTATCAAGTGCTATTCCGCTGACCAATGGCTTTTCCATGATATCCTCTTCCTTGGTTATTATAGTTCCTCTGTTGTCGTTAAAACTGCTTTTGGCTTCGATAACCACTCCCAGCTTTTTCGCCAGCTCCACGCTCCTATTTTGCAACACCTTCGCCCCGAGACTCGCCAGCTCCAACATCTCGTCGTAACTGATTTTGTCCAGTTTTCTCGCTTTTGGCTCGATTCTCGGATCGGTGGTATATATTCCGTCCACATCGGAATATATCTCGCATCTAGCCGCGCCCAGAGCACCTGCTAGAGCCACGGCGGTAAGATCGCTACCTCCTCTGCCCAAAGTGGTGACTTTGCCGTCTTTGCTAATACCCTGAAAACCCGCTACAACAACTATCTTTCCGGCCTCCAGCTCCCTCTTGATCGGCTCAGGATCTATCTTTTCTATCCTGGCGGTAGTATGGGAACTATCCGTAACTATTCCGGCCTGCCTGCCGGTCATGGCCACGGTCTTTAATCCCATCTCGTTCAAGGCTATCGATAGCAAAGCCGCCGTCACTCTCTCCCCTGAACTTAGCAAAAGATCCATATCCTCTCTGCTGGGAGTTTTGCTAAAGTGGTTGGCGTACTCTATCAGTTTGTTCGTCTCTCCGCTCATGGCGGAAACGACTACGACCACGTCGCTGCCGCTTTTTTTGGTTTTGGCCACCCTGTTTGCCACGTTTTGTATTCTCTCGAGACTTCCAACGCTCGTCCCGCCATATTTCTGAACGACCAGCATCCGCATCCTTTACACAGTTTTAGGGCTCAAAAAACGGACCTTGTCCGCTCTTTGAGCTCTAAATGTACCCCTCTTTTTTGAAATAGTCGATAACCTTTTTGTATATCGGCCGTTTAAAATAGGTAACGTATTTGAAAAGCTCCTTTAGAGGAACGAATCTGTACTCTCTAAACTCCGGCTCTTTAGTCTTTAGATCTATTTTGGCTCCAGGCTTTAGCCTCACCAGAAAATATTTCTGTTTCTGTCCGTCGTAAGGATACATCTTTTTTGCGATAACTTTCGGAAAGTCGTAACTGACCCAATGCGGATATTCCGCTATCACCTCTATCTCATCCGTGCCTATCTCCTCTTTCAACTCTCTAAAAAGCGCCCTTCTGGGGCTTTCTCCCTCGTCTATTCCTCCTTGAGGAAACTGCCACGCGTTATCCACGTCGTTTCGTAGAGCGATCATGAACTCCACTTTTTCCGGATATTTCGAAGAGAGTACCACGGCGGCCACATTGGGTCTGTATCGTTTTTGATTCATTATCGGAATCCGACCTTTTCATATTCAAATTAAAGTTGTGATATATTAACCAACATCGAATTAAACTCTGATAAAGCCGCTCGAAGGCGCAAGGTGAAGAGATGCTGCTATATATCCACATACCTTTTTGCGACAGCAAATGTCACTACTGCTCTTTCGTATCCTATACGAAAAACCACGATTTAAAACGAGCCTATTTCGAAGCCTTGACGCTTCAACTCGAACATGAACTACAAAGAGCTGAAAGCCTCAAAACGGTCTTTATTGGAGGAGGGACCCCCTCTTGCGCCGAATGGGGATATTACGAAAAGATATTCGATCTAATATCACCTTATCTGCTTCCGGAGGCAGAAATCACGGCAGAGGCCAATCCTACCGGCGCCACCAAGGAGTGGCTTTTGGGAATGAGAAGCCTGGGAGTTAACAGAATCAGTCTGGGAGTTCAGAGTTTTAACGATGCAAAACTTAAATTCCTAGGCAGATCCCACACCTCAAAAGAGGCCCTTTCAGCTGTCTACAGAGCCCAAGAGGCCGGATTTGAAAGGATCTCCTGCGATATTATATATCAGTGCAGTATCGACAATAAACGGCTAATCGACGAGGATCTGGATATTCTGCTCTCTTTGCCCATAGAACACGTCAGCGCCTACGAGCTAACGATAGAGGAGCAAACCGCGTTTTACGGCAAAGAGGTCAAAAACAGCGAAGAGCCATTTTATCTGCTGATCGGCGAAAAACTACAAGATAAATTCAGCCAGTACGAAGTATCAAACTACGGCAGAATATGCATGCACAATCTGGGCTATTGGATGCACGAACCGTATATCGGCGTAGGTTGCGGGGCCGTAGGGTTTTACGATAGCAGGCGATTCTATTCGCAAAGAGATCTCCGCGCATACATAAAAGATCCGCTAAAAACCCGGATAGAGACGCTGTCTCGGTCCGATCTCCTGATCGAGAAACTCTTTTTGGGTCTAAGAAGCGTAGTAGGCGTCGAACGCGAGTTATTGCCCTTATCTATGAGAGAGAGGGCCGACGACCTGGTGGGCGAGAAGCTTACTCTAAAAAATGGCAGATACTATGCGAAAAATCTTTTTCTGGCCGACGAGCTGGCGCTTTACATTCTGGGCGAAACTTTATAGTTTTGTAATCTCTTTTTATGTAAAATTCCCCTAAAGCGTCTCTACAAGGGTTGATTATGGGATTTGCCGAACTGCTGGTCATAGCCGTGGTAGCCATCATATTTTTGGGTCCGGAAAAGCTTCCGAAATTTCTGATAGACACGGCCAAATTTTTAAAAAGCGTAAAAAGAGCGATCAACGACGCCAAAGTCTCTCTCGAAGAGGAGATTAAAATCAGCGAACTCAAAGAGGAGGCGATGGAGTATAAAAAGAAGATGGACACCGTAAGCAAAGAGGTCCAGGAACTGGTTCACATAGAAGATTTAGAGGATATAAGCGATCTTGCGGAACAAAAAAGGGAGAACGAAGACAAAGTCAAAAGAGAAAACGCCAAAAAAGAGGTGGTCAAGTTCAAAAAAAGAGAGGATTTCGAGGATAAGGACAAAGTAAATGTTTGAAGATTTAAAACCCCATCTGGCCGAACTCAGAAAAAGATTGCTGATATCCATAGCCACCCTTTTTGTCATGTTCGTGGTCTGTTTTACCTTTTGGGAGTATATTCTAGATTGGATGATGATACCCCTAAAAGAGTCCCTGCCTCCAGGAAGCAACGTAATATTTACCAAAGTGGGCGAAGCCTTCTTTACGGCGCTAAAAGTCTCCTTTTTCGCTTCGATCATACTCTCGCTTCCGGTAATCTTTTGGCAACTGTGGCTCTTTATAGCGCCGGGTCTGTACGAACACGAAAAAAAGATGGTTCTGCCCTTTGTGATTTCCGCCACCGTAATGTTCGTAGCCGGTGCGCTTTTTGCCTACTACGTTGTCTTTCCGTACGGATTTAGTTACCTCATAAATTTCGGTAGCCAGCTCTTTACCGCTTTGCCCAGCATAGGCGAATACGTAGGCTTTTTCACCAAGCTGATGTTCGGATTCGGACTATCTTTCGAACTGCCGGTAATAACCTTTTTCCTGGCTACCTTGGGGCTGGTTACCGATGAGAGTCTCAAAGGCTTCTTTAAATACGCGATCGTAATCATATTCGCGATAGCGGCTCTATTGACGCCGCCGGATATCCTCTCGCAGCTAATGATGGCCGGTCCGCTGATCATTCTTTATGGCGTCTCGATTTTAATAGCGAAAATAATCAATCCACACAAAGCGGAAAACGCCAATGAGTGAGTCTTTGGACCCTTCGCTGGTGGAGAGCTACGATTATGAGCTTCCCAAAGAGCTCATCGCCTCAGAACCGGCCGACCCTCCCCAAAACGCAAGATTGCTAGTTTACGATAGAAAAAGCGGTAAAACGGAACACTCCTTTGTAAAAAACCTGCCAGATCTAATCGGTAAAGAGTGCGCTATATTGTTCAACGATACCAAAGTTATCAAAGCAAGGCTATTCGGTAAAAAAAGCAGCGGCGGCAAAATCGAGCTCCTGCTGGATAGACCTCTCTCAAAAGGCAGATACGAAGTCTTTATCAGAGGCAGAGTGAAAAAGGGCAGTCGGCTCATTTTCGAGGACTCGGTTACCGCCATCGTGGAAGAGCTGGGGCAAAACGGTATGAGAGTGGTTAGCTTTTACCAAAAGGG
This sequence comes from Campylobacterales bacterium, assembly GCA_027065825.1. Classification (GTDB taxonomy): domain Bacteria; phylum Campylobacterota; class Campylobacteria; order Campylobacterales; family Nitratiruptoraceae; genus Nitrosophilus_A. The sequence goes on along the minus strand of JAMONM010000038.1, from coordinate 12,206 downwards.
CTCGCCTATGGATTTTGAAGCGCTTATAGAGTTTATGAACGAAAGAGGAATCGTTCCCTTGCCCCCTTATATAAAACGTTCCGCCTCCAAAAAAGACGAAAAACTCTACCAAAACCCTTTCGCCCAAAAATACGGAGCCGTTGCCGCGCCTACCGCTTCGCTTCATTTCGGCGAGGAGTTAAAAAAAGAGATTACCGAACGGTTTGATACGTTCTTCGTCACCCTCCACGTAGGCGCCGGAACGTTTTTGCCCCTCAAAACCGATAGAATAGAGGGACACTCCATGCACAAGGAGTTTTTCGAAATACCAAAACGAACACAAAAACTGATAGACTCCGATCGGGAAATATTGGCGGTCGGAACCACCGTTACCAGAGCCGTAGAATATTACGCCAGAACAAAAATCCCCTCGGGAGAGTGCGATCTATTTCTAAACCCTATGAATCCTCCCATTAGAGTCAATCATCTACTGACAAATTTCCATCTGCCAAAATCGACTCTGATAATGCTGGTTGCTTCGTTTATAGGCCTAAAAAAGACGATGGAGCTTTACGAACTGGCTGTTAGACGAAGGTATCGCTTCTACAGTTACGGCGACGCTATGCTAATCTTATAGAGTTTTAAGAGTGGTACTCCTATAATCTGAAAAAGGGAGAGCTTGTATTTAGGGGGAGGCTACGAAAGGAGCCACTATGAAAAAGGTTATTATACTGGGCGGCGGTTACGGAGGAATTAAGGCATTGGAGACGCTGGCCTCCTATGATGAGGAGATGGAGGTTGTATTAATCGATCAGCACACCTACCACTATCTGCAAACGGAGAGCTACGATCTGGTAGCCTCCAAAATCCCCATTCAAAACACTCTAATCTATCTGCCGACCCTCGTAGCCAGTTTTGAAAAAGGGTTTAAATTCGTTTCCGATACCGCAAAAGGGATTGAAGAGGGCCGTCTTATATGCGAAAAGGGCGAATACCCATTCGATTATCTTATTATCGCCACAGGTAGCGTCACCCGTTTTCTGGAAGGTTTCGAAGAAAAAGGCGAACGTTCCCTGGGAGTAAAAAGCCTCAGAGCGGCTCTGAAGGTAAAACAGTTTTTTGAAACAGAACTCTTCGAAAGACTGGAACCCCAAAGAGCCGAAAAAAGCTTTAACATAGCCGTAATAGGAGGCGGACTCAGCGGTATTGAGATAGCTGCCGAGATGAAGGAGTATTTCAACAGATATACGAAAAACAACGCTCTAACTTGCGGCAACATAAAAATATCCCTGATCTCCTCCCATATTTTGAAAGGTCTGGATAAAAAGAGTCAAGAAACCGTTATAGCCCGGCTCCACTCCCTGGGGGTGACTCTCGTGAAGAGCCGCGTCGAAGAGGTCAAAGACAACGTAGCCGTTTTGGACGACAAAAGAGAGATAAAGTTCGATTTCGCGATATTTGCCGGCGGTATAGAGCCGTCGGTTTTTGTTAAGAATCTCAGATTCGAAAAGAGCGAAAAAGGTTTTTTGAAAGTGGATCGATATCTTAGAGTAACGGAAAATATTTTCGCCGTGGGAGACGCCGCCGATCTCAAAGACAAAAACGGAAAATCGATCCCCCCTACGGCCCAAAGCGCGGAACAAAGCGGAGTGATAGCGGCGCGCAACGTTATCGCCGCTATCAAAAAAGAATCGCCGATAGCGGCTGATATAAAGCTGAGGGGTCTTGCGATAGCGCTGGGAGGAAGATACGCCTTGGTAGTTACCCCTTTTGGATTCAACATCGCAGGAGTTGCCGGCTGGATCATCAAAAAGGGGATAGAACAGTACTACAAAATACCTTTGAAACTTAAAGCGGCAAAAGGTTATAAACTAATAAAAGAGTGCGAGGAGAGAGAGTGAGGATACTGCTGATCAGACACGCAAAAGCGGCGGACAGAGCGCTCTTTTTCGGTAACGATATGAAAAGACCTCTGGTTCAAAAAGGGATAGAACGATCAAAAAAACTATTTGGAGCCCTCAAAGATACATTCAAAATCGATCTGATCGTCTCTTCGGAGGCTGTTAGAGCATACCAGACCGCCAAAATATTGAACGAATTCTTTAAAGAAGCACCTTTGGTAAAAGAGCCTCTCCTCAATCCGGGAGCCTCCGAAAGCGACTATTTAAAAGTGATAAAAAAGCATAGCGGAGCAAATACCCTGGCGATGGTTGGGCACGAACCGGATATTTCGGAGACCGTAGGCTATTTTTTGGGTTGCGAGTATTTAAACGTTAAAATAAAAAAATCCTCCATAACGGAACTGCTATACGAAGAGGGTCTGTTTGAACTGCGCGCGCTGATATACCCCTCTTTGCTGGAGAGAGCAGATTGAGTACCGATACAATATCCAGAGTCTCGATACTGATATTTATAGTGCTGTTTGCGCTTATAGGAACTTACCTGGAGTTTAGAAAACCGAAAAAAAAGCCTTCGGAAACTCTGGACAAAAGAGGGATCAACTCGGCTATACTGAACTCGTTAAAGGAGATCTATGGAGATAGCCACCTTCAACGTAAACTCGATAAGAGCGAGAATGGATCTGTTAGAGAGATGGCTAAAGGAAAAAAGAGCTGTAGACCTGCTGGCCCTGCAGGAGATAAAATGTACCGAAGAGAACTTTCCCTTTGAACGCTTCGAACGTTTAGGATACGATTGCGCAGTTTTCGGACAAAAAGGGTACAACGGCGTAGCGATATGCTCAAAATATCCTCTGTACGATATAAAAAAAGGGTTCGCCGATTCCCTCTTTGATAACCAAAAAAGAGTTATCGCCGCAAAAGCCGGTGATTATCGTATAATAAACGTATACGCTCCTCACGGAGATCTTGAAGGAGAAAAACTGATATATAAGCTCCGCTTCTTCTCGAAACTAAAAAGCTATATAGTCGAAAACTTCTCTCTAAAAGAAAAACTGATAGTAGTCGGCGACATGAACGTAGCCAGAGACGATATGGACGTATGGGATCCGGTTTTGTTAAAGGGAAGCATAGGATTTATGGATGAGGAGAGGGAGGCTTTTGAGGATTTTGTCTCGATCGGTTTGGTGGATACTTACAGAGAGCTCCGACCTAACGAACCGGGATTTACATGGTGGGACTATAAAAACGGAGCCATCTGGAGGAATCAGGGTATGAGAATTGACTATATTCTCACCTCTCCTAACGCCTTTGAACGATGCGAAGATATAGATGTGGATCTGTGGACCAGAAAAAGAAGATCCCCAACTCCCAGCGATCACGCCCCGGTAGTGGCGCACTTTAGAGATGAATAGAGTCTTTAACAGACAAAAATTGGTTAGAGGATATAAAAAATTTTACAGAACCTCCTTCGATATAGTCAAATGGAGCGCAATAGCAGCACTCACGGGTGCTATCGTGGGTTTCGCTGTGGGCGGTGCTCTTATTTTCTTGGAGTTTTCCATAAATTATCTCGATTTACATAAGCTTTTTGGGGCTCCCTCCTTTATTTTTTTACCTTTAGCTTTGGCTCTTAGCGCCGCACTGACCGGCTACAAATGGAAAGAAGCCGTAGGAGACGGTACCGAAGAGGTGGTCAAATCCGCCATTTTCGACAAAAACGGACCAAAAACGGCCGCTTTTTTCTCCAAACAGGTTGCAACGTTGATAACGTTGATTTTTGGAGGATCGGCGGGCAAAGAGGCACCGTCGGCGCAAATAGGTGCTTTTGTCTCGGCTCTGGGCGCTAGAGCGCTACGCCTTAAAGAGCAGCACAAAATAGTTCTAATAATCAGCGGGGTAAGCGCGGGATTCGCCGTGGTTTTCGGAGCGCCGATAGCGGCCGGTTTTTTCGCTCTCGAAGCGCTCTTTTCGGGTAAAATTCTATATAGAGTACTGGTGCCATCTTTTATTTCCAGTTTCGTCGCCTACTGGAGCATGCATATTTTAAAAGTGGAGTATATTTACCATCCTATCTACGTCGCACTGGTTCCGGATTTTTGGGAAATTTTGAATTTGATAAAGGCTGTCGCCGCCGGAATATTTTTCGGAGCCGCGGCATATGGCGTCATAGTCGCTATGAATCTAGCCAATCGTCTCGCAAAACATGAACTCGATCCGGTTCTAAAGGGCTTTATAGGAGGAGTCCTGTTAATTGCTCTGACCTATCTATTTGGAGATAAATATCTCGGATTAGGTCTTGATACGATTAATCGCGCCTTTTATATCACAAACGAGTTCGAATGGTACGATCCTATTTTAAAGACCCTATTTACCTTGATAACGCTGGGCTTTGGAGGAAGCGGAGGATTCGTAACGCCTCTGTTTTTTATAGGAGCGGTCTGCGGTAATCTGTTTGCTCAAACGGCTGAGGCGGACGTGGCGTTATACGCTGCGTTAGGATTTGTTTCGGTTCTATCGGGAGCCACAAACTCGCCAATCGCCACTACAATTCTCGCCGCGGAGCTTTTCGGAATAGAAGTAGCCCATTTCGCCGCCGTGACTTCAACTATTTCGTATCTGATATCTTCGCAAAAATCTGTTTTCGCTCCGGAAATTATCGAATCGATAGAGATCAGATTCAAAAGAGCGATAAAAGATTAATCGCTCTTTTTCGCGCAAGAGGGGCAGATTCCTTTTACGGAGACCTCTATATCTCGTATATCGTTACCTATATCCAGTTGCACCGACAGACACTCGGTATCGATTTCGATATCGTATATCTCCTTGCACGATTCACAAAACAGATGTCCGTGCCTGCTCTTTTTGATCTCGTATTTGGTTTTTACTCCGGCCAGTTTCACCTCGTTGAGCAGCCCCTTTTCCACCATAGAGTTTATATTTTTATATATCGTTGCCGTAGAAATGGTAGGGATTACCCTCTTTACTCTTGTTTCGAGCTCCTCAATACTCAAATGTCCGGCTTTATGCAGTTCGTCCAAAAAAATAACGCGCTGCGGCGTAGCCTTTAGATCGTGCTCTTTTAACAGTTCGGTATAGTCCATAGACTCGGTCATCGTTTTTCCCCCTTGAATTTAACCGCTACTTTTAACATATTTCACTTTAATGTCACTTAACCCTCCAATATTAGTACGCGTGCTTTATATATACAATATTATGCCATATAATGTCAACTGCATAATTTAGTTATTAAACAATTTTTATTTAAAAAATAGTTTTATTCTATATGTTGAAAACGATTTAATCTACCGATAAGGTATTTAGTGCAATAATGTATCAAAGGAAAAAATTTTTCTTTAAAAACAGAAAGGAGCGTTCATGGCACGCAAAGGAATCAGCATTTTAAAGGGAATCGAAGCCAAAGAGGTAATAGACCTCCTAAACAGGGCATACGCCGATGAATGGCTGGCCTATTACCAATATTTTATAGAGGCAAAAGTGGTAAAAGGGATAATGAAAGACGGCGTCGTCGCCGAATTGAACCAGCACGCCGCCGACGAGCTAAGGCACGCAACCATGGTGGCCGAGAGAATCATGCAGCTGGGCGGAGAACCCCTGTTGCATCCTAAAGATTGGTTCAAATACGCAAACTGCGCTTACGAAGCGCCCGAAAATCCGGACGTTCTAAAAGTCCTGGAGCAGGCTATAAAGGGCGAGCAGTGCGCTATAGACGTATATAGCAAACTGGCCGAAATAACAAAAGACAAAGACATAGTCACCTACGACATAGCCAGCAGAATATTGGCGGACGAAGTCGAACACGAGGAGGATCTCCAGGCCCTTTACGAAGATATAGAAGAGTTTATAGATCAGTTCAAACTCAAAGACGCTTGATGAAGCGGCGGCATTCTAGCTATTTGCCGCCGAAATTCCAGCAGCTCCCGCAAGGCTTCACTAAAATCCAAAAACGCGTAACATCGAATGAGAAAAAGCCGCAAGAAAATATCGCCGGCGCCAAAAAGTCCTATCTCATAACCGATAGCGGCTCGGTCCTAAATGGCGGCATTGAAGAGTAAACGGAAGCGAGATCGGCTTAGGGCATTCTCAGTTCTATATCGACTCTTTCAGATCCTCTTTTTAAACTAAGAACAATCTTGTCTCCCGGGCTTTTTTTACTTAGTAGCTCTTCAAGATCGTTCAGCGAAGAGACTCGAATCGAATCTACGGCTATTATTATATCTCCAAACTCTATCGATCCGTCCGAATAGATACGTGCCGGTTTTATATCTGCCATAGCCGCTATTGAATCGGGTTCAACCCCTAAAACCGCCACACCCGAAATTCCAAATTTTCTTTTTAGTAATCTGTTGAGTCTCTCGTCGCTCTTAATTCCCAAAGTCAACTTTTTATAATATCCGTACGATATCAAAGAGGAAACCACCCTATTTACCAGATCTATAGGCAAAGCGAATCCTATACCGGCGTTGGCTCCGCTAGGAGAATAAATAGCCGTGTTTACTCCTATAACCCTTCCTGCGCTGTCAAGCAAAGGACCTCCGGAGTTTCCGGGATTTATGGCCGCATCGGTCTGTATTACGTTTTTGATCTTGACTCCGTTTGGCTCGTGTATGACTCTGTCTGTCGCCGAAATTATTCCCATAGTCATAGTCCAGTCTAGTCCGAAGGGATTACCGATAGCGTATACTATCTGCCCTACTCTCAGATCCGAACTGCTTCCTAAAGAGACCGGCTTCATCACTCCCGGTACCGGATCGATTTTCAAAACGGCCAGATCGTGATCGGGATCGGCCCCTACGAGAACGGCTTCGTAATCTCTGCCGTTACTTAAACGTACCATGGCTCTGCTTGCTCCCTGGATAACGTGATAATTGGTGACTATATGTCCGAAAGAATCCCAAACGAATCCGCTACCCGTTCCTTTAGGAACGTCAAAAAGCGTCATACTCCAAATATCCACAACCTGTTTCAGTGTAGATATGTACACTACGCTATCTTTGCTCTTTTCAAAAATCTCTATATTGCTTCGCTCCAGCCGGCTAAGCTCTCCGCGCGGTACGACGGTCTTGGGAACCGATGCGAAACGACTCTCCAAAATCGGTACGATACGCCACAATGTCGCCAAAACAATAACCAACAAAAAAGACAGAAGCGCTACTTTGTAAAGCCTCATATTTACTCCTCTCCAAAATTTCTATTTAAATAGGATAAATTAAGTCCTATTTAAGTAATAATGAGTATAATTCTCATAAACAATATAAGGAGGCATTATGAAAAAAGTTCTTTTGGGAATCTTCGCTTTTGCTGCCGTAAGCTTTGCTTCTGAGTATCTCAACCCCTATTGGTTCCAAGAGGGGGAAAAAGAGATGATCAAAAAAGATTACATAGAGCATAAAGATCACCACTCCACCGAAAAAAAATAGTATCAGAGCTTTCTAAGCTCTGATACGCTCTTGTTCTCCTCTAATACCCTAAAAGCTCTACCCAAAAGCGGAAAATAGATATAATACTCGCCGTGGCTGTAGAAAATATCATGTTTTTCACTCTCCAACAGCTCTATCAAATTTCGCGAAACTTCGCTATTTCGAGTTTTAATGATACTTAAAAGCCCGTTATTCTCGCTTTTTTTATCGTTAGTCTCCTCTTTTAGAAGTATATAGGTTACCTTCTTGCCGTTTTCGATCTCTTCTTGGCACTCCAATTCCCCTCTAAGACACATTCTGATTATTTCGTACCTGCTTTTTCGCATCTTTTTCGCGTATTCGCCCAAAGTCATTTTCTTTACCATGTATAACACTCTCCTATATTGAGAAATTCGGCTTTAGAAAAAACGGTTTTCATCACTTCATACGGTTCACAAAGCGGCTCCAGCGAGAGATCGAAAACTCCGTAATGCATAGGAATCAACACATCGGCGCCCAAATCGTAAAATGCTTTCAGCGCCTCATACGGATTCATATGGCTATGAGACATGAGATATTCGGGACTATAAGCGCCTATAGGTAAAATCGCGATATCCGTCTCGCAGAGTCTGGATATATCTGAAAAGTGGTGCGCATAAGCGCTGTCTCCGGCAAAAAAGATACTCTTTTCGCCCTCTATCATAAAACTTCCCCAAAGAGATCTGTTTTTGTCCAGCCAGCTTCTCGAGCTCCAGTGTTTGGCCGGAAAAAAGATTACTCTAAGAGCCCCAAAATCTATAAACTCGAACCACTCCATCTCTACGACCTTCGCTTTTGCCGGCAAAGAGGTTTTTTTAGGCACAATAAATAGCGGATCGAATCGAGAAATCAGCTCTTTAAGGCTTTTGAGATCCAAATGGTCGTAGTGACTGTGCGATATCAAAACGGCGTCCACACGCTCTATTCTATCCAGCAAATCGCACCTTACGGACCGTTTATGAAAAGGAATATCGAAAAAAACCGGATCGCACATCAAATGAAAACCGTTCACTCTTATATAAAAAGTGGCGTGCCCAAACCAGCATACTCCGTTCAATCCGAAATCCTCGGAGCACTTTACGCATTTGGAGGATCCGCGTTTCGGTTTTGGAGTCAACATCCATTTTATGATATCTCTCAACCCAAACTCTCTCGTACTATCCAACGGCGAGTCGAATCTGCCGTTTTTAAAAACGGCTACGTTCCTTTCGGCGATATCTGCGGTAAGATTCATTTTACCCTTTGTAAAAGATCTTGCCATCGATCACCTCTATCTTTTGATCGAGTTCGGCTTCGACGATTTGCTGGGGATATCTCTCCAGAGCCTCATCATAAAATGGAGAGCTCTTCAAATATTCTATAAACGGATCGCTCTTTTCGGTTGGACAGATCTTTTCAAGATCGATAATCTCTTTCGCCAAACCTTTTCTCAAAAGCTCGAAAGTTCCCGAGCTTTCGCCTAATCTATGCGGAAGTACGAGAATCTCTTTGGACATTTCAAGAGCCAGTTCTGCGCTCCTCATGGAGCCTCCGCCGGATTCCGCCTCGGGAACGATCAAAAAATCGCCAAGGGCTACTACAAGTCTGTTTCTAACCACGAAACTCCATTTCGTAGCCTCGAAAGTTGGCGAAAAAGGTGAAAGCAGCAGACCGCTACGGCCGATCTTTTCTATCAAAGCGGCATTGGATTTGGGATATACTCTATCTAAGGAGCAAGGAAGAACCGCAATCGTATTTTCGTATCCGGCTCCCTCGTGAGCCATCGCGTCTATACCCATCGCCGCTCCGCTGACGACGGCAAAACCCCTTTTCGCATAACAGGATGCGATCTTCTTCGTCATGCTCTTGGCATAAAAGGTGGGCCGTCTACTGCCGACTATGGAAACCGCCGGCCTTTTGAGAAGCGCAAGATCTCCTATATAGTAAACCTTATCAAATCCGCACCTAGAAAAGAGATCGTTTTTTATATACTTCATAGCTAGTTAAAGTATCCGCTCCAGAAGAAAATAGCGACTATGGAAACTACGGTTACTCCATATATATTAATCCAAAATCCGGTCTTGGCCATCTGGGCGACCTTTATGACTCTGCTGGACATTATGATGGCGTTGGGCGGCGTGGCTATCGGGAGCATAAACGCGTAACTGGCCGATATAGTGGCTATAAACAGTATTATATGGGGCTCCACGCCGTTATTTTTGGCAAACTCGTAAAAAACCGGCAAAGCGATACTAGTCAGTGCAGTATTGCTGGTTATTTCAGTGGAAAAGGACACAAAAAGAGCTACCATAAACAAAATTACAAACAGCGGCAGCGATCCGAACACTCCGAAATGTTCGGCCAACGAGGAAGCCAAACCGGTTTTTATAAAAGCGGCGGCTATGGTAAACCCGGCACCAAATAGAAATATGATCTCATAGGGCATATCCTTGAAATCCTCCCATTTGAGCAGATCTATACCGGGCAGAAAAAGAAGAAGCCCAAACCCCAGCAAAATCATCTTTTCATTGAGCCCCAAACCGTCGTAAAAGGGTTTTATCGGAGCGTTTAAAAGCAACAAAACCACCAGCGCCGCCAAAATTGCCGCCAGTTTCTTTTGCTGGACGCTCAACCCTTTGGCGGAGTTTTCCCTTTTGTTAATAGATTCGCCTTGAACCGATAGCGACAAAAAGTACGGAACGAATATCAACATCGCGGCGATAACCGGAAAGGTCAACATCATCCACTCCAAAAAGGTAGGCGCCGAAACTCCCACATCCTCCATAAAACCCAACAGTATCAGATTGGGCGGCGTTCCGATGGGAGTGAAGATTCCTCCTATGCTGGCTCCGTAAGCGGTAGCCAACAAAAATCTGATCTTGAGTTTCAAATTATCGGTCAGAAAAAGAGCTATAGGCATAATCATCAAAGTTACCGTGGTATTCGACAAAAAAGAGCTCAAAACCGCTGAAGTAATCGCCAACGAGTAGATTATTCCCCTGGGCGTATCAGGGAAAAAAGAGAGAAGTTTCGCGGCCAGTATCTCGTGCAGTCTGCTCTTTTGCATAGCGATGGCCAGCAAAAAACCGCCGATAAATAAAAATATTATCGATTTCGAATAATTAGGAGTCACAGAATTTAGATCCAGTATCCCCAAAGCCGGAAAGAGGATCAAGGGTAAAAGAGATACCGCGCCCAGCGGAAGACCCTCGTTACTCCACAACACCACCAAAAAAGCCACGACACCTATTAGTCTGGCCTGAACCTGCGAAAATACCAACGAACCCAAAAAATAGAGCAGCAGCGCCACCGCAAAAGCCAGGGCAATCTTTTTCATTGTCCGTTCCGTCTTTTTTTTGTCACTTATAACTGGTTAATATATACTAACTCCACTTCTTTTAAAATATCTTTAGAGTTCCTAAGAGCCTCGATGGTTTTGGGGTGCGGATGGCCTATAGCAACGGCATATCCTCTTTTTTTGGCGATTTTTACAGCTTTTTTGAGCTGATTTTTTATATACCCTTCGTCGGGTTCGTTATCCAAAAATATGTCTCTGGCTATATATCTGTTTCCAATCTCTTTCATCACCGCCGGCACTTTGGTGTTCGGAGTGGTTCTGCTATCGACGAAAAACAGCCCCTCCTCCTTTAAAACGCGCATCAATTTTCTCATAGAGACAAGATCGGAAGTAAAAGCGCTGCCCGTATGGTTGTTCAGATATTTAACCCTGGGAAACCACTCTTTTATGTTTTTTATCCGTTCTCTGATCTCTTCGAGAGAGGAGGCGGTAGTTAGAGTATCCTTTTCGGGCGTAGAAAAGTTAACCGCCTCAAGCGGCAGATGAACCATATAAAAGTCAAACTCTCTCGCCAGATCGGGAGTATTCGGATGTCTGGGGGTCGGGGGGAAAAAAGAGGGGTTAACGGCAAAACCGAGCGATTTTAACTTTTTAACCTGCGCCCCGAAAGCTACGTCGTCGATAATAATCGCCAGTTTAGGCTTGGAGTGGTATACTTTTTGCTCTATTTTGGCCGGTTTCGTCTCTTCGGCCTTGTTTTGCATATAGTCCTTGATTTCGGAGAGATGCTCTCTCAAGTGCTTTTTTAGAGCCTCTTTTTCCTCACGCTTGATAGAGGCGATCTTTTTTTGAGCGCTCTTAGCGGCGGCAGAATATCCTTTTTCGTAGCCGGCCTTATATGAAAAATAGGCGCTGATCAAAACGGCAAAAGACACAACCAGCAGCCCAAAAAGCGCCTTTAGTCCGAAAAACGAACCTTTTTTTGCGCTTTTTGAGCTCCTTTTTTTAGTTCTCTTTTTTCTTCTTGTCAAAGCGACGCTTTATTCGTTAGTTTTTCTCCTGGTCTACGATCTTGTTCGCGCTTATCCAGGGCATCATTCCTCTTAGTCTCTTTCCTACCTGTTCTATCGGATGGTTTTCGCAGTTTCTTCTTTCGGCCGTCATTCTGGGATAGCCGGTCATACCTTCTAAAATGAAATCTTTGGCGAATTTGCCGTTTTGAATCTCTTTTAGAATCTCTTTCATCGCCTTTTTAGACTCATCGTTGATGACTCTTGGACCGCTCACGTAGTCTCCGTATTCGGCGGTGTTGCTGATTGAGTATCTCATGTTGGCCAAACCGCCTTCGTAAATCAGATCCACTATCAGCTTCAACTCGTGCAGACACTCGAAATAGGCCATCTCCTCGGGATATCCGGCCTCAACCAGCGTCTCAAAGCCGGCCTGAATCAAAGCGCTGACTCCGCCGCACAATACCGCCTGTTCACCGAAAAGATCGGTCTCGGTCTCGTCTTTGAAAGTGGTGTGAATTATCCCTGTTCTGCCGCCCCCTATAGCGCTGGCGTAGCTTTTGGCCAATTCGAGAGTATTTCC
>JAMONM010000037.1 GCA_027065825.1 Campylobacterales bacterium | reverse complement strand
TCTTGAGCCACGGCTATCAGATCCGGAATGCCGCCTCCTTTTACGAATTCGCTTCTTACGGTATGACCGGGCGCCTTTGGAGCCACCATCATGACGTTTATTCCCTCTTTAGGCGATATTCTGCCGTAGTGGATATTAAAGCCGTGTCCGAAGGCTATGGTATCGCCCTCTTTCAAATTAGGTTCTATATCCCTGTAATAGACCTCGCTCTGAATTTCGTCCGGAATCAGAATCATCACCACATCGGCCCATTTGGCGGCCTCCTCGACCTCCAAAACATCAAAACCTTTGGCCTTGGCTTTTTGCCAGCTTCTTCCGCCGGAATAGAGGCCTATCTTTACATCCACCCCGCTATCTCGCAAATTTTCGGCATGAGCGTGTCCCTGGCTGCCGAAACCTATAATTGCCACCTTTTTGCTTCTGATAATCTCCAGATCGCAATCTTTGTCGTAATAGACAGTAAGAGCCATTTAATCGTCCTTTAATAAATTTTTCGGCTAATTCTACCCAAAAAGAGGTTAAAGTAGATTAAAATCGACAACTTTGATATAATTGAAAAAAGCCCGACAGGAGATATATGAAAGAACTGCTGGTAAAACTGGTAAAAGGCGTACTGAAAAAAGACGTACCCAGAAGCGAGCTCCCTCTGATCGATGAGCTGGTACGACTAAAAATAGTAAAAGAAGATGGCAAAACTTACCGTCTCAGCACCAAATATCGAGCCGGAAAGATCGACATAGCCAGAAACGGAAAAGGATACCTAGAACAGATAGGGCACCGAGGCAAAGATCTGCTGATAGAGCCCGAACATTTAAACGGCGCCGGCAGAGGGGATCTGGTAATAGCCAGACGAATATTCAAATCGGGCGGCAGACCTTCCGCCAAAGTGGTCTTTATAGTGCAGAAAGCTTTCAAATACTCGGTAGGCGTCCTGGACGCCCAAACGTTAAAGTTTATAAACGTAAAAACCTCCCAGCAGCTAAACGTCAAAGCCAGTAGAAGATCTTTGAAAAAACTGCCTCCCCAGACGGTGGCCAAAATCGATAACGAAAACGGCACGATTACGGAAATCCTGGGAGTTTTGGAGGATCCATCGGTCGACGAGAGAATTTCGCTGGCCCTATACAACAAACAGGAAGAGTTTTCGGCGCAGGCGATGGAGGAGGCACGAAGCTTTCCGGAGGAGATAGACGAGTCTCTCTATCCGGATCGCGTCGATCTGCGGGATCTATCCTTTTGCACCATCGACCCTCCTACCGCCAAAGACCACGATGATGCGATCTTTTTCGATATAAACAGCAATACACTGTATGTAGCGATAGCCGACGTGAGCGAATACGTTTATATGCATTCGGCGATCGACAAAGAGGCGAAAGAGCGCGGCTTTTCCATCTATTTTCCGCACAAGGCGGTCCCGATGCTCCCAAAAGAGCTCAGCGAAGGAATCTGTTCGTTAAAACCCAACAAAACCAGGCTGGCTTTCGTTTGCGAAATAGAGCTGGACGAGGATCTAAACCCAAAAAAGGAAAAGTTTTACGAAGCGCTGATCCGCTCCAAAAGAAAATACAGCTACGACAAAATAGACCTGTTTTTGGAAAAAAAGGCCGCTCCGGCGGACGAAACGGACAAAGAGATATTGAAGTTTCTGCCCCGTCTTTACGAAATTACGCAAATAATCAGAGAAAGGAGACTCCAAAAAGGATTCGAGTTTTCCAATCCGGAAATCAGGCTCGAACTGGACAAGAACCAAAATCTGGTAGCCACGCACGTAGAGTACGAAACTCCTTCGCACAAACTCATCGAAGAGTGTATGCTGTTGGCCAACAAAGCGGCCGCCAAAATGTTCGAATACGGAATATTCAGAACCCACGAAGAACCGGGAATGGAAAAGATAGAGGAGCTTTTAAATGAACTGGCCACGATCGGAATATTCACCAAAGAGTTCAAATCGATCCACTCGCTTTTTCTATCCATTCAGCAAGAGGCTCAAAAAATGGGGATAAAAGAGCACGTGGACAGACTCTTGATCAGAACGCAAAAACAGGCCGCCTATACGGCTCAAAATATTGGGCATTTCGGACTGGGATTCAAAGAGTACACCCATTTTACCTCCCCCATCAGACGATATTCCGATCTAACGCTGCACAGGCTCCTTAAAAAAATTTTAAAAAATGACAAAAAAGGGGCGGAATATATTCTTAGAAACATTGAGCCTCTGACCGTTAAAATCAGCGAACTTGAACGAGAGGCCGCAAAGGTGGAATGGGATTTTATGGACAGAAAATTCGCCAGATGGGCGAAAAACCATATAAATGAACGATTTACGGCCGTGGTGACTGACCCTGAATCCACCCCTATAGCCCAAATAGAGGACGAAATAGTAGGCGCCAGAATCTTTTTGCCCGGAGCGAAGGTGGAGCTTTTTGAAAAGATAGTGGCGGAGATAGTAGACAGCGACATCGCAACCACGAAGATAACGGCAAAAGTTATAAAACGGATGGAAGAGGATGTATAAAAAGGAGTTCGAGGATAGATTAAAAAGCGGCAAGATATACAAAGCTCTTCTGTTGTACGGACGGGAGCCTTTTTTTATCAAGGAGTATTCCCAAAAAGCGGCAGATTTGACCAATATTCCTAAAGAGCAAAGAGTAATACTCTACTACGACGAGTTCGATTTCGACAGGGCGAAAAACTATCTATCCCAGCCCTCGCTTTTCGGCGACGGAAATCTACTCATCCTCAAAAACGACAAGGCCATACCAACAAAAGAGCTCTCAAAACTGATCGAAATCTGTCTAAAAACGGCGGGTAGCCATCTTATTTTCGAACTCTACTCGGATGATGCCAAAAAGATCCTCAAGCAGTTTTCCAAAAACGAAGATACCGCATACGTACGCTTTTTCAAACCAAAACCGTATGAAGCTTTTGCAATTCTAAAACAAAAGGCGCAAAACGCCCGTATAGAATGCGACGATCAGACTCTGCAGTATCTTTTGGAGTTTACCGGATACGAGATCGAATCGGCCATCAAAGAGCTGGAAAAACTCTCTTTGCGTCCCAAAATTACAAAAAGCGACATAGAGGAGCTGGTATATCCCCTCTCCACGGTGGATCTAGAAACTCTCTTTTTGGATATTCTCACCAAAAAAGAGGCCGCGGACTCAATCTACAGGCTGGAAAACGAAGAGATCAACGAAATGAGAGTCATTTTGGGCCTCGAAAACTTTTTGCAGCAGCTCTTTATGATAAACGCCTTTGTCAAGCTAAAGGGCAGATTCGACTCAAAAGAGCTGTTCGGATACAGACTTCCCATCGACGTGGAAAAAAGACGCCTCTCGTTGGCGATAAAAATAAAAACCGAAAAATTCGGAGATATCCTCGATCTGCTGCAAAAATGCGAATTAAAGCTAAAAAGCCAAACCCATATAGATAGACGCTCTTTGATGATATCTACATTAATGAAAATTCAAGCTTTATTATGATAAACTCAGCACCTATTTTGGAGATAATATTCCAAAATAAAATCCTTGCCGGCAAAGCCGGATAAATAGCCAAAAGGAGAGCAGAATGAAACATTACGAGACGCTTTTCGTTCTCAAACCCACACTCACGGAAGAAGAGACGAAAGCACGGTTCGACTTCATAAAAGAGGTCATAGAGAAAAACGGCGGCGAAACGGTGGCGTTTGAGGACTTCGGAGTCAGAAAGCTGGCCTATCCGATCCAGAAATTCGAAAGAGGTCACTACTTCGTTATCTACTTCAAATCTCCGGCCAATACGGTTAGAGAGCTGGAAAGAATCTACAGGATCACCGAAGATGTAATCAGGTTTTTGACAATCAAATACGAAACCAAAAAAGATATCGCGGCATGGGAAAAGATGGTCGAAAGAGCCAAAAAATTCACCGCTACGGAAGAGACAAAAGCATAAAGATCGGAGATCAAAATGTATAACAGAGTCATACTGCTCGGCAATCTCACCAGAGATATAGAACTAAAATACACTCCGGGCGGAACGGCGATAGCCAAAACCGGCATAGCCACAAACAGACGATTCAAAACCCAAACCGGAGAGCAAAAAGAAGAGACCTGCTTTATAGACATAACGCTGTTCGGCAGAGCGGCCGAAATAGCCAATCAGTATCTATCAAAAGGCAGAAGAGTCCTGGTGGAAGGCAGACTAATTTACGAGCAGTGGGTCGACTCAAACGGGCAAAAACGCAGCAGACATTCCATTGCCGTAGACAATCTGCAGATGATAGGCGGCAGGGAGGAGATGCCGGGACAGCCGGCGCCGGCGCAAAACAGCTACGTGCCGCCGGCACGCGAAAAGAGCGGCACTACTGAATCGATTCCTGAAATCGATATCGACGAAGAAGAAATACCATTTTAATTAGGAGAGAAGATGGCTGAAAAGAGAAAGTTCAAAAAAAGATACTGCAAATATTGCGAAGCGAAAGTTACTTTCATCGACTACAAAGACGTCGAGCTGATAAAACACTCACTCAGCGAGAGATATAAAATCATGCCAAGAAGATTGACCGGAAACTGCAAAAAGCATCAGGAGATGGTGGAAGAGGCCATCAAAAGAGCCAGACACGCGGCTATAGTCCCCTATATCGTGGACAGAAAAAGGGTCATCGCGAACCCGTTCGAAGAGATCAAGCCGCTATTTTAATCCAGCGAAGGGATCTACCCCTTCGCAAACTTGTCTACACATTTTCTCCACACTGAATCCATAGTATAGATCTCTCCCATAAACGAGGAGACGTCGCATATATTCTCGTTCAAAACCGCGTTACATTCGCTGCATGCGTTTTTCAGCATTCCTTTGTAGATATAGTCGTTATCGTAGTAGGAGGGCATCTCTATTATGAAATCTTTCAAAACGTTATGAAGAGCAGGTTTTGAGAAATCTATCAAAGAGTAGGCGCAGTAAGTTACGAAAATTTTTCCTTCGAAATCGTTCCAGAGCTTTAAAAAATCGTCAAAAAGATCCTCTTTCAATCGCTCTATATCTTTAAAAATCACTATGTCGAACCCGTCGAACATATCCATTTTTAAATCTTCGTCCTCTATATTGGCGCAGGGTATCACGCAAAAAGGCATATCCGCAAAATCGAACTCGAAGGAGTTCAAAATTACTGAAAGAACATAACTGGCGAACCAGGAATCCTCAAACCTAAAAGCGACCCTTTTCACGTCGTTTTCGGAAACGAATCTCAGCTTTTCGATTAGCGCCGATATATGGAGCTCTTTGCCGAAACTCTTCTCCAAACCCAAAGCGATATTGGGATAGGCCGGGACCTGGATCTTTTTGGATACTTCCAGCTTCTCCAAAATCTCGTTGGCCTCGGAAATGGTCTCCTGAACGAAACCGATCGCTTTTGAGCCGTCGAGGCCGAAACGTTTCAATCTGTTCAGCAAAACGGTACCCGATCTTTTATCTTTCGAAAGAACAAACTCCAAAGCCAAAAAGGTCAGATAGGCCACATAAGCGAATCTGAGCTTTCTACTGCTGAGAGTTATCCTGAAATCTTTAGAGAGCTCCAAAAAAGGATTATGGTTCAAATGGGCAAGAACATATCCGTCAAACAGATACTTAAAAACGCCCATTCTGTTAACGTAGTAGTCTCTGTTGACCTCTATGAAATTTACGCCGAACACCCTCTCCTCGTATAGTCTGGTTATGGCACTGTATAGCTGAAGAGGCGATCGATAGAGATTTTTAAACCCCACAGGAGCGGTATTCAAAAACAGCTCCATTCCTATAGTATCGGTGGTCAGCAAAGATCTGCCTTCGCTTCTGAGATCCCTAAAGGCAAACAGAGGGGCCATCTTTTTGAAAAAGGAGGATTTTAATATGTTGTAAAACTCGTAATTTTCGAAATTCTCGAAGTTGTCGTTGGTTAAGGATATCTGTTCGTTTATATAGTCGTAGACGATCTTTTTTATCTCCTCGAAGCCGATACGGGTTATAGCCGTTGTTACGCTTTTGATCTCGCTTTTTGAGGCAGATTCTACCGAATTGGCCTTTTTTAGAATCCTTTCGCGGAGTACAGGCAATGCCTCAATATGGTTTTTGAATTTCTCCACGGAGGTGTTTGGATCGTCCAGCTCCAGCATCAGATTTATAACCGCCTTGACTTTTTCGAGCGTCTCTCCCTCTTCGTGCTTTAACTCGTAGACCTCGCGATTTTCCGGAAAATCGTAAATTACCGGTCTTTTTAGATGCTTTTTTATTATCTCCTCAATATCCAGTTCCTCGTCAAAGTTTACCCCTACCTCCTTTAGGGTCTCTCTTTTTACGTGAGCTTTGAGCTCTACGTTTTCGAGCTCTAAGTCGATATTTTCCCTTTTTATTTCGGCCACCTCCGATTTTTTGATGGCGGCTCCTTTTTTTGAGATGTCTATAACCTCGCCTATACCAGGAATATACAGATTCTCAACGTGATAGCGATCGTAACGTCTAAAACTTAAAACTCTCTTTTTGATATCTATTTTCTCTTTTTCCTCTTTCTTTTTGCCTTTTCCGAAACCGAAAAGTCCCATCTTTTTCAAACCTTTTCAAACGTTAAAATAGCTTTGTCGGAGAGTTCCCCAAAAAGCGAAACGAAATCTACCTCTTTGAGTCTCAGGCCGGGACACGATTTTAGACTATCGATATCGTGATAGTATTGAACGATTTTTGAACCGCTTCGCTCGTACATATCGCCTCTTTTTGTAAAGAGATCGATTTTCGTCTCCAGTCTACCCTCCTCGAAAACCGCATCAAGAGAAACGAAACGATCTTCCCTATCGATAATTAAACTTCCCTGCGCTACCTCTTCGAAACCGTAAAGGGTATTGATATCGCAAATGAAAATTCCGCCTTGTTTGAGCACATTATCGACACAGCAGAGGAAATTTTTAAGACTCGCGGGATCTATGTAGTTTAATACGTCAAAAACCGCTATAGCCGCCTCATATCGATCGGCAACCGAGCAGATATCCAAAACCTGGGCCTTAGCGCCCCTCTCTTTTGCGCGCCGAACCATCTCTTTACTCAAATCGATACCAACGGCCTCGATAGAACTGTTTTTGAGTTTGATCACCATTTCCCCGCTGCCGCAACCAATATCGAGAACGCTTTTTGCGCCGCTTTTCAATATTTTGGAGAGAAAAATCGAGTATAACCGCTCTTTTTGCTCTTCAAATCCCAAGTAGGGTTCAATCTCTCCGTAAAGATCCAGACTCAATTTCTGCTCTCCACCGCCGTGGATAGACTCTCGTACAAGGAGAGAATCTCATCCTTTTTAGAATAAAAACTGTTTTTATTGGCCACCAGATATGCGCTAGACTCCAAAATGGTCAAGGCCGGTTTGAGTCCGTTTTGTTTCATCGTCTCGCCGGTTTCCACTATATCTACAATCATATCGGCCAGGCCGACCAGAGGAGCTAGCTCTATGGAACCGTAAAGTTTTATTATCTCTACGGGAATGGCTCTTTGCGCGAAAAAGTTTCTGGCGATATTTACGCTTTTGGTCGCGACTTTCAATGAGGGCTTGTTCAGATCCAGCTCTTCGCTCTCTTTAATACCTATACAGACTCTGCAACGACCTATTTTTAGATCAAGAACCCTTACCAGATCCAGTCCCTGCTCTTCCAGAACGTCCAAACCGACTACGCCGATATCGGCGGCCTGATGATAAACATAGGTGGGCACGTCCTGATTTCTTACTAGCAGAAATCTAAAATCCTCGCTTTGCAAAATCAGCTTTCTATCCGCAAAATCGAAATCTTTTTTAAATACCTCTTTGAATATCTCGATAGTTTCAGAAGCTATTCTGCCTTTTGGCAACGCAATTGTTAACATCCGATTTCCTTCACAACTTTTTCCATCCCTTTGAATATCAGTTTTTCGTCGCAAATCGCGTTTTTAAAGTGTCGCTCGAAAATTCGAGCGTCTCCGCCGGTCAGATATATAGGGCGTCCCTTGGCTATACTTTCGACGGCTCTTACCAGAGGCATCACAAAACCGTAGCCCAGCGCTTCCTGGGTGCTTTTTGGCAAGAACTCCGAATCAAAATCCAAAAGTGGCGCTTTTCCGAGCCTGTCGGAAATTCTGCGGAAAGCGTCGAAAAAACTCCTCCGCCCAGGATATATAAAGCCTCCGCCGTAACTCCCCCGAATCATCAGATCCACGGTAACGGCGCTGCCGGCATCAACCACAACACCCTCTTCCACCGCCAGAGAGAGAACCTTTCTATCTATACCCAGCCCCTCGTAGGCTCCCGGCAAATTTACGAAAGGCTCCAGATCGATCCACCGATCGAACTCTTTTAATTCCGATTCCAACAGAGGATTTACGTTGATGAAATAGACTCTCTTTTTGGCGTACTCCCTTATACGATCAGGTTTTATCCTAAAAACCCTCTCTTTGTCAAAAAAGGTAGCCGTACTGTTTCCTATATCGCAAAACAGATCACTCATTTGAGTCTGTATCGAGCTTTAGATATCTATCCTCATAATAGAGCCGATCTTTGGCGGCGAAAATATACTTTTTTACCGGTTCTTCAAGTTCGAAAACGTTCGCTATCCTGAGGGAGTGGTCCGTGGCTATAACGTACCCTTCCTTCTCTATAACGTAAAGATACTCCCCGTATATCATTCCGGTAAAGTGCGCAAAAGGGAACTTTTTGCTTTTTAACCTGTTTAGGTCCGGATCGGTCATTATTATCGTTCCGTCGGTAGCAAGAATATATACCGCCCCCTTGACGTATAGAACGTCGTTCAACTCCACATCGAGAGTATTGATCTCTTTGGGATTGACCGACACCACTCTCTTTTTCGTGGCGGCCACCAGGCGGTCGTCTATAACGTCCATGAAAATGATGTTGTTGAAATACTTTTCGGTACCTACGATTATACTCCTAATAGCCCTTTTCGCTCTGTAGTCGACGATGAGGATCTTTCCGTCAAGAGTCGGAAACAGAATAAGCTCGCCCAAAAAATATGGAGGCGCCATTTTGGTATCTACGGCGTAAATGTCCGACCCTTTTTGGGAAAAGAGGATCTCGTCCCTTTTGAAATCCAAAACAGCAATTTCGTTGTTGTCGAAAATCAAGGCGGCTATATCGCCTCTGATTTTAGCCACGGCCACTCTTTTACGATCAAATTTTTTAAAATAGAGCTCCCGTTTGGTTTTCGTATCCAAAATCAGAAAACTCCCGCACTCTTTAGATGCCGCGATCGCGCCCTCTCCCCTCCCTACGAAGAGATAACCGTCCTTTAGTTTTACATCCGACAGCCCGTCTACGGTGATTACGTGACCGTCGCGCAGGGTCGCCCCCTCTCTGACAACGTCC
>JAMONM010000036.1 GCA_027065825.1 Campylobacterales bacterium | reverse complement strand
GTTCCGGTATGTTCACTGCGAATTCGATGAATACCTTGATGGAGGCGATGGGGATTGCGCTCAACGGTAACGGTACGATTTTGGCGCTGACACCAGAGCGCGAAGAGCTTCTTAGAAAGGCCGCACGCCGTATATGCGAAATCGCTAAGGACCTAGAACTCACCAAAAAGTATAGAATCCGCAACATCCTAAACGAAAAGGCCGTTCACAACGCTTTCGTGGTCGATATGGCTATGGGCGGCAGCACCAATACGGTGCTTCATATGATGGCGATCGCCAAAGAGGCCGGGGTCGAGTTTGATCTGGCTCGTCTCAACGAGATCAGCAAACATGTAGCCCATATCGCCAAAATCAGCCCTAGTCTTCAGACGGTACATATGGAGGATATACACCGAGCGGGCGGAGTCAGCGCCGTGATGAAAGAGGCGAGCAAACGGAGCGATACGGTTCTTTATCTGGATAACCCTGTCATCGAGGGCGGTACTATCGGCGAGCGTATAGAAGATGCCGAGATCGTAGACACTTCGATTATACATCCGGTTGACGATCCCTACAGCGAAGTTGGCGGTTTGGCCATTCTTTTTGGTAATCTAGCTCGGGAGGGCGCTGTGGTAAAAACGGCCGGTATCGATCCGAGTATGCGCGAATTTACGGGTAAAGCGATCTGTTTTGACAGTCAGCAGGAGGCTATCGACGGAATATTGGCGGGCAAGGTCAAGCCTGGTCACGTGGTGGTTATCCGATACGAAGGGCCAAAAGGCGGGCCGGGAATGCAGGAGATGCTCTCTCCCACCAGTCTTATAGCCGGAATGAATCTGGGAGATAAAGTGGCTCTGATAACCGACGGCAGATTTAGCGGCGCTACGAGAGGAGCCAGTATCGGGCATATCAGTCCCGAAGCGGCCGAAGGAGGAGTGATAGCTCTCGTGGAAGACGGAGACGAGATCTATATCAACGTGGATACTTATACTTTGGAGCTGAAAGTGGATGAAGAGGAGTTAAACCTAAGAAGAGAGAATTTCAAACCGAAAATGAAAGCAATAAAGAGCAGATGGCTGGGACAGTATAGAGCGTTAGTTACCAACGCTGCTAACGGCGCGGTGCTAAAAAATGAGTGTTAAGGGTATAGTAACCTACAGGAGCGCGGCCGGAAGTAGAATAACCACTAAGGACGACAAAATCTATCCCGGAGTTTTGAGAAAAAGACTCAAAAAGGAGGGACTCTACGCCGGCGATTTCGTAGAGGGCGAAATAGTAGACGACAGTTTCGTGATCGAAAAAATATCAAAGCGAAAAAATCTTCTAAAAAGGCCGCCTGTTGCCAACGTTGATACGGTTTTGATCGTTATGGCGGCCAAAAATCCGGATTTTGACACCTTTTTACTGGACAATTTTTTAGCCGTTTACGAGTTTTTGGGAATAGATCCGGTTATAGTTATAAACAAGATCGATCTTTTGGAAGATATGGGAAAAATTTCGGCTACGGAAAAAATATACAGGGATTTGGGATACAAAATTTTGAAAACCAGCGCAAAAAAAGGGGTAGAAGAGATAGAGCCTTTTATAAACAGCGATATCACCATTCTCAGCGGTCCCAGCGGCGTCGGCAAAAGCTCAATTTTGTCCTCCCTGCTGGGTCTGGATATAAAGACCAACGAGGTGAGCGAAAAACTAAAAAGAGGCAGACACACTACCACCGCCGTAACTCTGTATCGATTCAGGGATGGTTTTATAGCGGACACTCCGGGTTTTAGCCGCGTAGAGGCCACCTATTTTATGGACAAAAGAGAGGTAAGACTCTATTTTAGGGAGTTTAGAAACTACAGGTGCAGATTCGTAGACTGTACCCATACCAACGAACCCGGTTGCGCCGTAAAAGAGGCGGTGTTAAACGGAGAGATCCATTGCGGCAGATTCAAAAACTATCTAAAAATAATGAATTTCTACTGGGAGGAGCTCTCCTCTTTATGCGATAACGCTCTTGTTGTATAAAGGAGAAGATTGTGTTAAGATTTGACTTTAACCGAAATTAATCTCGACCGACCGCGCAATCAGAGTTAATTCGGCGCGATCGGTCCCTAAAGAGCGAAATGTGAAGAAAGTGGCGATATTTATAGATTGGGAGAATTTCCGCCTCGATATAGCCAAAATTCAGCGAACCTCGCCCGGATGGTCGTTTAATTATAACGATCCCTCGAGCGTATACAGTCTGATTTTGAGATTTTTAGAGGACAAAGAGGAGATTTATAGAATCTTTTTCTACACGGCTTATCCTCTCGATATCGAGCAGATAAAGGCTCAACTATCTCAAAGAGATAGAAACTCCTTTGAAGAGTTCCTAAACGGCGCTGACAATCGGGGAAGAACCAACAGGGAAAAGTGGCAAAACATCTCCGCCGTTTCCCGTTCCTTTATCGACAGCTTTGCCCAGATGGAGTATGTGGCTAACAGAATAGGAATATTAAAAGTCAGAGGGGTCGACGCCAACGGAAGTCCCATTTTGGTTCAAAAGAGAGTCGATATGCTGTTGGGACTCGATATAGCGCACATTTCCTATGAAAAACTGAGCGATAAGATTTTGGTTTTTTCAAAAGATACCGATATTATTCCGGCTCTAAAAACTTCCAGAATCAACGGGCTTCAGACGGCGGTTGCGGCCATTAAGGAGGGAAGCTCCATAAATTCGGAGATAAAAAAACATTGCGACAGAGTAATTCTCAAGTCCTGTTTCGATCTTTAGGATCGCTGTAGTTTGACAGCATCTGCGCCATCCATCTCGTTTTAGGGGAGCTCTCAAAAGCCAGTTTAAGCGTCATGGTCAGCGGAACGGCGAAAAACGTTCCTACTATTCCGAACATCCATCCCCAAAATATCAAAGAGAAAAATACTACCGCCGGAGACAGATTCAATCCTTCGCCCATGATTTTCGGTTCTATAACGTTGGAGATAGAGATATTGATAATCAGATATAGGATCGTTACGTAAAGCGCTGTGTCGATTCCGTATGTTATCAACGCGAGAACTATTCCGGGAATAGCCGCCACTATCGAACCAACCACCGGAATGTAGTTGAACAAAAAGGCCAAAAATCCGAATAAGAAGGCATAAGGCACTCCGAAAAAAGAGAGCATCGAACCGACCAGCACTCCAGTTAGAAAACTAGTAAGGGTCTTTATTATGAAATATTTCTGTACACTTGCGAAAAAGGCTTCGAAATATGCCGGATTTTCGGTTACGGCCGTTATCTTTTTGCCGAAATCTTTAGATTCGAATAGCAAGAAACTGACCCCTATTACGACTATGAGAAAACTTTTTAAGATATTGCCGGCGTTGGCTAGAAATTTTTTTACTATTCCCATTAGATCCAGGCTTTTTAGCATGGATAGATCCAGCTGTAGCTGATATTGATGTAGGAGCTTTTGAGTCTCTTCGAGAAGATTTGAAAATCTCTCCTCGTAAAAGGGAAGATTTGTTCCAAACTCTCTGGCGGAGCTCTCCACTATTAAAAATACTCCGCTAAAGATCAGAACGAATCCGGCCAGAGTTATAAAATAGGCGGCGATGGCCGGCATTCCGTATCTATCGAAAAATCTGAATATCGGCGCTAGCAAAATGGTAAAAAATATGGCCAAAATCATATAGACCAAAATGGCCGATAGATATTTCAGAGCCAAAATAATTACGAATGCGGCGGCGATATGGTAGATATTCATCCTATCTTCTCTCCGAAAGCCAAAATTTTGAAATATTTGAAACTCCACCAGATAAATAGAACGATCCATAAGGTGGCGCTAATGTCGAAAAATGGAGTGATTTTTCCAAAGTGTGCCGAGACCGAAAAGAGTATTCTAAAAAGTAGTACGATCTGGGTAAAAAAGAATATATATACCGTTACTTTATCGGTAATTAACGGGTTTTGAGAGTGTCCCAGCGTAACTCTCGTTCCAAATCCTATCAAAATGGTGGTTAAAAAACCCAGAACCAGTAGGTGCAGCGGCAGCTGAAAACTGTAAAAGCCGAACCAGTTTTCGAAAAAGTTTATAAAAGCCCCTATAAACAGCGCCGCGAAGAGCCAGTACATCGCCAGGTGCAAAATCCACAAAAGAGGCTCTTTAGTCGGTTTGAAAGATATCTTTTTTATCTCCCATCCGATCAGGGCGGCCGCGATCAGATCGGGAACAAACTGAAGTTTGGCGAATGTTCCCCCCAAAAAAGAGTGCAGCAAAAAAAGGACGAATATCTGCAGATGGAGATATTCGTTTTTTTTGTAGTTCATAATATGCGAAAAAAAAGGCACCATCCTAAAGGCTACAACAAAACCGAGAAAGATCAGATAGAGGTATACGCCGAAATTCACGGCCGTATCGAGAAAGATCTGATTGTTGCATTTACACGGAATAGCCGCCAATAGGAAAATAACGTTGGCTATCGCGCCGGCTCCGAGGGCTACTATTAGCCAATATTGGTCCTTTTTGGGAAGGGTGCACTCTTTGTATATTTCGTAGAAAATCTTTAGTGTCATACCGAATGAGGCCGCGTTAAAGAGTATGGAGAGATAAATAGCCGGTTCGATCAGAATGGATCCGTACAGCGCCAAAGTAGCGGCGACGTTGAAAGTAAACACGATCAGATATTTTCTAGGATCTATCGGATAGGTTCCGGAAAATCTCGGAAAGGTGGTATATAAAAAACCGTAGAAAAAATTGGTAAATACGGCGAATATCATAGAATACGCGTGAAAAAAGAGAGGATCGACGGATCCTATGCCCTTGTATAGTGGAATAAAAAGCAGCATCGATATAACGGCGTTTATTATTCCTAGAACGAAAAAAGGCTGATGCGGTTGGGAAAAGAAATAGTCTCTTTTAGAGAGTTTTGGCTCTTTAAAGGGAGTATCGGAAAACTCCATCGGAACTCCTTGGCTAAGTTTGGAGTGATTATATCCTAAATACCCTTTGTCAATCTAATTCATCGCTCTCTCTATCAGATTTTCAATATCTTCCAGAGCGGCCTGGGCTTCTTTTTGTATGAATACGTCAAAAAAGCTGTCTATATATCTGTCGTGTTCTCCAAAGACGGTTATATATTTTCTGCGCACGGGATCGACCAGAATTGAGAGCTCGAACTCTTTTGCTAGATCTGCTATGTCTATCACTCTGCCGCTGGTTCCGACGCAAAGAAAAATATCGCATTTTTTCGCGACAGTGTATAGATGTCTATACTGCGGAGCCACTTCGTTGAACATTACCACGTTGTGTCTGAGCGCTTTCTTGCCGCATTCGGGACATGGGGTTTTGGGAATCTTTTCGTATCCTATATCAAATACGGCCTTGCAGTTGTCGCATCTGATCTCGTTTAGTTTTCCGTGCAGATGTATGATGTTTTTGCACCCGGCTCTTTCTAAAAGATCGTCTATGTTTTGCGTCAGATGGAATATTCTGTGGGAGTATCTCGTTTCGAGGCGGGCGAACATTTTATGAACCGGATTCGGTTTTGCTCTTTTTAGTTCCGCTCTTCTTTCGTCGAAAAACTCCAACACTTTTTGAGGATCTTTCTCCCACGCCTCCAAGGAGCAGATGGAGATGGGATCGATCCTGTTCCATATTCCTTCGTCGATATAGGTGTCCAGTCCGCTAGGAGCGCTGATGCCGGCGCCCGTTAGGATATAGAGGTTTTTCACTTTTCGAGAATTTCTTGCATCTTCGCCGTGTCGTCCGTTACGATTATATCTTCTATTTTTGAGTTGTCAAGAACGATAATCTCGAATTCCCCCTCCTTTACTCCGCCGTCGAGTTTTTTGGAGAGCTCTTTTTCATATATAAGAACTATCGGAAACTCGCTCTTTCTCAGATCGGGCAGAGCGAATGTGTTTCTAATAACAACCGGCATTTTGCTAATATCCGCCACAAACAAAACAGAATGGTCGTTTAAATACCCTTTGGGTTTGTTTTTTAGAAAATCTATTACCTTATGCGCCCCCTCTTTGTCGAATACCACCAGCAGTTTGTCGGTTTTGTCGGAGAGTTCTACGCTGTTTCCGAATTGATCCGGCAGTTTCAGCTCTATTTTCTCCCCTTTGTCCAAAGAGTCGATCTTTACGTAATATTTTGTGGGATCGTAATTGTCCTTGGATTGTAGAAAAATAAAGAGGCCTATCGCCAAAAGAGCCAACCCGGCTACAACTAAAACGAACTTTTTCATATTTTGATCCTTTTTTCTTTGGATGTTAGCGAAAATAGTTTTTGGACCAGCTGTAAAGAGAATTTATATTTTTTCAATAAGGATATTACAAAAAACCGAGTTCGGCCAGGATAGGTTCGATTTTAGCGCTAATGGCGAGCAGTCTTTTTTTCAGCTCTTCGCCGATTATGCCCTCGGCTTTGTCCTGTATATACCACTGTCTGATATGCTCTAGCGCCTCGCTCTTTTCTTTTTCGTCCAGATCGCTCTTTTTTATCGCTTCTTGCAGTTTCTCTATCTTCCTTTTCATAATCGGCTCCTTTATCGGTATACCTCTATTTCGGGACAACCCTTTTCGAAGTGGAGTTCAAAACCGTTTTTTATCCTCTTCCATCCACCTTTGCCGTTTTCGACGATAAAATCCATAAATATGGAACAGTTGCCGGGCAGATAGAAAACGGTATAGGAGGGTTCGTATATGCCGCATGCAGACTCTATATCCCCCTTTTGGAGCCCGTAGAGCGTTTTGAACCTCTTTAGGGTTTCAAGAAGAAGTACGCAATGGTTTTTATAGTCTATATTCACCGGTTTTACGCTCTCTTCTATTATAAACGGCTGATCCTTTAGGCTCTCTTCTAAACTTTGGGGGATAGACGCTTTGGCAAAATATTTTTTTACCGTTTCGTTCATTTTGGATATCTCTTTTTTGGCCTCTTTCAGAGACTTTATATCGGGATAGGAACCTTCGATTCTGAGCAGTCCCGGGGCGTCCAGATAAAAGGCAAAAGAGCCAAAGTCCGATTTTAGTTCCTCGGTTAATTTGAGCATAGATTCGAAAAGTTTTTTATCTTTTTTCGAAAGCTCTTTTTTTCTTTTATTCCACTCCCAAAAATCCCCGGCCGCGGAACCGTTTGAGAAGCTGCTCCTAATATCCAAAGAGGTGGTTATGGATCTGAAGAATCTCTTCGAGTCGAAAATGGATTGAATCGCTATATGGCCCTCTTTGTCGTAAAGGACTATTTTGCATTTAAATCTCTTTTCCAAAGAACTCAGATCGGGAATGTTTTCTATATCGTAAAACACGCTCGGTTTGTTCAAGATGATCTGAGCCATATTGTCCCAGGAGGCCGAAACCGCGATATTGATTAAAAATAGCGCTAAAATTAGAGATCTTTTCATCTTTCGTTCAGTATTTTCGATTTTTCCAGAGCGTTTTGAATCTCTTCTTTTTCTATGTCGCCTTCTATTTTCAGTTCCAAAGAGCCGTTTTTATTCTCTATTTTTATCGATTCTATCTTCTTTTTCGTCTTTTCCTCCATGCAGTCGCACGCTCCATTTTTGCAGTTTGATACCATATGTTCCAGTTTCTCTTTTTCAATCATTTGGTTAAAGGATACGAAAACTCCTTTTTCGTAGGTTTTGACGGATCTTTTAAGCAGCTCTTTTTTTACCAACGGTAAAAGGGTCTCTTTGATCTTGTTGAATACCTTTTTGAACCGCTCTGTGTCTTTGCCGTCAGGGTCTTCAAAAGGTATGTGCAGAGCATTTTTGTAAACTACGCAACTCTCTTTTGCCCGGTCGCATACGGTTATTACCAGATCGAAATCCTCGTTGATCTCTTCTATCGCTTTTGGTCTGTACTCATCTTTCCAGATGCCCTCTTGTTTTAGAATCTCCACGGTTTTAGGATTTACTCTCTCTTTCGGAGAGCTGCCGGCGCTTTTGGCTTCTACTCCCGATAGGTATGCGTTGATCAACGCTTCCGCCATTATGGATCTGCAACTGTTGCCGGTGCATAGAACCAGAACTTTTTTCATACTCTTCGTCCAATTATTTTGTATAGGTTATATTACCATAACAATTAAGATAAATTTTATCCTAATCGGGATATATTAGTTTTAACAAGGGCAAAAGGAGTCCACGTGAGCGACGAGAGAAAAAAAATCGAAAAAGCCGTTACTCAAGATTACGATCTCGGATTTAGCGTAGATATAGAGGAAGAGAAGGCGCCAGCGGGTCTGAATGAGGAGATAATCGTCTATCTTTCTAAAAAGAAGAACGAGCCGGAATGGATGTTGAAAAAAAGATTACAAGCCTACAAAATCTGGAAAAAGATGAAAGAGCCGCATTGGGCCCACATCAAGTACGACCCTATCGACTATCAGTCGATCAGCTATTATGCGGCGCCGAAAAAGAGGCCGAAAACTCTCGAGGAGGTGGATCCTGAAATTTTAAGGGCTTACGAAAAGCTGGGAATACCTCTGGAGGAGCAAAAACAGTTGGCAGGAGTTGCGGTGGACGCCGTATTCGATTCGGTCAGCGTCGCCACCACCTTCAAGGAGAAATTAAAAGAGGTCGGAATAATATTTTGCTCCATTTCCGAAGCGATTAGAGACTATCCCGATTTGGTACAAAAATATATGTTCAGCGTAGTGCCTATGAGCGACAACTTTTTTGCGGCTCTAAATTCGGCCGTCTTTACCGACGGTACGTTCGTCTACGTTCCAAAAGGGGTCAAATGCCCTTTGGAACTATCCACCTATTTTAGGATAAACGCTCAAAATACGGGACAGTTCGAAAGAACTCTGATCATCGCCGACGAAGGTAGTTACGTGAGCTACAACGAGGGTTGTTCGGCCCCTATGAGAGACGAGAATCAGCTCCACGCCGCTGTAGTGGAGCTGATCGCGCTCAAAGATGCCCATATCAAATATTCCACTATCCAAAATTGGTATCCCGGAGACGAAAAAGGGGTGGGCGGAATATACAACTTCGTAACGAAAAGAGGCCTTTGCGCCGGAGAGAGATCCAAAATTTCGTGGACTCAGGTGGAGACCGGCTCGGCAATTACGTGGAAGTATCCCAGCTGTATACTAAAAGGGGATGAGTCGGTGGGAGAGTTCTATTCCGTGGCCATTACTACAAGAGCCCAGCAGGCCGACACCGGTACGAAAATGATCCATATAGGGAAAAACAGCTCCTCGACGATAATATCCAAGGGAATTTCGGCGATGAGAGGACAAAACAGCTACAGAGGGCAGGTCAAAATCCACGCTAGCGCCTCCGGGGCGAGAAACTACAGCGAATGCGATTCTCTGTTGATAGGCGATAAATGCGGAGCGCACACCTTTCCCTATTTAGAGAGCAAAAACGCCTCGGCTACGATAGAACACGAAGCCACCACCTCCAAAATAAGCGACGAACAGCTATTTTATCTGAGGCAACGAGGGCTAAAGGAGGAGGATGCCGTCAGTATGATCGTTCACGGTTTTTGCAAGGAGGTTCTTTCTAATTTGCCTATGGAGTTTGCCGCCGAAGCGAAAGATCTGCTAAATTTAACACTCGAAGGAAGCGTAGGATGATAAAGATAGAGAGTTTAAAAGCCGCCATAGGCGGCAAGGAGATACTAAAGGGGTTGGATCTGGAGATAAAAAAGGGAAAAGTTCACGCGATAATGGGACCAAACGGTGCCGGAAAGTCCACACTCTCCAAGGCTATAACGGGCCATTACGAGGTCGAGATTACCGGAGGCGATATTCTCTACAAGGGAGAGTCCATTACAAAGATGGAACCGGAGCTAAGAGCTTTAAAAGGGATTTTTATGAGTTTTCAAAACCCCGTTGAGGTTCCAGGGGTTACAAACGCCTATTTTTTGAGGGAGGCGCTAAACGCCAAAATGGAGTTTGAGGGTAAAGAGCCGTTAAATCCTGCCGATTTTCTCAGAATGGCCAGGGAGTATTGCGAGATCTTGGGGATGGATCCGAAAATGCTAAACAGAAGCCTGAACGTTGGATTTAGCGGCGGGGAAAAGAAGCGGAACGAGATTTTGCAGATGCTGATACTAAAACCCGATTTCATAATCTTGGACGAAATAGATTCCGGTTTGGATATAGACGCCCTAAAAGCGGTCAGCCAAGGAATAAACAGATTAAGAAACGCCGACAGGAGCTTTTTGATAATTACGCACTATTCCAGGATTTTGGAATACGTAAAACCGGATTACGTTCATATTCTAAAAGATGGACGTGTTACCAAAACCGGCGACTACTCCATAGTAAAGGATATAGAAGAGCGCGGCTATTCGGAGATCGGAGAGCGATTATGAGAGAGATAGAGCTGCTAAAAAGCGATCCTGGGACTCTGGGAGATTTTTGCGGCGCGAAAGAGGAAAAATTCGTCGATATGCTAAAGAGCCTCAAAATGCCGTCGAAGGAGGTAGAGCACTACAGATATTTCGATATGGAGTATCTTTTGTCCAAAAATTACTATCTAATAGACAAAAAAAGTTCCCGATCGGCCGAAAATTCCAATAGGCTCGTATTTGAAAACGGATATTTAAAAGAAGCTCCTAAGGAGTTCATATCCCGATCCGGATTCTCAGCGCAAGAGCATTTCGATCCCGTTTATCCGCTCTCTCATCTTCTATCTTGCGAAAGAGTATCTTTGGAGATAGATAGGGACGTTACGTTGGAGGTTTCGCATGTAAATACCCTCAAAGGGGCGCTGGGAGCGTATAGGATCTCTTTGAGGATAAAAAGCGGCGCGAAAGTTTTGATAAAGGAGAGATTCGAAGGAGAGAAAGGATCGGGTTCGCTGATACTGTTTGGATGGGATGTGGATATACAAGAGGGTTCGTTGGAGTTTGTAACTATAAGCGAACCAAAAAGCGAAGGAGCCGTTTTTGTCGGCTCTCACTATATCAGAGCCGACAAAGAGAGTTTTACGGGATATAGGAGCTACGCTTTGGGTAGCGGGACTGTGGCTAATATAGCTTTGATCGAACTGGAAAAGAGTAGTCGTTGTGAGGCTTCTCATCTGGTTTTCGCTATGGAGAGGGCTTCGGTAGCCAATATAACTAAAATTGTTCACAAAAAGAGCGATGCCGCTACACGCCAAAAGTCCAGACACGTACTCAAAGATAAGGCTCAGGCCGTATTCGACGCTCTGGTTAGAGTCGAAAAAGATGCCGAGGGGGCTTCGGTGCATCAGGAGAACAGGACCGTTTTGCTAAACGACGGGGCCTATATGGTCGCAAAGCCTCAACTGGAGATCTACATAGACGAACTGGAGGCCTCTCACGGCTCGACTACGGGACAGATAGATCCGCAAGAACTTTTTTATATCCGTAGCAGGGGAATAGAGGAGCTAAAGGCCAAGAAGTTGATCATAACCGGCTTCGTAAACGAACTGATACAGGAAGCCCCTAAAGAGTGTATCGAGGAGATCGGTGTCGCTTTTGAGAGGCTTTTCGCCACGGAATAACAAAGGAGATCGCGATGAGAAAGAGCATGGACGAGGCGTTGGAAGAGATACGATCAGATTTTGAACTGTTGCAGGATCCCGATGCGATTATAGAGTATATTTTAGATCAAGGACGCAGAAATGATATGCGACTAAAAGAGGAGGAGAAAAACGAGAAAACCAGAATAAAAGGGTGCGCTTCGGAGGCTTGGATGGTAGAGGAGTGCAAAGACGGCAGGGTTAGATTTAGGGTTGAAGGAAGCTCTTCGATGGCCAAAGGAATGATACCCCTGTTGCTAAAAATTTTCAACGATAGAACCCCCGAAGAGATTCTCAGTTTCGATCCCAATAAGCTTTACTCCTTGGGATTCGACAAAATTTTGAGTCCTACGAGACTGCAGGGAATGGAGGCTTTTTTAAACAGAATCTACTCCTTTGCGAAAAAGTGTCGCGAGGAGGGGCGATGAGAGATATCAAAGAGAAGATAGTACGGGAGCTCAAAAAGATCTACGATCCGGAGATTCCGGTAAATATTTACGATTTGGGTCTAATATACGATATATCCTGCAATAAGGCAAAAAAGGGGTACGAGTGCAAAATCGTAATGACTCTCACCAGCGCTTTTTGTCCGGCCGCCGAATCGATAGTTAAACTGGTGGAAAATATTAAAAACTCTATAGAGGAGCTCGAGGATCTGAAAGTTGAGCTCGTCTTCGATCCGCCGTGGGACAGATCGAAGATGAGCGACGAAGCAAAACTGCAGCTGGGAATTTTGTAGTTTACGAATTTAGAGACTCTACCGCCTTTAACATTTTAAGTCCAGCTTCGTTGACGCTGTTCTTACCGAGATATCCCGCCTCTTTGGCGGCCGTATACGCTTTTTCGAAAGCATCTTTGCTAAGGCCGCTTTTTTTGATGGCTTGGGCGATGTTTTTGGGCAAAATTCTGACTTTTTTCTCTTTTACGTAGAGAGTGCCTGTTTGGGCGATCGCCTTTACCACCCTGTAGATTATAGGATTTACCGGAGCCCCGAATCCGCTCGGAACCCCGCTCATTGCGTCGTCCATCATTTTACCGTATTCCGTCTCTACGATATGTCCATCAGGCAGAATCTCTACGAAGCCTTTCGCTTCCAGTTTGTCCAGAGCCTCGAGAGTTTTTGCGGAGTCCTCCTCTTGGAGCAACTCTTCTATCTGCGCTCCGCTATGCGGAATTTTTTTGAAAATCTCCATCTCGTATTTTGTTATAAAGGGCAGTTTTTCGGCTTTGGCCAGCTCTTCGTAGAAGGCTCCGGAAACGGTCGCTTCGAAAGTGCCGAGCAGTCGCTCTTTTCGAGCCTCTTCCACCCATTCTCTTTTTGGAGAGCTGATATATTTGTCCGATATCGTCAAGGTTTTGACGCTCCATGAGTGTATAGCTCTTTCGTCCTTTTGATCTTGCAAAACCCTTTGACCTCTATTTGTCAAAAGATATACGGGTCTGCCTTTTTTATCCACGCTTTCCGTAATTAAGCCGAAAGCTTCGAGAGAGTATAGATACTCTCTGAGGTCGAAACTATCTTCGAACCACTTTTGGTAATCTTTGGTATCGGCAAACTTTTGAGCGATCTCTCTTTTCTTTTTAGGCATGGTCTCAAGACGTTTGCCATATTTTTGCAAAACTTTTTTATATTGGGCCACTTTTCTATCTACGAGCTCTTTTTTGATCTCCTCGAAAGTTGGAGACTCCTCCGGGTTGTTTTGAAATTTCTCTTCGAGAATGTTTTTGATCGCTTTTAGCGTCTCTATCTCCTCTATTTCGATCGCAAAGCTCTTTAGAGGAGCTTCTTCCATATCCTTGTAGACTCTGTAGACCTCCAAAGCCTTTTCCCCGGCGGCGGAGAGTTCGTTTTGAGCGGTTACGTATCCCAGCTCTTCCAGCTTTGCCGCCGTCTCCGTCTCTATCTCGTCGCTATCTGCCAGATTCGCGATCTCTTTTAAGATGGCTATATCCATAACGGTGCCCTCTTGAGCGAAAATTCCGAGCGATAGGGTCTCCTTTACGCATTTGCCGAGTCTCGTAAAAGCGTAATACTCTCCGTCGGGAACGCTATAGGCTATCAGTCTCATGGCTTCGGCCATATCTTTTAGATTCTCCTCGTCCGGAAGATAGTGAGAGTTTGTGGGACCGGTAGGAGAGTGTCTCAGAAAATCCGCGAATTTGGCGTCTATAACCAGTTCGGGGCGCAATATTTTATAGGCTTCATAGAGCTCTAGGGCCTCTTGGGTAAGCTCGCCTTTTTCGTTTATCAGACCCCGCTCTTTTAGATGATTTTCGCTGGAATTTGAGGCTTTAAAACCTCCTTTGACGGCGGAGTCTATCATCGCTACGGTTTCGCTGCCTATTAGTTTGAAACCCTCTTTTTTCTTTTCCAGATCGATTCGATTAGAGAGGGTATCGACTATTTTGGCTACCATCTCTCCACCGTATGTGAGTGCTATTTTCGAAGGGGTTGGAAAATGAACGAGTCCTCCCAGATTTAATATTTCGACTCCTTTATCGTTTAGAGTTTTTACATCTACGGTCTCATCTTTTCGGTTTAAAAGATGAGTCAATATCTTAGCTTCCTCTTTTTTTATCAGCATTGATCCTCCTTTTTTATCTTTTAGCTCAAAGCGGCTCTCCGCTCTGAACTAAAAGAGGGGAAATCACCCCTCTTTATGGCAAAACCACCAATCGAAACACTCATATTTTTTAACTCTTTCGTCGGCGGTTTTGATATCGGCGGCAGGCGGTACGATTACCCTATCGCCTATCAGTTCGTTTTTGGGCCAGTTGGCAGGCGTGGCTACCCCCTCCTCGTCGCTCTTTTGCAAAGCTTTTAAAGCTCTTAGTATCTCGTCGATATTACGACCGATTTCTTGCGGATAGTAGAGTATGGTCCGTACTACCGCTTCGGGATCCAGAATGAATACGGCTCTTACAGTATTCGTGCCCTTTTTTGGATGCACCATCCCGAGTTCGGCCGCTATGGTGTCGGTGGCGGCTACGATAGGAAACTCTATCTCGATATCGAGTTTCTCCTTTATCCACTCTATCCATTTGATATGGGAAAATACCTGATCGATCGACAGTCCTATTAGGCGGGTATTTAATCTGTCAAACTCCTCTTTTCTCTTTTGAAATGCTACAAATTCGGTGGTGCATACCGGCGTAAAGTCGGCCGGATGGCTAAAAAGAACGCTCCATTTCCCCTTTAAATCCTCAGGAATCGAGATTGGCCCGTGAGTGGTTTGCGTCTCTATTTTCGGAAAAACCTCTCCCAGCATCGGCATTTTTCCTCTCTCCTTCGCGCATCCGGCAAACAAAGAGGCTAAAATATCCTCATTTTTTTTAGGTCCCAGTCTGCGGGTTAGCTCTTCTATTTGTTCCTCGAAAAGATTGACCAATTTTTTTGCCATATCTTTGTTGGAATCCACTATCTCGTCGATTCTTTTTTTAAGATCTTCTGCGACTCCCATTTTTGCCTCCTTTTACTCTTTATCCATTTTATTGGCGTAGCTGGCCAGACTCAGCAGTACAACGCCGTCGAAAAAGAGGCTGATACCGACGAAAAAGCCGACGATCCATAGGGAGCTAAACGGCCAACCGGCCAAAACTATAATAGCCAAGACGATAGAGAGGATTCCGTTTAACAGGGAAAGCCACCACCACTTTTGCGGTTTTATCTCAAATGCGAGCGCTATGGAACCGAAACCGTCCATAAAAAAGAATATCGACAGTATGATTCCCAGTGCCGCCACTCCCGGAATCGGATTTATAGCTATCAAGATTCCGGTAATACCGAAGACAAAAGCCTTCAGCCAGCCTAGCCAATCCTTTTTGTCGGTCCTGTATGTGTGAAAAGCGGCCATAAAGGCGCTCAGTACCAACAGCCACGCCACCAAATAGGCGGTCGCCACCGACATCAGCGCCGGAAAGAGTATTCCGGCCAAACCGAGTATCAAAAAGATAACTCCGGCGATTTTGGAGTTTTTGCTAAACTCCTTTAGAAAATCGCTGTTTTTGGGATAGTTCAACATTGCCGATCCTTACATGGTCAGATTCATAATTTTGTGGGCTCTCTCTATCGATTCGTGATTTACGGTTCTGCTGTTTTGATCCGCCTCTTTTATTATGTTGGCCAAAACCAGCGTCAATCCTCCCACGATCTCGGGTAGCGACTCTTCCAGCTCAACCTCCAGTTCGATAAGAGGCGGGTATGTGGCCAGTCTTTCGAGAATATCCTTTACCGGAAGATCTTGCTCGAGTTTTTTGAATCGGGCTATACTCTCCTCCATTCCCTTGGTGATCGGCAGATCGCTTTTCCATATTACGTCCCTGCCGTTGTATTTAGCGCTTTTTTGTCCCATCAAGAGAATATCGTAGAGCTTTTGCTCTACGATGTCCGTTATCTCTTTGGCGTGTCCTTTTTTTATATCGAGACCGGCGGATCTTCTAAAAAGCTCCTCAAGATGGTGAAAACCCATTACAGCCATAATCTCTCCTTTTATTTGCTAAATCTTTTGATCGCTTTCTCTTTGAACTCTTTGAGTTTTTGAATCAGTTCATCAAAGAGTTTTTCCGCGCTGTTTTTACCTTTGACCTCTTTTTCTATTTTCTCGATCGCCTCTTTCAAAGATTCGTACGTAGTGTCAGATTCGCTGGTATATCCGAGATACTCGGCCTTTTTCAGTTCAGATTTCGCCTCTTTTAGGTAATCTAGAGCCTTCTTTTTCTCTTTTTTGGCTATCCTTTTGGCCTCTTCTACGAGGAACTGGGCTTTGAGCAGAGGAATCGGAGTGACTATGTCCACCTCCACGAACGTAGATAGAGCTTGGTTCAAAATGTTTTTCGCCTCATCTATTCTGTTTTCGTGCAGAAATTTGGCCGCCAGTTTCAACGCCGCAGGATATGAAGCCAAAGGCAGATTCACCGTTTTGATAACTATTTCGCTTCTTAGCGTATCTAACAGTTTTCTTGCCTCTTGGATCTTGTTCTCTTTAAGCAGAGCTTTTACTGTAATTAGAGCTATCTCTATATCCTTTACGCTGCCAGGAAACTCTACCACTTCTACCGAGGTATCGATTGGAATTAGCGCCGGAGCGTTAGGGGCGGCCATAACAACTTCCAACTTTCCTATCGCTTTTTCCAGCTTTTTTAGAGCCTCCTCCTCTTTTTTCTTATCCAGAGCCACCAGCACCTGATGAGTCAAGGCAACGGCATCGACGGCCTCTTGGATTATCTTTACCTCTTTTTGCTGTTTTTTAGCCTCTATTTTTGCCTGGCTTAGCGCCTGATTTGAGGCGGCCTTGCTGGCATCGCTGGCTATTGCGGAACCGGATAGTAGCATAAGCGCCGCAACGGCAGAAACCATTAGTTTTTTCATATCAACCTCCTTGATAAATTTTCATGGAGATAAGTTTAGTATATCTTTTAAAATCTTACAGCAACTTTAGTAGCAAAAAGGGATTTTGTTTTAAAAAGGTAGTTTGGAGTCTCAAACGTTATGAGGGTAGAACAAAATGGTCGGAGTGGCGGGATTTGAACCCGCGACCTCTACCACCCCAAGGTAGTGCGCTAACCAGGCTGCGCTACACCCCGACAAGGAGAAGCGAAGGGCTCGATCAAAGAGCCGCTTTCGCTTTTTCCACCAAAGTGGCGAAGCTTTGAGGTTCGTTCATAGCCATATCCGCCAATATTTTTCTGTCCAGCTCAATACCGGCTTTGGAGAGGCCGTAAATAAATCTGGAGTAGTTTATATCGTTTAGTCTGCAAGCCGCGTTGATTCTCGTTATCCAGAGTTTTCTAAAATCTCTCTTTTTCTGTCTCCTGTCTCTGTACGCGTAAACGAGACTTCTTTCGAGCTGCTCTTTGGCTTTTCTGAAATGTTTCCTTCTACCGCTGTAGAAACCTTTTGCCTGTTTTAGAATCTTTTTGTGTCTTCTTCTTCTTACCGTTCCGGTTTTTACTCTCATCAGTTTCTCCCTTTACCTTTCTTTATTTTTTAGGTGCCGCCGATGCGGACTTGGCCCTTTTGAGGGCGGAGCCTATTTACTTTGTCAGTATGTGGCTATCAGTTCGACCACTCTTGCTTCGTCCGCTTTGCTCACGTAGTGCGGAGCTCTAAGAGAACGCTTCGTTTTAGGCGATTTTTTTGTCAGAATATGGCTTCTAAACGCGCTTCCTCTTTTGATTCTGTTTTTCGTTTTTCTGAATCTTTTGGCAGCGCCGCGATGAGTCTTCATCTTTGGCATCACTTCTCCTTTACAGAATTTAAGGCGAAAATTATACCCAATTAAAATAAATGGGAGATTAAAAACTACTTTTTCTTTTCGTCTTTTTTCGGAACCACCATCATATTTACGTATCTTCCCTCTACGTGCGGTTTCTTTTCGACTGTTCCTATATCTTCTATCATCGGAATGACGCGATTTAGCACCTCGACTCCGGCTTCGGGATGGGCCATTTCCCTTCCTCTGAGGAAGACTCTGAATTTGACGTGTTTTCCTTTTTCTAGAAACTCCCGGGCGTGTTTGACTTTGTAGTCGATGTCGTTTTGGGCGATTTTTACGGAGAGCTTGATCTCCTTGACCTCTATTTTGGTCTGTTTCTTTTTCGCCTCTTTCTTCTTTTTTTCCTGTTGGTATTTGAATTTGCCGAAGTCCATGATTTTACAGACGGGAGGGTTCGCGTTGGGCGCTATCAGCACCAGATCCAGCCCTTTCTCTTCGGCAATATCCAGAGCTTCGTCCCTGGAGATAATACCGTATTGGGTACCGTCTTCGCCTATACATCTAACCTGCGGTGCTCTTATGTTCTCGTTTAGGAGCACATCATCTTTTTTTCTACTCAAAAGCGTACCTCACTTAATTTCTCCTTAATTTTATCGAAAAATTGGTTTTCGGGTATATTATACTGTATTCTTTCTCTTCTGTCCCTTACGGCTACCGAAGAGGTGGATACCTCCTTGTCCCCGATAACGGCGATAAGGGGGACTTTCTGTTTTTCCGCGTTTCTAATTCTTTTGTTTAAGCTTTCGTTTTTATCGTAGATTTCGCAGTCTACGCCCATCGCCGCCGCCTTTTTGGCGAGAGTTTCGCAATATTTTAAGTGATCTTGCGCTATGGGTATAAAGATGATCTGGGTAGGGGCGATAAAGAATGGAAACTCTCCGGCGTAGTGTTCAGTCAATATCCCTATAAATCTTTCAAAAGAGCCCAAAATGGCCCTGTGGATCATGACCGGCCTTTTTGGGAGATTGTCGCTGTCGGTATACTCCAGTTCAAACCTCTCGGGCAGGTTGAAATCTACCTGGATCGTTCCGCACTGCCATTTTCTTCCAATCGCGTCGGTGATTTTAATATCTATTTTCGGACCGTAAAAGGCGCCTCCACCCTCGTCTATTCCGTACCGATGTCCCTGTTCTTGGAGAGCCTCTTCGAGAGCTTTGGTGGCTTTTTCCCAAATCTCCTCCTCTCCTATGGCTTTTGAGGGTTTTGTGGAGATCTCCATTTCGTAATGGAAATCGAAACTCTTCATAATTTCGTCTACAAAACCGAGAACCTCCTGAACGATCTCTTTTATCTGATCGGGTCTGCAAAATATGTGGGCGTCATCTTGCGTAAACTCTCTGACTCTGAAGAGACCGTGAAGCACTCCGCTCTTTTCGTGCCTGTGGACCACTCCGTATTCGAACATCTTTATAGGCAGCTCTTTATAGCTTCTTTTTTTATGGGAGTAGATCATAATATGGCCTACGCAGTTCATCGGTTTTATTCCGTACTCTACGCAATCTTTATCCTCGTCGTCGCAGATCTGCGTAAAATACATGTTCTCTTTATAGTTTTGGTAGTGTCCGCTCTTGATCCAGAGATCGGACTTTAGAATTTCCGGACCTCTGACCGGCTCGTAACCTCTTTTTCTATGTGCGGCGTAGAGTAACGATTCGAGTTTCCCCCTGAGTCTCGCGCCTTTTGGCAGCCAGATCGGCAATCCGGCTCCCACCTCCTCGTTGAACATGAAAAGTTCCAGCTCCGTGCCCAGGCGTCTATGATCGCGTTTTTTGGCCTCTTCGATCATATTAAGATACTCTTTGAGGCTCTTTTTGTCCGCAAAGGCGATGCCGTAGATTCTGGTGAGCATCTCTTTGGTTTCGTCCCCTCCGAGATATGCGCCGGCTATTCTGGTTAGTTTGAAATGTT
The DNA here is from genome assembly GCA_027065825.1 of Campylobacterales bacterium. Lineage (GTDB taxonomy): Bacteria > Campylobacterota > Campylobacteria > Campylobacterales > Nitratiruptoraceae > Nitrosophilus_A. The sequence continues at coordinate 24,269 of JAMONM010000036.1, read as the reverse complement.
TCAACACTTTGGTGTTGGGTACGTGCGGACCTCTGCAGAGATCCTCGAAATCGCCCTGTTTGTATATCGAGACCGTTTCCGAGTCGATTCTTTTTAGCACTTCCTGTTTGAGATCGTCCTCGGCGAACTTTTTTAGAGCCTCGGTTTTTGGGATTTCGTAGCGCTCTATCGGAAGTTTTCTGTTGGCGATTTCGGCCATTTTCTCTTCTATGCGTTTTAGATCCTCTTCGCCGATTTTTTGTGAGACCCTAAAGTCATAGTAAAAACCCTCTTCCACTACCGGTCCCACGAAAAACTTGGCTTCCGGATAGAGCTCTTTGATAGCCTGGGCCATCAGGTGGGCCGTAGAATGCCGTATCACTTCGAGAGCGTCCGGGGAGTTGTCGGCAAAAATCTTTTTTGCCCCCTCGAGATCTATATTTTTTTGCTCGGCAGTTTGCGTATCTATAATCTGCTCGTCTATTTTGAAAGCTATAGGTTCCAATAAAATCCTTTAGTCAAATGGTCAAAGATAAAAAGTCCTCAGACTCCTGATCTTTGTTCATTTCGGACAATAAAGTATAACAAAAAATGATAAAAGGGGAAACCTAAATGGTGGTCGCGAGAGGATTCGAACCTCTGACCACTACGATGTCAACGTAGTGCTCTACCCCTGAGCTACGCGACCTATGGAGGACAAGCAGTAACGGATTTTAGCAAAAAAAAATTTATTTTTTCTTAAAAGAGGCCACTAAAAGGCCTACTACCGAAACGTCGATCATTACGTCGGCGAAGTTGAAGACGGCAAATTCAAAACCGCAGTGCCAATAAACGTAATCGACTACGCCGCCGTGGAGAAATCTATCCCACAGATTGCCGCCCGCGGCGCCCAAGAGAGTTCCCAGCAGCAGAGGATGGGTTTTGATGTAACCTTTCGCAAAGGCGTACAACGTTCCTGCGGCGATCAGTATCGCCAATATCCACTTTAGCCATCCTCCCAGAAACTCCAGCATGGAAAACGCCACTCCTCTGTTTAGGGTAAAACCCAGCGTCAGACAGTCGCTCTCCCAGTAAAATCCGCTGACGAACAGCTCTTTTAGGCTCTGATCTATCAAAAATACGCCTGCCGCCGCCAGAAGGAAAATTGCGTAAGAGCGTCTCATGAGCTCAGCTTGGAGGATAGAAACTGCGTGAGGTTTTCTATCTCCCTCTCGACGGTTTTACTGTTTTTGCCCTCTATGAGGACTCTGAGTTTGTTTTCGGTTCCGGAGTATCTAATCAGAACTCTAAGCCCCTTTTTTTGAAGATTCTCGATCATTTTGTCTAGACCCTCGATAGTCTCGAGAGGCGGTTTCTCTTTGACGGGGATGTTTTTCAGTACGCTCGGATACGTTTCGAATGGGTTTAGAACTTCGCTGGCTCTTTTTTGCGAAGTGATCATCAAGGCCAGAGTCTGCAGGGCGCTTACAAGACCGTCTCCGGTCTTTCCGTAGTCCGTGAGAATAATATGTCCGCTGCTTTCGCCGCCGAAATTGAGTCCCCTTTTTCTCAGCTCTTCGAGGACGTATTTGTCTCCCACGTTGCACCTGTACAGATCTATGGAGTGGGATTTTAGAAAATCCTCGAGAGCCTTGTTACTCATGATGGTGGCCACCACGGCGCTTTTTTTCAAAATTTTCTCTTTTTTGAAAAAGAGGGCGAGGGCCCCTATGAGTTTATCGCCGTCTACTATTTCGCCCTTTTCGTCCACCACGACCAGCCTGTCCGCGTCGCCGTCTAGCGCGAACCCGATGTCGGCTCTGAACTTTTTGACCACGTTGGCCAGATCTTCTGGGTGCATCGCTCCGCATTTATGGTTTATGTTAAATCCGTTGGGCGAGTCGTTGATCACTATCGTTTCCGCTCCGAGCTCGTTAAATATAGTAGGGGCCACTTTGTATGCCGCTCCGTTGGCGGTGTCTACCACGATTCTCATGCCTCTTAGAGTCAGATGCTTGGGAAAGGAGTTTTTGATATGGACTATATATCTGCCGATTACGTCGTCTATCCTTTTTGATGAGCCGATCTCTCTTTTGGTTTTTTGGTTCTCTTCGATAGTCTCTTCGTCGAAAAATATCTCTTCTATGGCTTTTTCGTCCCTCTCTTGGAGTTTGTTTCCCAGATTGTCGAAAAATTTTATGCCGTTGTCGTAGTATGGATTGTGGCTAGCACTAATCATTATTCCGGCGTCGCATCTCATATCCTCGGTTAAAAAGGAGACGGCCGGCGTAGGCATGGGTCCTATCTGTATTACGTCGTATCCAACGGCCGTCAAACCGCTTACCAGTGCGTTTTCTATCATATAGCCGCTTCTTCTGGTGTCTTTGCCTACTAAAATCTTGTTTGTTACCGAGTGTTTTCTAAAGTATATTCCGGCGCTCATTCCCAGTTTCATAGAGAGCGGAGCGCTGAGTTTTTTCCCCGCTTCTCCCCTGACTCCGTCGGTTCCGAACAGTTTCATCTGCAACCCTTTTGCAAAACGTTTGGATAATTTTACTATAAATCGTGACAAAGGTAGATCAACAAAAAAGATCGTACCAGAGGAAACAAAGCTTAAAAACTATTTAAATTAAGCTGGTATTAAAGTTTTGTTGAGTAAAATTCACTCCTAAAACAAAACAAAAGGATTGTTAAATATGGCACACCACAAATCCGCTTTGAAGAGAATCAGACAGACGGCCAAAAGAACGATAAGAAACAGATTTTACAGAACCAGAATAAAAAATATAACAAAAGCCGTCAGAGAGGCCGTGGCGGCCGGAGACAGAGAGAAGGCCGTAGAGGCTCTCAAGATAGCCAATAGAGAGTTTCATAAATACGTCAGCAAAGGCGTTCTCAAGAAAAATACGGCGGCCAGAAAGGTCTCCAGACTTCATAAACTCGTAAACTCCATGACGGAAGCCGCATAAGGCTTTCGTCTTTTAGAATATGCTCAAAGAGAAACTTCAGCCCTTTATAGAAAAATACGAAGAGATCAACAAGCTTTTAAGTTCTCCCGAAATAACTTCCGATATCGACAAGATGACCAAGCTCAGCAAGGAGCAGTCCGAGCTTGAGCCTATCGTGGAAAAGGCCAGAGAGTATTTCGAGGTTTGCGAGTCGATCGCGGAAAATCGCGAGCTTTTAGACGATCCGGAGCTGGCCGAGCTGGCAAAAGAGGAGTTAAAAGAGCTCGAACCCAAAAAAGAGAACCTCGAAGAGGAGATCAAAACGCTGCTGGTGCCCAAAGACCCGAACGACGACAAAAATATATATCTGGAGATACGGGCCGGAACCGGAGGCGAAGAGGCCGCGCTATTCGCGGCGGATCTCTTTAGAGCCTACGCCAGGTACGCTGATCTGCGCGGATGGCGCGTAGAGATAGTGAGCTCCAGCGAGAGCGATACGGGAGGCTACAAGGAGATTATCGCGAAAATTAAAGGCGAAGGGGTCTACAGCCGTCTAAAATACGAGGCCGGAACTCATAGAGTGCAGCGAGTTCCGGCCACCGAATCTCAGGGGAGGATACACACTTCGGCCGTAACGGTTGCGGTAATGCCGGAGGTGGACGACGTTGACGTTCAGATAAATCCCTCCGATCTGAAAATAGACGTATACCGATCCAGCGGATGCGGGGGGCAGTCCGTCAACACTACGGACAGCGCAGTTAGAATTACCCATCTTCCTACCGGAATAGTGGTTTCCATGCAGGACGAAAAGAGCCAGCACAAGAACCGTGAAAAGGCTATGAAGGTATTAAAGGCCAGAATTTACGAAAAGATGATGAGAGAGCAGCAGGAGGCTCTGGCAAAAGATAGAAAAGAGCAGGTAGGCAGCGGTGACAGAAGCGAAAGGATCAGAACCTACAACTATCCCCAGAACCGAATCACCGACCACAGAATCGGTCTGACTCTGTATAAACTCGAAGAGGTTATGCAAAACGGCGATTTCGATCAGGTGATAGAGCCTCTAATAGCCCATGAAAGGGCCGAAAAGATAAAAGAGGCCGGTCTTTGATTTAGCCGTCGTTTTTGTGAAGATCGTTCTTTTTTATTATAGAGGTTACGAGACTGTTGTATCTGTGACCGATCTGAGAGTAGCGCTGCATAGTCATAGCCGCCTTTAGGCCGCTGAAACGCTCTCCTTTTTTTCTGGCCAGAAAACGGGCCTGGCGGAACTCTTTGTAGGCCAGGTGTCTGTTTAGATTTAGCATATACGAGGCTATAGAGTCGTTTATAGAGTCGAATATTCTGATTTTATGCTTTTTGCCCTCTTCCCTGTTTTTTGGAATTAGACCTCTTTTGCCGAAGGTCCACTCTCCGAATAGGTTATTGGCCTCTTTGGCGAATCTGCTTTTTCCCCAACCGCTCTCCAGTGCGGCCTGAGCCAGGACCAGGGATTCGGGGATAGTGTCGATCTTCTTTAGATAGGCGTTTTTATCAAATATTGACGAGATTCTATATTTTTTCGCCAGCTTGACCAGTTTTTTCAATTTCTCGGCGTCGGCCACTCCCTCTTTGTAGTAGTCTTCGAAAAAGGAGATTACGAATTTCCGTTCTTTTAAAATATTTTCGTTGGCCTCTTTTACCAAAGGTCTGAGAATCTCGAAAAAGCGGCTTTTTTGCTCGGATATATCTTTTATTTCGTAATACCATTTGGGAAAACTTTTGAGTTCGGCCGCCCATAGGGCCGAAGCCATTACCAATCCTCCGAATGTCAACAGCAATCTTTTCAACGAACCTCCTCTATAACGGTTTCAAAAATCTTTTTAACGCGGCCCTTTAGATACAAAGAGCCCTCTTTATAGCTCAACACCAGTTTTTCTCCGCTTTTTGGTATGAGCGTGGAACTATCTTGTACCATACCTTCTTGCAGCGCTCTGTAAAAAGCTGCGGCCATACCGGTGCCGCAGGCGAGAGTCTCGCCCTCTACGCCTCTTTCGTATGTTCTTATATATATTATACCATCTTTGACTTGCGCATAGTTTACATTGGAATCGTAAGTTTTTCTAAGCTCCTTCGCTTCAATTTCGTCGAAGCTCTCTAGCGAATTTACGAACGCGACAAGGTGCGGAACTCCCGTATCTATCAGCCACCACTCCTTGCCGAACTCTTTTAGATCCTTGGTTACGATCTTGGCGTCCGTTAGTTCGCTTTCGACCGTATCCTCGTCCACGGTGGCATTAATGAGACCAGCTCCGGTTAAAAAGCTCATCCGCTCTTTCGCCAGGCCGTTTGAAAAGGCGTAGTGGGCCGCGGCCCTACTGCCGTTTCCGCACATTTTCGCCTCGCTTCCGTCGGAGTTGTAGAACTCCCATTTAAAGTCGGCTCCTTCGAAAGGAAGCAGGACGATCAGTCCGTCCGCGCCAACCCCTCGATGCCTGTCGCAAACTCTTTTGGCCAGCTCAGAGCGGTCGGCCTCCTTGAATGTGTGAAAAATCAAAAAGTCGTTTCCGCTGGCGCTATATTTGGCCAAATTCATCTTTTAACCTTTCAGTGAATTTTTCTATCTCTTTTTGCAGATGCTTTAGATCTTTTGAGTTGTCTATCAAATAGTTTGCCAATTTTTTTTTCTTTTCGATATCGATCTGCGACTCCACTCTTTTTGCCGCCTCTATGGGATCGAACCCCTCTTTTTTCATCAATCTCTCTATCTGCTGCTCTTTTGGAGCGTAAACTACGGCCACTCTTTTAATCGGATAGGCGGAGGTTTCAAAAAAGAGCGGTATATCCACGATATACGGTACCCCGTATCTTTCCAGATCCAGAGATCTTCGCTCTATCTCTTTTCTTATGAGGGGGTGTAAAAGCTCCTCGAGCCTCTTTTTCATCGATTGATCCGCAAAGACAGCCCTTCCCAGCGATTTTCTGTCCACCCTACCCTCTTTAACGTACTCTTTGCCGAAGATTTTCTCTATTTCAGAGCTTTTTTGATCCAAAATCTCATGTGCGATTTTATCGGCGTCTATAACCGAAAAACCGTAGAGTTTCAGAATGTTGCACACGGTGCTTTTCCCAGTGGCTATGCCGCCGGTTAGAGCGACGGCGTGTTCGAAGGGTTGGCGTTCGGCTCTCATCTTTTTACCATTTGTATAGATCGCCGAGCTCCTTTTTTACATAGTTGGGGAGGACGAAGGAGGCTCTGTGGATATCTGAATTGTAATATTTAAGCCCGTCGATCAGATCGGCTCTTTGTAAAACCAGGTCCGCCGTGGGGTGATAATGTTTGCTCCCCATTATGAAATTCCAGTTACAGCCTGGATATACATACATTTCGAACCTATAGGGCATAACTATTTTGAAGAAATTCCCGATGGTTTTCATAATCTCCTTGTGAAGGTTGAAATCTATCCACCAGCTCTCGCCCTGGGCAACCACCAGGCCATCATCTTTTAAAACTCTGTCCACATGTGCGTAGAAATCCTTTCCGAAAAGACCGGTAGCCGGGCCTTCCGGGTCCGTTGAGTCCACCAAGACCATATCGTAACTCTTCGAAGGGGCTTGGGCTATAAATTCGATTGCGTCCTTTATAACGAGATTGAGTCTGGGATTGTTCCAGTCCCCTATTTTTGGAAAATATTTTTTTGAAATGTTTACCACCTCTTCATCGATCTCCACCATATCGACCTCAATTTGGGGATGGCGTAAAAGCTCTTTTGCCACTCCTCCGTCCCCTCCTCCCACTAGGAGCACCTTTTTGGGATCTTTGTGGGTGCATGCGGCGACGTGGGCCATCATTTCGTGATAGATAAACTCGTCCTTTTCGCACAGCATTCCGTGCCCGTCGATAACCAGAATTTTTCCAAACTCATCGGAGTCGTACACTTCGATATGTTGATAACGGCTTTTGACGCTCTCGATTTTTTTGTTGACTTTTATCGCCTGCTTGAAAAAGTCGTTATGAGTCTCTTCGAACCACATACTCTCTCCGTTTTATTTTAGATAATTTTTGTCTGATTTTATCACAAGATTATTAAATAAACAAAAAGTTAAGGCCTTAGATGATATAATTTATCTTCCGAAATCGGAAGGAAAACGCCTGTTTTACGCTATTTCAAGGAGGAGTATATGTGCGGGGACAAAGCGCAGAGGATTTTGATGGCGATTATGCTGGGATTTATTATGTATCTCTTCGCGATGGGGTGTCAGGGTGACGCTGCGATGTTTAAAATCGCCGTGGTTCTTCAGACCTTTATAATAATCATGCTTTTGATTTTCGCATTTACCAATTTCTGTCCTAGTCTGTGGTTTTTCAACAAGATATTCGGAAAGTGCGACTGGGACAAGAAAGAGTAGCGAAGGAGAGTTATGAAAACCAGTTATAAAGAGAGCGGGGTCGATATCGAGGCGGGAGCGAAACTGGTCGAGAGAATCAAACCTTTCGTAAAAGAGACTTTCGATTCCAGAGTGATCGGAGGCATAGGGGGATTCGCCGGGGCCTACGAGTTGCCCCAGGGGTATAAAAGACCGGTGCTTTTGGGAGCTACCGACGGAGTGGGCACAAAGCTGAAACTGGCGATAGAGGCCAAAAGATTAGATACGGTAGGCGTCGATCTGGTGGCCATGTGCGTTAACGATCTGATATGCTCATTCGCCGAGCCGCTCTTTTTTCTCGATTATTACGCAACCGGCAGATTGAATGTACAAGAGGCCGGAGAGGTGATAAAGGGTATTGCTAGAGGATGCAAAGAGGCCGAATGTGCCCTGATCGGGGGAGAGACGGCCGAAATGCCCGGAATGTATAGCGGAAACGATTTCGATTTGGCTGGATTCGCCGTTGGTATAGCGGAAAAGGAGGAGCTGTTAAGGGAGTCCGAGGTAAAAGCTGGCGATCTGCTTGTTGCGCTGGAGTCGAGCGGAATACACTCAAACGGATATTCCCTGGTGAGAAAAGTGCTCTTTGAAAAGCAAAATTTAGGATTCGAATATGAGGTGGGAGGCAGAGCGCTGATCGAGGTTTTGCTAGAACCTACCAAAATATACGTAAAAACCTTTAAAAAGGTCAGAGAAAAGATCAAGGCTTTAGCGCATATAACCGGAGGCGGTATTGTTGAGAATCTACCAAGATCGTTGCCGCAAGGCTGCAAAGCCATTATAGAGAAAAATCGCATAAAGCCCCAGCCCATATTCGATCTTCTCTCTCGGTACGTTGAGGAAGATGAGATGTTTAGAACTTTCAATATGGGTGTTGGTATGATTATGGTGGTCTCAAAGGAGAATGCCGAAGAGGTGGCCAAAGTCGCTAACGGATACGTTATTGGGGAGATAGTAAAAGGGGATAGGGGAGTCGAGATAGTTTAATCATGGATATAGCGGCGAAACTTTTTACCTATTTTTTGCTTCCTCCCGGATTGATAGTTACCGTTTTGCTTTTTGGAGCGTTTATTTATAGGCGAGGTTTTGCCTATGCGGCGCTTACCGCGCTTTTTGTATGGGTTATATCTACCGATCTGGCGGCGAACGCTTTGATAGGAGTCTTGGAAAAGAGGGAGTTTAACCAACAAGGAGTCGATCCCGTAGCGGTTGTGGTTTTGGGCGGAGGAGAGGACGAAGGCGTTCTGTTTCCCCTCGCGGCAGGCGCGACGGAGAGAGTGTTGGCCGCGTGGGATGCGGCCGTGCGGTTGAGGTTGCCCTTGGTATATAGCGGTTTTGAGTGGGAAAAGGCCAAAAGGGAGCTAGAATGGCTCGATAGAGGTTTTTGCAAGAAGCCTTCGGAAATCCTTTACGAAAAAAGAAGTCTAAACACCTATCAAAACGCGAAATACTGTGCCGAAATGTTCGATAGAATGGGTTGGCCAAAAAGAGTCGTCCTGGTAACTTCGGCCTACCATATGCCCAGATCGGTACTGCTGTTTGAAGGATTCGGATTTGAGGTTCTGCCTGTAAAAAGCGACTTTAAAACCTCCGTTCCGATTAGGGGTTTTTCCTCTTTTTTGCCTAAAATGAGCGCTTTTAGAGCCTCTTATACGGCTCTTCACGAATATATCGGAATAGTTTACTCCCTAATTAGACTCAAGTAGCTCTTTAACCTCTTCATCCTCTAGCTGATGAAAATCTTTGTAGTATTGTCCAACGGCCATAAAGTCGTATGGCGTCTGGAGCAAAACTACTTGATCGGCCACATCTTTCAGTTTGGCGGCCACTTCCGGAGGCGCAACCGGAGCCGCGATAATCACCTCTTTTGCGCCCTCGTTTTTAAGAGCCTGCGCCGCTACCAGCATACTTGAGCCGGTGGCTATACCGTCGTCTACGATAATTACTCTTTTTCCTCTGGGATCTATGCGGTCCTTTTTATAAAAGGCTCTTTTTTTTCTCATCTCTTCCAGCTTTTTTAGGCCTATTTCTTCGATATATTCACGAGCGACGTTTAGCATAAGTCTGGCTCTTTCGTTGACGAAGATATGATTATCTTCGCTGATCGCGCCGATTGCCGCTTCCGGATTATAGGGAGAGGGGATCTTTTTGACGAAATAGATGTCCATAGGAATCGAGAGTTTTCGAGATATTACGTAGGCCAGCGGAACTCCTCCTCTTGGCAGTGCGACGATTAGAGTGTTCTCGTCGGCTATATCTTTGAGTTTTTCGGCCAGTCTTTCTCCGGCTTCGAATCTGTCCGTGTAGATCATCGAGGCTCCTTTTATTGGCCTTGTTATATAATATAGTCAAAAGATTAAAGGGTGTCAAGGAGCATATATGGTCGCTTTGCTACAGAGGGTAAAAAAGAGCGCCGTTGTCGTAGAGTCCAAAAAGGTTGCCTCTATAGAGCGGGGGCTGAATATATTACTGGGAGTGGTCAGAGACGATACGGAAAAAGATATAGAGAAACTTGCCGCGAAGGCGGCTAATTTAAGAATATTTTCCGACGACAGGGGGAAATTGTCTCTAAGCGCTGCGGAATTGGGACTGCCTGCTCTTGTCGTTTCTCAGTTTACTTTGGCGGCCAGAATCAAAAATGGGCGCAGACCGGATTTCGGTTACGCTATGAATCCGGAGAGGGCCGAGATTTTGTACGAGGAGTTTTGCAAAGAGCTCTCAAAATATATAGAGGTGCAAAAAGGGGTTTTCGGAGCGTACATGGAGGTGGAGATCGTAGGCGACGGTCCTGTTACGCTGATACTGGATAGCAAAAGCTTTTAGGAGAGAGGGGTGATTAGATACTTTTTTACCGATAAAAGAGGCGGTGTCAGCGAAGGTCCTTATAGGAGCTTCAATTTGGCCTTTCACGTGGGCGATGATGCCGAGGCGGTCAGAAAGAATAGAGCAATACTGGAGCGTAAAGTTAAAAAGAGAGTGCTGTTTATGAATCAGATCCATTCCGATAAGATAATTTCGGCTTCAGATAATTTATGCGAATGCGACGCGATCGTTAGCGATAGAGATGATTTGGCGCTGGCGGTTATGGTGGCCGATTGCGTTCCTCTTTTGATGTTCGATCGACACGCCGGCGTCATTGCCGCCGTTCATGCGGGTAGGGCGGGGGCTTTTAAATTAATAGCCAAGAAAACGGCCGCATATATGTGCGAAAGATTCGGTTGCGATCCGAAAAATATAGAGGCCGTAATGGGTCCTCACATTAGAAGCTGCTGCTACGAAGTCTCCTCAAAAATCGCCAGGGAGGCCGCGGCTATTTTCTCTAAGGAGTGTGTAAAGAGGGGAAGATTTTTGGATATTTCGCTAATGCTGAGAGAATCTTTGGTCCAATTTGGCCTCAAAAGTGATAAAATCCGAATAAGCAAAGAGTGCAGCTGTTGCAACGAGAGATATTTTTCCTACAGAAGAGAAGGAGTCACAGGAAGATTTGCCGGAGTAATCTACAAGGAGATAAGATGAGGGTGGAGGAGTTTTATAACGTTATTCCAAAACTACCCGGAGTAAGGGTGTTTGAGTTTACTGATAATTTGGAAGCCGCCAGGAGGCTTTTGGAGTTTGCGCTGGAGCGAGATTTCGAACTGGAGATAGTTACCTTTGAAGAGGAGTTGCTGGAGCCCTTAAAGGAGATTGCCGGAGAAAGAGCCAGAGTCAGGGCGATCGATGAGGGCAAAGAGCGTTACAATCAGCGTCAACTACAGTACGATACGATATTTGTGGATATGGATATATCTAAGCTGGATGATTTCGTTATGTTCATCAGAAAGGTATACAGAATCATGAAAAACGCGGGAAATCTGGTTATGCCGGTGGATAAAAGAGACAAAGAGCGGGTGATAGAGAGTATGATCGAGTGGAACTATGTGGCGATCAACGATACCGAATTGGAGGGAGATAGGGTATTGATTACGGCCAAAAAGCTGCACGGATGGGAAAAGGTTTAGGAGCCTCTTATTTTTTGCAACCACTCGGAGAGTCTCTTTTCAAACCCTATCTCTTTAGTTTCATAAAACTTTAGAGGCTTTGCAAGGTAGTCCTGTTTTACGAATCCGCCGAAGTCGTGAGGATAAAGATACTTTTTCCCGTCGTTTGGATCGAGATGGCCGGGGATAGGCAGCGGTTCGGAGGTTTTTACGTATTCGAGAGCCTTTTTGATCGCCAGATACGCGCTGTTCGATTTTGGCGAGCAACAAAGATATATCACGCACTGGGAGAGGATTATTTTTGCTTCGGGGTATCCGATGTTTTTTACCGCCTCCATGGCGTTAACCGCTATCGAGAGGGCGTTAGGGTTTGCGTTCCCTATATCTTCGCTGGCTAGAATAACCAGTCTTCGGGCTATGAATTCGGGAGGCTCCCCTTCGGCGACCATTCTGGCCAGATAGTAAAGCGCCGCGTCGGGATCGCTGCCTCTTATGCTCTTTATCAGGGCGCTGGCGAGCTTGTAGTGCTCCTCTTTTGAAGAGGTGCCGTGCAAAAACGTGCTTTTTTTTAGCGCCAAGATGCTTTTTTCATCTATTTTTTTATCGATCGCCACTAGAAGTTCCAGAGTATTTAGCATGCTTCTGGCGTCGTTTCCGCTAAGATTTAGAAGAAGCTCTTCGGCTTTTTCGTCTATTTCGAAATCGAGCCTCTTTTTCGCTCTTTGAAGAATAGTTCTTAGATCCTCTTTCGAGAGAGGTTCAAATTCGAAAACAAAAGCTCTCGATCTAAACGCCGAGGTAAGATAAAACAGGGGATTTTCGGTCGAGGCGCCCAGAACAAGAGCCTCGTTTTTTTCCATAATAGGCAACAGGGTTTCCTGCTGAGTCTTGGAGAGTCTGTGGATTTCGTCTATAAATATTGTGGGTTTTATGAGAGACTCTCGATATTTTTGGACTATTTTTCTAATCTGTTCGATTTTTAAAGATGTGGCGTCCAGAGAGTAAAAAGGGCTTTGCAGATTTTTGGAAACTATTAGAGCCAGAGTGGTTTTGCCCGTACCGGGAGGTCCCCAAAAGATCGAATGCGGAATCTTTTTCGAGTTTATTAGTTTAAAAAGTATTCCCTCTTTTGACAAAAGAGCCTTTTGGCCCACAAACTGCTCCAGACTATCCGGTCTGAGCAGAGTCGCCAGATTATTCATTGATGACTTTTATATATATCTTTCGCTCTCTGGGTCCGTCGAATTCGCAGTAAAATATTCCCTGCCACTCTCCCAGCTGAATCCGGGCGTCGACTACCGGAACCGTTACGCTACTGCCGACTATACCGGATTTTATATGGGCGTCGGCGTTTGAGCCGTGGGCGAAATTGGCGTTTTGCGGTACCAGCTTGTGCAGGTGTCCCAGATAGTCTCTTTGCAGATTCGGATCTACGTTTTCGAACAGAATAACGCCGGCCGTGGTATGGGGAGTAAAAACGTTGCACAGACCGTTTTTGATTCCCGATTTGATTACAGCCTCTTTTACCGTTTCGCTGATATCGATCATTTCCGATTTATGGTTTGTTTTTATTTCGATTATCTGCATCTTTTACCTCTCTTTCTTTTTTTTCCGTCTCTTTGAGAAACTCCTTTAGATCGGAGTACTCCTTTTTTGTCAGATATCTCGTTTTGCCCGTAGGCAGAGCGTTTAGAGCGACCCCCCCGAACTCGACTCTCTTTAGATCCAGAACCTGAGCTCCGAAATGGGCGAAAAACCTCCTGATTTCGCGATTTTTGCCTTCGGTCAGGGCGATTTTGAGTTTCGAGTAGCCCGGCGAGTTTTTGACTATTTTGTACGCGAAAAACGGAGCAAATACCATAGATTCTATTTCGCTCTTTTCATGGCCTCCGGCTCTAGCGTCGGACAGCTCCATTCCTTCCGACATTGCGCGTTCCATTTTCGGGGTCACCGGTCCTTTTATTTTGACGTTGTAGACTCTCTCTAAGTCGCTCTCCATAAGAGCTTTTGCCACTTTGGGCGAATCGGTCAGCAGAAGAAGACCTTCCGTAGCGAAATCGAGTCTGCCTATAGGGATGAAGTGTCTGAATTTTTGCGGAAGAGTGTGGTAGATCGTCCTTCTGCCTCTGTCGTCTTTTTTTGTTACCAGCTCCCCTTTGGGTTTGTTATAGACGATAACGGTAAACGTTCTCTTTTTTTTGAGGGGTTTGCCGTTTATGTAGACTCTATCGTTGTCTTTAACCTCGTAAAAGGGTTCTTTTACCGTTTTGTTGCCCACTTTGACCGCCCCGTTTTTTATCAGGGTTTCCGCCTCTCTTCTGGAATAGGCGCTGTTGTGGGAAATAAATTTGTTCAGTCTCATACTCTATTTTATCCCCGCTTCTACCAGATCGTGAATATGGAGCGCTCCCACTATTTTATCATTTTCGTCGACGATTACCAAAAGCTGGATTTTATGGTCCTCTATCATTTTTAGGGCGTCGCTGGCCAACATCTGAGTGTCGGAACATTTTTTGGGATTTTTGGAGGCAAATTCGATTGCCCGTTTTTGGAGAGAAAACTCCTCTTTCATCAGCGCCCTTCTGAGATCTCCGTCGCTTAATACGGCTTTGAGTCTGCCCTCTTTGTCGCTGATTATGACGTTTCCCAGTTTACCTCTGGTCATTTCAACGATGGCCTCTTTCAGCCTGGTCTCTTCGTCGATTATAGGAAGATTGTCGGTGCGCATCAGATCGGATATCTTGACGAACAGCCTTTTTCCTAGAGCTCCTCCGGGATGAAAGGACGCAAAGTCCTCCTTTTTAAATCCGCGTTTATTCATTAGGCAAACCGCCAGCGCGTCTCCGATAGCCATCGTCAACGTGGTTGATGAGGTTGGGGCGGCCTGGAGAGGGCAGGCCTCCTTTTGTACCTTTATAGAGATAAAGATATCGCTGTATCGTCCCAGCGTGGAGCTTTTATCTGCACTCATGCCTATTAGGGGAATATCGAATCTCTTGATGTGAGGCAGAATTTTTATCAGCTCTTCGCTCTCTCCGGAGTAGCTGATGGCCAACACGGCGTCATCTTTTCCGATCATTCCCAAATCTCCGTGCATCGCCTCGGTAGGATGTATAAAGAAGCTGGGAGTTCCCGTGCTGGCCAAAGTGGCGGCTATTTTGGCGCCTACTAGTCCGCTTTTGCCTACGCCGGTCACGATCAGTTTGCCTTTTATGGAGACAATGGTTTTCGTTGCGGCGTCTATCTCTTCGCCGACTCTTTGAGCGGCGTCGAGGAGCGCCTGTGCTTCGGTTTTTAAAACCTCTTTAGCTATTTTCGCGTACATGATTCGTCCTACATTACGAAAACGGTTGGAACGATCGTGGGATATTTTTTCATTTTTCTGAAAATGTGTTTTCTAATGGCTTGTCTCAGTTCGTTTTCAATCCTTTTTGGAGTGTTGACCAGTTCCGGCTTCATATTGGTTAGATAGTTTTCGATTATCTCTTGAATCTCCTGTGCAAATTTTTTGTCGTATTTGTCGGCTACGAGGCCGAAACTGGAGACTTTTGGTCTGTCTATGAGTTTTCTTTCGCTGGAGGATATCTGAGCGACGATCATAACGATACCTTCGGTCGCCATTTTCTGCCTGTCTATTACCACGTCGCTCTCTATCTCTTCGTTGAGTTGGTTGTCTATGTAGGCTTTGCCCGTTCTTACGCTTTTGACCTTTTTGATATATTTCGGCGTCAGCTCGATCTGGTCGCCGTCGCTCATCAAAAATATGTTCTTTTCCGGTATTCCGCATTTCATAGCGGTCTCTTTGTGTTTCATGAGGTGATTGTATTCGCCGTGTACGGGAAGAAAAAATTTGGGCTTGGTGAGTCTGAGCATCAGTTTTTGCTCCTCCTGGGCCGCATGACCCGAGACGTGTATCTCGCTAAAATCCTGATAAGCTACCGTAGCTCCGCATTTTTGAAGCAGATTAATGACGCTCGATACGCTTCTTTCGTTACCCGGGATAGCTTTCGCCGAGATGATGATAGTGTCCGAAGGTTTGATCTTTACGTGTCGATGTTCGTTAGAGGCCATTCTGTAAAGCGCGCTCATCGTCTCTCCCTGGCTGCCCGTGGTAACTATCAGTATCTCGTTGTCGCTGTAGCGTCCCAGTTCGTGCGCCTCTATAAATATAGACTGGGGCAGTTTGATATATCCCAGCTGCATGGCTGTTTCCAGGTTTCTCTCCATCGACCTGCCGATAACGCAAACTTTACGATTGTATTTCATGGCGTGATCTATCGCCTGGTATACCCTGTGAATGTTTGAAGAGAACGTGCTCATGATCACTCTGCCTTTTGCCTTTGAAAAGAGCAGATCAAAGGTTGGTCCCACGCTGGCTTCAGACTTGGTGATTCCAGGATTGTGGGAGTTGGTAGAATCGCTTAGCAGAGCCAAAACCCCTCGTTCGCCGTAATGCGCGATTCTGTGAATGTCGGTAGGATAGCCGTCGATAGGGGTGTGGTCGATTTTGAAATCTCCCGTATGGAATATGGTTCCCGCCTCGCAGGTTATCGCAAGGGCTGAGGCGTCTATGATGGAGTGGGTGATATGTATCCACTCTACCTCGAATTCGCCGATTTTAATCGGTTTTCGCTTTTCAACGTATCTAAAGAGGCTTTTATAGCTTCTCATATTGTGTTCGTCGAATTTATTGGCTATCATTCCCAGCGGCAAAGGCGTACCGTATATGGGAAACTGCATCTCCTTGAAGAGATATGGTACGGCGCCGATATGGTCCTCGTGGGCGTGCGTAATCACGATACCGTCTATTTTCTCCTTTATCTCTCTGAGATAGCTAAAGTCTGGAACCAGTATGTCCACACCGTGCATATCTTCGGTGGGGAAACTCATTCCCACGTCTATAACTATGGCGCTCTTTTCGGTCTCTATGACGGTTATATTGCCCCCTATCTCTCCCAGACCGCCAAGGGGCGTTATTCTGACTCTGGATCTGTTTTGAAAGTTTAATCTGTTGTCCGGATTGAGTCTGTTTTTTTGTATCTTTTCATTCGCCTCGATGGCCTTTTTTATGTCTCTGTGCCATCCGGAGCCTCTTTTTTTAGGACTTTTTTGCGGTTTTTGCGATTGCTGGTTCTGTTGATTTTTTTCCATCTATCTTCCTTTGTTCCAATATTTCGTAAAGCCGGTGATAGATGGATGTGGTAGCTTCGTGAGGTCTGATGTTTTCAGGAACGTTCAGTTGAGCGAATATCTCGAGTAGCCGCTGTTTCTCGTAACGGGAAGAGAGGTTTTTCAAAAGCCTTTTTCTGGGCGCGGAAAAGGCCCTTTTTAAAAACTCTTCGAACTCTCTCTCCTCCAGTGAGCGCTCTTTTTTTATCAAAAGCACCGAGGAGGTTACCTTGGGAGGCGGATCGAACGAGTCTGGCGATATGTCGAACAGCCTCTTGCTCTCTCCACAGCTTTGTGCGAGCACCGAGAGTGCCGAAAACTCTCTTTCTCCCTCTTTCGCCGCGAACTTTTGGGCCACCTCCTTTTGAAGCATTACCAATATGTTTTTGCACTCTCTGTCGCGGAGCGCTCTTAATACAATACCGGTCGCTATGTAATAAGGCAGGTTGGCTACCAGATCGTAGGGTTCGTCAACCAAATTTCCGTTCCAGGACTCCAGGACGTCTCCGCAGTGCAGAGAGAGCGATCCGTCCGTAAGCTCATCTTTGAACTGACTGCGCAGGACGTCGCAGAGCTCCTCATCAATCTCAAAAGCTATCACATCCTTCTTGTGTAGCAGTTTTTTAGTCAAATCACCTAATCCAGGCCCGATTTCAACGACAACATTTTCCGTCGCGGGCATCGATTGGATGATTTTTTCTATAACGGCCCCGTTTTTTAAAAAATTTTGGCCATACCTCTTTTTCGCTCTTATTCTCTTCAAAGAACCCTTTCATAATACACTAAAATAACTTACAGCAAGATAACGTATGTCACTATGTTATCATTTTTCAAAAAAAAGTCAATAGCTTTTCGAACCGCATTTTACCATATTCGCTACAGGACACGCATCGCATTTTGGCGAAACGGGTCGGCAGATGCTCTGACCGAAGGAGACTAGAATTTTGTTTAGCCCTTTTCTGTTTTTTCTTATCTTTTTTTCCAGTATTTTGTCGCTCTCTTCGGGAGAGGAGGTGTGTATAAAACCCCACAGGTTCAAAATTCTGTGAACGTGGGTATCTACGGCCATTACGTCTTTGTCGAACCCTTTTTCTAAAACTATTTTCGCCGTTTTCGGGCCCACTCCTTTGATAGATGTTAGTTGATCGAGGCTATCAGGTACTTTTGAGTCGAATCTGTCTATCAGAATTTTACTGACTTCCAGGATACTTTTAGCCTTTTTTCTGTAAAAACCTACCGGATATATGATTTTTGCTATCTCCTCCGAGCTTAGTTTTACCATCTCCTTTGGCGTTGAAGCGACTCTAAAGAGCCTGCTGGAAGCCGCTACCGTCTGTTCGTCTTTTGTTCTAAAGCTCAAAAGAGTCGAAATCAAAATAGTATAAGGCGTTCTTTCGTAGTCGTAGTTTTGCGAGAGAATCGTCGCCGGGGCGTTCCAGTTTTTATATTCGCCTTTTAAAATCTTTATGGCCTTTTCGAAGCTCTTTTCGTCCATAGATAAAATATTAACAAAAATAGTATAATTTTCCCAACGAAAGAGGGAGAAATTAATGCGTGAGTATTTCGCCAAAAGAATAATACCATGTCTGGACGTAAAAGACGGCAGAGTGGTCAAAGGCGTCAATTTTGTGGGTTTAAAAGACGCCGGCGATCCGGTCGAAGTGGCCAAAAGATACAACGAAGAGGGAGCCGACGAGATAACATTTCTCGATATTACGGCCACGCACGAAAATCGCGATACCATGGTGGATATCGTAAAAAGAGTCGCCAAGGAGGTATTTATACCCCTTACCGTAGGCGGAGGCATAAGGAAGCTGGATGATATATACGCCCTTTTGGACGTGGGCTGCGATAAGGTCAGTATCAATTCCGCCGCGGTCAAAAGACCCGACTTTATCGACGAGAGCGCTAAAAGATTCGGTAGCCAATGTATAGTTGTGGCTATCGACGCCAAACGGGTAGGCGACGGTTGGAACGTGTTCGTGGCCGGCGGCAGGATAGATACCGAGATCGACGCCATAGAGTGGGCCAAGGAGGTCTATGCAAGAGGCGCCGGCGAGATTCTGCTAACTTCTATGGACGCAGACGGTACAAAAGAGGGATACGATCTTGAATTGACTTCAAGGATCAGTTCCGTAGTGGACATACCCGTGATTGCCAGCGGCGGAGCAGGTAAAATGGAGCACATACTCGATGCCTTTACCAAAGGGAGGGCGGACGCCGCTTTGGCGGCCAGTATTTTTCATTATAGGGAGATAGATATAATGGATTTAAAACGGTTTTTGAAAGAAAACGGCGTGGCGGTAAGATTATGATCGTTTCCGCAGGCAGGGGAGAGAGTTTCGATTTTGCTTATCCTATAGGCGTAGGTTTAGTAGAGTCTACGATCAATTTGACCAGGTTGGCTCTTTTCGACAGACCGGAGTTTCTGCTCTTTATCGGTAGTGCGGGAAGCTACGGCGACTATGCTCCTTTCGATATAGTAACCAGTAAAGGTGCGGTGAATATAGAGCTCTCATTTTTTGAGGGCAGGTCCTATACTCCTCTGGATAACGCTATAGTTAGCGAGGGGTTCAATGTTTCACATGAAACATTGGTCAACTCCAGCAATTACATTACGACCGATAAAAAAAGCTGGAAAAAGTTTAGATCGGTTAACGTGGGGATCGAGAATATGGAGTTTTTTTCCGTTTTGAGCGTAGCAAGAGAGTTTAACATCCCTGCCGCCGGCGTGTTCGTAATAACAAATTTTTGCGACGAAAACGCGCATGAACAGTATAGAAAAAATATTTCCGAGGCAATGGAGCGGTTGCGAAAATATATTAAAGATAGGTTTTTGAGGGAAAAGAGTTGAAAACGAACGTTTTGGATCTGACGCGAAAAGAGCTGAGCCTAAGACTCAATCCCCCTTTTAGGGCTAAACAGATATATCAATGGATCTATCAAAAGTATGTTTTCGATTTCGATTTGATGAACAATCTCCCTAAAAAGTTAAGATCAGAGTTAAAAGAGAGTTTCAGAATATATCTGCCTAAAATAGTTTCGACCGAAAAGAGTCGCGACGGAAGCGTAAAGTATCTCTTTGAACTCGAAGACGGTCATACGGTAGAGTCAGTGCTTTTGCCGATGAGAAGCGAGCAAAGAGACGAACGTGGCAATCTGTTGAAAGAGGCGAGATATACGGTTTGCGTTTCCACGCAAGTTGGGTGCAAAGTAGGATGCTCTTTCTGTCTTACCGCCAAAGGGGGTTTTGTACGAAATTTGACATCTGGCGAAATAGTGTCCCAGGTATTGTCTATAAAGGCCGCCAACAATATCGCTTCTAACCGTAGGGTGAACGTGGTATATATGGGTATGGGAGAGCCGTTGGACAATTTGGACAATCTGTCCAAAGCGATAGAGATTTTCGCCGACGAAAACGGACTCTCCATCGGAGCCAGGAGACAGACGGTCTCAACCAGCGGACTGGCGCCCAAGATCGAAAAGCTGGGCAAGATGAACACCGGAGTTTTGTTGGCTATCTCTCTGCACGCCGTAGACGATGAGCTTAGAGAAAAACTTATGCCCATAAACAAGGCCTATAATATAGCCGATATTATAGAGGCCGTAAAAAGGTTTCCCATCGATCAGAGAAAAAGGGTAATGTTTGAGTACTTAATGATAAGAAATCTTAACGATTCGTTAGATTCTGCAAAAAAACTTGTTAAACTGTTAAACGGAATAAAGGCGAAAGTTAATCTGATTCTCTTTAATCCCTATCCCGGTTCACCTTTTGAGCGTCCCGAAGCGGAAAGGGTAGAGAGATTTCAGAAGTTTTTGCTCTCCAAAGGGCTTCTTTGCACCGTTAGAGAGTCGAAGGGTCTTGATATTAGCGCTGCTTGCGGTCAATTGAGGGAAAAGAGGAGAGATGATGGATATTCCGTTTAAAAACTATGAGCTTATTATGATGCTCGTTCTGATAATATCCGTAATTTTTATGGTTGTGGCTTTTGTCAAAGTGACTCTCGAGGGGGAGGAGGAGAAAGAATGAGCCTACTCGATAACGTGATGCTTTTTATCATTGTTTTAACTTTTTTGGTAGGTTTGGGGGGATTTATCTACGTTATCTTTTTCAAAAAATAGCCTAAAGATAGATTTCGGACAAAAAATCGTATTTTGAAACTACGTCGTAAGTGGTATCTTCGTAATTGAATCTGAGCCTATTGGCATGCAGCATCAATCGGGCGTGGCCGGTATATTTGATTCTCTCCGCGATCGATAGCTGTTTTTCCAGATATTTTATGGAAACGGCTGTTTCGGGACCGTAAATAGGATCTCCTATAATGGGATGTTTCACGTGAAACAGGTGAGCTCTGATCTGGTGCTGTCTGCCGGTGAGAGGAATCGCTTTGATTAAAGTGGCGTCGATATCCGGCAAATATTTTATCGGCTCCACATAGGTTTTAGCGAATTTCCCCCTATCGTCCACCAGGACTTTTAGTCTGATTTTGGAAAAATCGCTGTTTTTCATTATCGGGGCCTCTATATGGAGCGGCGAAGACAACTCTCCTCTAACCAGAGCCAGATACTCTTTGTATATCGATTTTTTTTCAAACTCTGTTTTAAGCGATTTTTCGCTCCGTTTGTTTTTTGAAAAGAGCACCAGGCCGCTTGTTTCCTTATCGATTCTGTGGACCGAATTGGCTTCATCGCCGAAGAGGTGTCTGGCCTCGTCCAGTAGAGAGTAGGGTGTCCGTCTCGTATTGGGATGGACCATCGTTCCGCTGGGTTTTTCAAAGATCGCAAAATCCGCCGTTTCGAAGAGCGGCAATACTCCTTTTGGATTCGGTTCAAACAGCATCACCTCTATCTCACCTTCGATATAGGCGGCTTTATCGGTAAGAGTCTCGCCCTTTACGAAGACCCTTCCTCTGTCGATAAGCCTTTGAGCCTCGATCTGCGAGACTTTGAGCCTTCTCATGAGAAAAAGAAACAGTTTGATTCTCTCTTTTGCAAAAAACCTCTTTTTAACGAAGCCCACCCGAATCCTTTATAAGAAAAATTTATATCATGGCCTGGAATTTAAGGTCCGTTTTCAGTTGGGTTTGATAATATATCACAACTATATTACATAAAAGGTCAAGCCGAAATTATATCAAAGACAAAGGGTTCAGATGGTAGAGAGATATGCGCGCAAAGAGATGGCCGAAAAATGGACGATGCAGGCCAAATATCAGGCATGGCTGGATGTGGAAATAGCCGCGGTCAAAGCGTGGCACAAGCTGGGACTGGTTCCCAGGGAGGATATGGAAAAGATCGTAAACAACGCCGGTTTCGATATAGATAGAATCGAAGAGATCGAAAAAGAGACAAAGCACGACGTTATAGCGTTTTTAACCAGCGTAGCCGAAACTCTCGGCGAGGAGAGCAGATGGGTTCATTACGGAATGACCAGTTCGGACACCATTGATACGGCGGTCGCCCTTCAGATGAGAGATTCTCTAAAGATCATAATCGAAGACGTCGAAAAGGTTATGGAGACTATCAAAAGGAGAGCCTTCGAACACAAAATGACGCTTATGGTGGGCAGAAGCCACGGAATTCACGGAGAACCGATCACATTTGGACTCGTTTTGGCCATATGGTACGACGAGTTTGCGAGACATCTGAAAAATCTCAAAGAGACTCTCGACGTTATAAGCGTAGGGAAGGTTAGCGGAGCCATGGGAAATTTCGCCCACGCTCCCATGGAACTGGAGGAGCTGGTCTGCGAGGAGTTGGGTCTAAAACCGGCCCCCGTTTCCAATCAGGTGGTTCAAAGAGACAGATACGCCAGACTCTTTACCACTATGGCTCTGATAGCCTCCACAATCGAGAAGATCGCCGTAAATATCAGACATTTCCAAAGAACCGAAGTGTATGAAGCCGAGGAGTTTTTCAGCAAAGGCCAAAAGGGGTCTTCGGCCATGCCCCATAAACGTAATCCGGTTCTGAGCGAAAATTTGACGGGACTGGCCAGGCAGATAAGGAGTATGGTGGTTCCCGCCCTGGAGAACGTAGCGCTGTGGCACGAAAGAGATATCAGCCACTCCAGCGTGGAGAGATTTATTCTGCCGGACGGATTCATAACGCTGGATTTCGCCTTGAACAGGTTAAATAACGTTTTGGTCAATTTGGTGGTCTATCCCAAAAATATGCTTAAAAATCTGAATTTGACCGGAGGATTGGTCTTTAGCCAGAGGGTCTTGCTGGAGTTGCCGAAAAAAGGTTTGAGTCGCGAAGAGGCGTATAAAATCGTTCAAAGAAACGCCATGAAGGTTTGGGAGGAGATTCAAGAGGGCAAATCCCCGATAAACGAAAAAGGGGAGAGCCTGTTTTTGGAGTATCTGCTCCAAGACGAAGATCTTACCAAGAAGATGAGCGAAGAAGAGATCAGAGACTGTTTTGATTATTCTTACTATACGAAAAATGTGGACAAGATATTTCAGAGGGTTTTCAAATAGGGGGCAAGATGTTAAAGGTAATCAAAAGAAACGGACGTATAGAGCCGCTGGATATCTCCAAAATCCAAAAATATACCTCGGCCGCCGTAGCCGGACTGGAGGGAGTTAGTCAGAGCGAGTTGGAGGTTGACGCGAGGATCCAGTTTAGAGACGGAATAACTACCGAAGAGATCCAGCAGACGCTAATCAGAACGGCAGTGGACAAAATAGACGTGGATAGGCCGAACTGGACTTTTGTGGCGGCCAGGCTCTTTTTGTACGACCTGTATCACAAAGTTAGCGGATTTACCGGTTATATTCATCTTAGAGAATATTTTGAAAAAGGCGAGAAAGAGGGAAGAATCGTTCCCGGTCTAAAGGATAAATACGACTTGGACGATCTTAACGACTATATCGATCCGCAGCGAGATCTTCAGTTTACCTATTTGGGAATCAAAACCTTATATGACAGATATCTTTTGAAAGACAAAGAGGGAAGGCCGATAGAGCTTCCGCAACATCTATTCATGGCCGTGGCGATGTTTTTGGCGCAAAACGAACTGGATTCGCAGAGTTGGGCCAAAAAGTTTTACGATATACTCTCCAGATTTGAGGTTATGGCCGCCACGCCGACGCTGTCCAACGCTAGAACGCCCAGACATCAGCTCAGTAGCTGCTATATCGGTAGTACTCCCGATAATATCGAGGGTATTTTCGACGGCTACAAGGAGATGGCTCTGCTGAGCAAATACGGCGGCGGGATAGGATGGGACTGGACCAAGGTAAGAGGTATGGGGAGTTTTATAGACGGGCACAGAAACGCCGCCGGGGGAATCGTTCCGTTTTTGAAGATTACCAACGACATAGCCATAGCCGTGGATCAGCTCGGGACGAGAAAAGGGGCCATTTCGGTATATATAGAGCCCTGGCATATCGATGTTTTGGATTTTCTGGATCTGAAAAAGAACAGCGGAGAGGAGAGGAGACGGGCTCACGATCTATTTCCCGCTCTATGGATAAACGATCTTTTCATGAGACGCGTGGAAGAGGACGGTATATGGACGCTTTTTGATCCTTATGAGACGCAGGACCTCACCGACTTGTGGGGCGAGGAGTTTGAAAAGAGATATCTCGAGTATGAGCAGGACGAAACGGTTATCAAGGAGAAGATCAAGGCAAAAGAGCTCTGGAAGAAGATTTTGCTTAGCTATTTCGAAACCGGCAGCCCGTTTTTATGCTTCAAAGATAACGCGAACAGATGCAATCCAAACGGCCATTTCGGTATTATAAGAAGCTCCAACTTATGTACGGAGATATTTCAAAATACCGAACCTAACTACTATAAAGTCAAA
>JAMONM010000035.1 GCA_027065825.1 Campylobacterales bacterium | reverse complement strand
ATAGAGAGTTTTAGAGCTTTCGCCGGCAGAGATCCGGACAGCGAATCTTTATTGAAGTTGTGCGGAATAGAGTATCCTCAATAGATACTCTGCAGTTTGAGATAGATTTTTTTCAAAAGAGAGTCCCCGGAGGCTCTTTTAGCCAAAAAGCCGACAATGTTTTCCAGTTCGGAATCGGATCGTTTTTCTATATCCAGTTGCAGCGAACTTTTGGCCTCGTATGGGGATTTCAGCAGCAGCGAAACCGCCCTCTCCCTATCCTTTGGGGTAAGGCTTACCCCGTAGGTTTCGGCTATAGCCGATATTTCCTCCAGTATCTTTTCAAACTCCGTTAAATGATCGACGGCAATCTCTCCGAAGCTTTTTGCGTAATAGGAGGTCAAGGCCGCCGTAGCGGCAATAAAGAGGTATTTTTTCCAGATCTCCTTGTCGATATCTTTTTCGCACTTTACTTTGATGGAGCTGTTTTTGAAAATTTCGGCGAGAAGATCCGATCTGGCGTCGATTCGCTCCATCACCACAAGAGGCTCTTTCCCGATTTTTACTACCTTGTCGTCTTGTTTATTGGAAATTATATATATAGCGCCTTTTGCCAGATTGTTCGGATTTATATGTTTTTTTAGCTCGAAATAGGGCTCGACGCCGTTTAGCAGGGGCAAAACCAGCGTATTTTCGGTTGCGCTTTTGACGATCTGTTCCATTCTTTGTTTGAGCGCGTTGCTCTTTAGCGCGATTATGAGAAAATCGAATCGATCCTCGCAGCCGTTTACGATTTTTAATCTATCGGGGAAGAGTTGGATACCGTTGTCGTATACGGCAGGGGGTCTGAAGGATGTTTTGGATATCAACGTGGTATCGTATCTTTTAGACAAAACCGCGCCCAGATAGGCTCCTACCCCGCCGCCGCCCATAATCGCTATTTTCATTTTTGGGCCAGCCTCTCTTTTAGAACCCGTTTTAGGACCTTTCCCGTGGCGTTTTTGGGCAATTCGTCCACGATATAGATACTTTTGGGAATTTTGAAATTCGCTAGATGCTCTTTGAGGTAGCTTTTGATCTCGCTCTCTTTGATGGAGGCTCCCTCCTCCGGTTCGATGTAGGCTATCGGTACTTCGCCGCTCTTTTCATCCTTTTGACCGATTACCGCGGCGGCTTTTATTAACGGATTATTCGTTAAAATCTCTTCTATTTCGCGCGGGTAAATGTTTATTCCTTTTGAGATGATCAGATCCTTTTTTCTATCGACAATGTAGATGAAGCCGTCTTCGTCCATATAACCCAGATCGCCTGTTTTTAGCCACCCGTTGACGATCGTTTCGGCGGTAGCCTCCGGTCTTCCCAGATAGCCTTGCATAACGTTGTCGCCTTTTACGATGATCTCTCCGATTTTGCCGACTGGAAGTTCTACCATATCCTCGTCGACTATTTTGACTTCCACTCCAGGAATGGCCGGCCCTACCGATTTAGGTTTCTGTTTGTGCGGGAGATTGACCGCTACTACCGGTGAACATTCGCTCAGACCGTACCCTTCGAGAAGTTTTCCCTTTTTGAATTTGGCGGAGAAGTTTTTTAGGGTGTCTTCGGGCAGTGCCGCCGCTCCGCTGATATAGAATTTGACTTTGTTGAACCAGTGAAAATACCACGGCAGTTTGGCTTTTGCGAGAGCTTTATACACATCCGGTACTCCGGTAAATATTGTAACTCTTTTCAAAAGAACCTGTTTGATGATATTTGAAAAAGGCATAATCGAGCGGACTATCACTATCGGAGAGGCGAAATAGATCGGCAGCAGTACGGTTACGGTCAATGTAAAGGAGTGAAACATGGGCAGATAGACTATGAATCTGTCCTTTGGGGTGATCGCCAGCAGTTTTTCTACCCCGAGAATGTTCGAAAAGATGTTTCTATAGCTCAAAACGGCGCCTTTTGGTTTGCCGGTGGTGCCGGAAGTGTAGATGATCGTGGCGATATCGTCGATGTCGGGTCTAAAGGAGATCTTTTCGTGAGACTCCAGATTGGATAGAATCTCTTTGAAGCTTATATTTCTTTCGTCTATGTTCTCGTAGTCTCCTTCCCAGATAATTTTGTTTACGGAGGTGCTGTTAAAGAGATTTTGCGTCTCTTTTTTGAATTTGGCGCTGCTGATTAATATTTTTGCTCCGCAGTCGTTTAGGATAAAGGCGATCTCCTCCTCTTTTAAAAAGGTGTTTATCGGCACCGGAATCGCGCCTATTTTTTGAATGGCCAAAAAGCTGACCACGAATTCGGTGGAGTTTACCAATACCATTCCGACTCTGTCGCCCTTTTCTACGCCGATGAATTCCAAAAATCTCGCAAAGGTATCGATTTTTAGTTTCAATCTTTTGTAGTTTATTTTACGGTCGCCGTCGAAAAGAGCCGTATGATTTGGCCTCTTTTTGGCGTGCTCTTCGACGACCTGATAGAAGGAGTCGAATCTATACTCGAGCATTTTAGAACCTGTAGTTAAAAGATAGATTCAGCAGATGTGCTCCTCCTTTTGAGAACTTGCCTACGATACCGTTTATATTCTGATCGGCAAGGGCGATCTCCCTTTCGGTTTTGTAGTCGTACAGATACGCCACCCCTATACCGATCTCGGAGCTGTATCGATACAGAGCGCCCAATGAGAATATATAGGCGTCGCTGTCCGGGAGTTCGTATCCCAGAGTTCTTGCTGGAATCGGCGTCTGATCGTAGGCGATGGCGTACATGGTAGTGAGCTTGTCGCTGTTTTTGAAGGTGAGCCCCATTCTAAAAGTGTTGGTGTCCTTCCAGCTCTTTTCTTTGTCTATATCGTATGCCGAGGCGTTTTCGAAATTTATTACCAGTTTGTCGTAGCTGCTCCAGAAAGTTCTTTCGTATGTCAGTTCGATTTTTGCTTTTTCGTTAAGGTCCAGCGCCGCGGCTAATGCTAAAGTGGCCGGAAGCGGAACGGTGACTCTGCCTTTGGTGGATAGCGTGGATACGGTAGTGGAATTTACGATCGTATCTATCGTGGCATCCCCTTTTTCCTTCAGATCCACCTTCGATCTGAAAGTGGCGGCCAGATTTAGCGTTTCGTGATATCTGTAGCTTATCGCCAGATTGTATCCAAAAGCCGTCTGGACGTCTCCGTCAAGATCGTAGTTCAAATAGGTGTTTGTCGTATTGGGTACAGGCGGAGTGAACTTTATTTTACCGTCGGTGAAAATCGTCCTGATACCTGCGGCTACGGAAAGCTTGTCGCTGAGCAGATAAGAGAGGGTAGGGTTGAACTCCACTACTCTTAGGGTAAACTCTCTCGAACTCCAAGATTGCGGTTCCTGATCCCATTTTTTAGAGAGACCGGCCGGAGTGGTTAGGGAGAGTCCGATTCTCCATTTTCCGAACGGTTTGGAAATATAGTGCAGATGTGGTACCAAGAACGATTCGGAGCGGCTCTCGTTGTTCGCCGTCCTCAACGTCAATGGCGATGTGGAGACCACCTGGGAACCTTCATATTTTACTCTCGGCAGGTATATTCCTGTAAAGGCGATTTCAAATCGCTGAGCCTCATCCATGAAACTCATGTTCGCAGGGTTGAAATATGCGGCGTCGGCCTCGTCGGCGCCGGCCACGTAAGCAGCCGCGAGAGCTACGGACTTTATGGACTGTTCGGGGATTTTGTAACCAGCAGCGTAAAGAGAGGATGCCAGGGCCGCCGATAGAGTAACGGATACGATCTTTTTCATAATGATATCCTTTATCGTGGATTTTGCCCCAATTTTATCAAATAAAACCGAAAATTACGGTGAAATTATTTGGTATAATTTATAAAAATCCGACCGATGTATAAAAAGGGAAATATCTATGTTTTTCAAAAAAGAGTTAAAAAGATACGATCTTTCCAAAGAGGAGCTAAAAAAGCTGGCATGGGCCAGAATAAGAATAGCCGGCAAAGGGGATATATGGGTTAGGCTATTTTACGAAGAGGCGCCCAATACTGTGGCAAATTTTGCTTATTTGGCCAAAAGCGGCTTTTATGACGGATTGAAATTTCATAGAGTCATAAAAGGGTTCATGGCCCAAGGCGGCTGTCCGAAAGGCAACGGAACCGGAGGTCCTGGATGGGCTATAGAGTGCGAAACGAACAACGGATTAAAACATCAAAGAGGCGCGCTCTCTATGGCCCATGCGGGCAAGAATACCGGGGGAAGCCAGTTTTTTATCTGTTTCGTTCCCTGTCCTCATCTTGACGGCGTTCATACCGTATTTGGACAGATTCCGCCTGAGGATGGGAGCTCCTTTATGACTCTGGATATGATCGACCAGGGAGATCTCATAGAGACTATAGAGATTTTCGATAAAAAAGAGGGATAATGTACGGTTTTTACAAGGTAGCGGCCGTTTCTCCCCAGGTAAAAGTTGCCGATATCGGGGCCAACGTAACAGAAATCATAAAGCGATACGAAGACGCGGCCGCAAACGGAGCCGCTTTCGTTCTATTTCCGGAGCTCTCCCTTACCTCCTACACCATGGCCGATCTTTTTTTTCAAAAAAGGGTGATGTCGGAAGTTTACGGGGGGCTCGAGCTCCTAAGAGCGGCAACCGTTTCTACCGATGCCGTTTTGATTGCGGGAGCGCCTCTGCTTTTCAAAGATCGTCTGTATAGCTGTGCGGTTGTGTTTTACAGTGGGAAAATAATCGCGGCCGTACCCAAGAGCTATCTTCCCAACTACAGAGAGTTTTACGAGCGCAGATGGTTCGAATCGGGAATGAATGTAAAAAACGAGTGGATACGAATCGGGGAGGAGAGGGTTCCTTTTGGTAGCGATCTGCTGTTTGATTTCGAAGATGGAAGTTTCGCTATAGAGATATGCGAAGATCTCTGGAGTCCTCTTCCGCCGTCGACGCTCCTCGCCGCCGAGGGAGCGAGTATAATTTTTAATCTCTCGGCCAGCAACGAATATGTGGGAAAACGGGATTATAGAAAGGATCTGGTAAAGAGCCAGAGCGCCAGGATAGTCGCCGGGTATGTTTACGCTTCAGCCGGAGTCGGGGAGTCGACCGACGATCTGCTTTACGGCGGCGATCTTCTCATAGCCGAAAACGGTTCGCTGCTGGCCGAAGCCGAGAGGTTCAAAAGAGACGGAGAGACGATATACGCAGAGATCGACGTGGAAAAGATCAGGTTTTTAAGGGTGGCGGAAACCTCCTACAAAGAGTTCGAGGCTCCTTCGGCAAGGAGAATAGATCTTGGCTCTTTGCCGCAAAGCGATGGGAAGCTGAGATATTTCGATCCCCATCCGTTCGTTCCGGACGTACCAGGAGAGAGAACGAAAAGGTGCGAAGAGATATTCAATATACAGTCCCACGCTCTAGCTACCAGAATCGAGCGGGTAGGCGGAGCCAAAATGGTAATAGGCGTCTCGGGGGGTCTCGATTCCACCCTGGCTCTGCTGGTATGCAAAAGATGTTGCGATATTTTGGATATGGATTATAAAAACATAGTGGCTGTTTTGATGCCCGGTTTCGGTACCAGCGACAGAACCTACAAAAACGGCCTCAGGCTATGCGAGTCGCTGGGCGTCACAAAGAGGGTGATAGACATCAAAGAGGCGGTTAGAATCCATTTTGACGATATACGACATCCTCAAGATCTTTGCGACGTTGTTTTCGAGAACGCTCAGGCGAGAGAGAGAACGCAGATTTTGATGGATCTGGCAAACAAAGAGGGAGGAATCGTCGTCGGTACCGGAGATTTGAGCGAAATAGCCCTCGGTTTTTCCACGTTTAACGCGGATCATATCTCTATGTACAATCCCAACGCTTCGGTTCCGAAAACTCTTGTTAGATATCTGATAGAGTGGGTGGCTTCCGGTTCGGATGAGAAGCTGGCCGATATACTTAGGGATATCGCATCGACGCCTGTTTCGCCTGAACTGTTGCCGCTAAAAGAAGGGAAAATAGTTCAAAAGACCGAAGAGATTCTCGGTCCTTACGAAGTGCACGATCTTTTTCTGTACCATTTTATCAAGTATGGAGCGCCTCCCAAAAAGCTGCTTTTTATAGCCTCTAGGGCTTTCGGTTCAAAATATGATTCCAAGAGGCTAAAAAAGTGGCTAAAGATCTTTTTGAAGCGGTTTTTCGCCAATCAGTTCAAAAGGGACTCGATGCCGAACGGCCCGAAAGTGGGAACTATATCTTTAAGTCCCAGAGGCGACTGGAGAATGCCCTCTGATGCGGTAGCGGCGGAGTGGCTGGCCGAATTGGAGGAGTGATGCTGGTACACATCTGCTGCAGCGTCGATAGCCACTTTTTTTTGGAAAAATTGAAGAAAGAGTTTCCGAAAGAGAAGCTCATAGGGTACTTTTACGATCCAAATATACATCCATACAGCGAATATGTGCTGAGATTGATGGACGTTAAAAGAAGCTGCAATAGACTCGGTATCGAGCTGATTGAAGGGGAATACGATCTGGAGGAGTGGCTAAAAAGGGTCAAGGGTCTCGAGAAGGAGCCAGAAAAGGGTCAAAGATGCAGAGTCTGCTTCGATTACAGACTGCAAAAGAGCGCTCAAATGGCGAAAAAACTGGGGATCAAAAGGTATACCACCACTCTTTTGGTAAGTCCCCAAAAATCGCAAGAACAGTTGAAGGCTACGGCAAAGGAGATAGATAGGCGCGAAGGGTTGGAGTTCGTCTTTGTCGATTACAGGAAGGGGGGAGGTACCCAGCTGCAGTCTTTGACGGCCAAAAGAGAAAAGCTCTATAGACAGGATTATTGCGGCTGTATGTTCGGGCTATCCATGCAGCGAGAGGAGCAAAACATATTTCTGGACGAAATGATTTCGCCAGTTAACAGATCCGTGTTGCCGGCCTCGATAGAGGAGAGAATCGCTGTCTATTCAAAGAGAATGGAACTGGAAAAGGATGCTATAGACTACAAAATTGTAAAAAGGAGATTTTTAAACTACAGGAATCTGCGATCGTTTATCAGATACAAAAAGAGCCCAGTTCCCTCCCATTTCGTTTTTTACTCTACTACTAGACGAGAATATCTAAAAACTAAAGCCCTTCCCGTAGACCGATATCACTCCCTCTCCTCGCGAGAGGAGACCATTTTTCTGACTCTGCGGCGTTACAACCAGTTGACTGGATACCGCTTCGAAAGCGTCAAGGAGCTATCGTTTTTTCCGATCGAGATAGAAAAAGAGCTAAAATTGAGGGAGAAACTGGAACTTGGGCCTTACGATACGACAGCGATTATCGTTACCGACGAACTTTTAAATGGAGAGGTGGAGATATATCTGCTTTATCGGCTATACAACGACGTTAGAGAAAATTTAGTAACTTTAAGATAAAATATCGCGATTTCGTAAAGTAAAAGGATAGCTGATGCTGGATGTGGTAGAGATTCAAAAGATTTTGCCCCACAGATTCCCTTTTTTGTTGCTGGATCGGGTCGTAAAGATAGAAAAGGCCGAGTATATAGAGGCTTATAAGAACGTAACGATAAACGAACACGTTTTCGAAGGCCATTTTCCGGGGCACCCTATTTATCCGGGTGTGATGATAATAGAAGGAATGGCCCAAGCCGGCGGGGTTTTGGCGTTTGTCAGCATGAGCGAAGAGGAACAAAACAGCGCTGAGGAGAAGGTCGTATACTTTATGAGTATAGATCGTGCGAAATTCAGAAATCCGGTCAGGCCAGGAGATAGACTGGTTTATAAGATGAAGGTTCTAAAACATAAAGGTGCCATATGGGTTTTGGAGGGAAAAGCCTACGTGGATGAAAAACTGGTTGCCGAAGCGGAACTAAAAGCTATGGTGGTTGACAAATAAGGATTTTGTATGATCTCAGACAGAGCGTCCATCGAACCCGGAGCCAAGATAGGAAAAAACGTTACGATTGAGGAGGGGGCCTATATCTCCTCGG
Source organism: Campylobacterales bacterium (assembly GCA_027065825.1). Lineage (GTDB taxonomy): Bacteria > Campylobacterota > Campylobacteria > Campylobacterales > Nitratiruptoraceae > Nitrosophilus_A. The sequence goes on along the minus strand of JAMONM010000035.1, from coordinate 5,525 downwards.
ATGCCGTTATCGAGGACGGTTGCGTAATTATGCGCGGTGCCGCCGTATACGGAAGAACCGTTTTGGGCGAAGGGTGCAAAATATTTCCTTACGCCGTTATTGGTACCCAGCCTCAAGATCTGAAATTCAAAGGCGAAAAGAGCGAATTGATTATCGGAAAACGAAACACTATCAGAGAGTTTTGCCTCTTTAATCCGGGTACCGAAGGCGGCGGAGGAAGAACAATCATAGGTGACGGAAACTTTTTTATGGGTTATGTGCACGTAGCCCACGACTGTATAATCGGAAACAACTGTATTTTGGCCAACGGCGCCACTTTGGCCGGTCACGTGGAGTTGGGCGATTACGTGGTAATCGGCGGAATGACGCCTATTCATCAGTTCGTGAAAATAGGTGACTACGCTATGATAGCCGGCGCCAGCGCCGTTAGCCAGGATATTCCGCCCTATTGTCTGGCCGAGGGCAACAGAGCCGTTTTAAAGGGTCTGAATCTCGTCGGTCTTAGGAGAAAACTGGGCAGAGATGTCTTGGAACGGTTAAAAAGAGCCTACAAGGAGCTGTTTCTAAGCGGCAGACCCCTAATGGAAGCGGCTCGTGAGCTTTATGACGGTTCGGAAGAGGAGCATGTTAAAAATCTGGCCGCTTTCGTTTTGAATACGAAAAGAGGCATACCATTTAGAAACAGACAAAAGGAAAACGGATAATGTTGAGAAAATGTAGCTTTTGCGGATCTTTCGAGAGCGAAGAGAATCCGTTGATAGCCGGTAACGGCGTATATATATGCAAAAACTGCGTCGTTTCGGCGTATAATATTCTCTTTGGCGAAGAGGAGGAAGATAGCGAACCCGAAATAGAGAAAATTTTGACCCCCAAAGAGCTAAAGGCGGTTTTGGATCAGTACGTTATAGGCCAAGAGAGAGCGAAAAAAATATTCGCGGTGGCTGTGTATAACCACTACAAAAGAATTTTCAGGCAGAGCGAAGCCGAAGACGAAGATACCGAAATAGCCAAGTCCAATATATTGTTAATCGGTCCCACCGGAAGCGGCAAGACGCTGATGGCTCAGACCATGGCCAAATATCTGGACGTTCCGCTGGCTATTGCGGATGCCACCAGTCTGACGGAGGCCGGATATGTGGGCGAAGACGTGGAGAATATCCTGACCAGGCTTCTGCAGGCGGCCGACGGGGACGTAAAAAAGGCCGAACGCGGCATAGTCTTTATCGACGAGATAGACAAGATCTCCAGACTATCCGAAAACAGAAGCATCACGAGGGACGTATCCGGAGAGGGGGTTCAGCAGGCCCTGTTAAAGATAATCGAAGGCAGCGTGGTTAACATTCCGCCAAAAGGAGGAAGAAAGCATCCAAATCAGGAATTTGTGCAGATAGATACCTCAAATATTCTGTTCATATGCGGCGGAGCTTTTGACGGTCTTGGCGAGATAATAAAACGAAGGCTCGGGGGCAACGTTTTGGGATTCGGACAGGAGAAAAGAGGCAAAATGGACGATAGCGAGGTTCTAAAATATGTAGAGCCTGATGATCTGGTTCATTACGGCCTTATCCCCGAATTGATAGGCAGACTCCATATGATAGCGACTCTAAACGAGTTGAGCAGAGAGGATTTCGTTAGAATTTTGACCGAACCCAAAAACGCCCTGGTTAAACAGTACAAGAAGCTTTTTGCTATCGACGACGTGGAGCTGACGTTTGAAAAGGAGGCTCTGGAAGCGATAGCCGATCTGGCGATAAAAAGAAAAACGGGAGCCAGAGGACTTAGAGCCATTATGGAAGAGATAATGGTGGATATCATGTTCGATCTGCCTGAGTATAAAGGGTACGAGATAGTTATAACCAAAGAAGTAATAACGGATAAAGAGAAACCGCTTTTTATAAAAAAGAGCCCCAAAAAGAGCGCGTAAAAAGGAATGAGATGATTTTTGACAAAATAGTCGGTTTTTTCTCCAACGATATGGGAATAGATCTGGGAACGGCCAATACGCTGGTTTTGGTGAAAGGACAGGGGATAATAATCAACGAGCCTTCGGTGGTAGCCGTCCAAAAAGACAAGTACGGACGTGAGAAGATTTTGGCTGTGGGGCGCGAGGCCAAGGAGATGGTCGGTAAGACTCCCGGCGATATCAAGGCGGTCCGCCCGATGAAAGACGGCGTTATCGCCGACTTTGACATGACGGAAAAGATGATACGCTATTTTATCGAAAAGGCCCACAGCCGAAAGGCGTTTTTAAGACCGAGAGTGATTATATGCGTGCCTTACGGTTTGACTCAGGTGGAGCGAAAAGCCGTCAGAGAGTCGGCGCTGAGCGCCGGAGCCAGAGAGGTGTTTTTGATAGAGGAACCTATGGCCGCCGCCATAGGGGCGGGTCTGCCGGTAAAGGAGCCTCACGGAAACCTGGTGGTGGATATAGGTGGAGGTACTACCGAAATAGGGGTGATCAGTCTTGGAGGGTTGGTGATTTGCAAATCGGTCAGAACGGCTGGAGACAAGATCGACAAGGCGATCGTGGACTACATCAAGAAAAAATACAATCTCCTAATAGGCGACAGAGTGGCCGAAGAGGTCAAGATCAGTATAGGTACGGCGTTGCCTCTGAAAGAGCCTTTGAAGATGATCGTAAACGGCAGAGATCAGCTTTCTGGAATGCTTACATCCATAGAGGTATCCAGCGACGATATTCACGAGGCGATGAGAGGGCCTCTAAAGGAGATCGCCGACGCGCTGAAGGAGGTGCTTGAGAAGATGCCTCCGGAACTGGCCGGCGATATAGTCGAAAACGGAATCGTACTCACAGGAGGAGGGGCGCTGATCCGAAACATTGATAGATATTTCGCTGAACTGGTAAAACTGCCGGTTTTCGTCAGCGACGAACCCCTTTTGGCGGTGGCCAAAGGAACGGGCAAAGCTCTCGAAGAGATAGAGATTTTGCAACAGCTGACGAATGAGTAAAAAGTATTTTTTTGGAGTTTTTCTTTTTTTACTTTTTTTGGGAGGGCTTAAATTTTCTTCGGCATTGGAGGGGATGCTTCTTGATATCAGCGATCCGATAAAGAGATGGTATCTAAACGTTACAGAGTCTCTGCAAACGGGCGCCTCCCGCTTTGTAGATCAGCAAGAGCTGATAGAAAAACTTAAAGAAGAGAACGCCAGGCTAAAAAGCTACAAACTACGTCTAAAAGCGGCTTTGCGAGAGCTGGAAGAGATGAGCCAAAGCTGCAATACGAGCACCTCCTTTTTACTAGACGTTAAACTGGTTAGGGCTCTTTCCTACGTGAGATTGGGAGATTTTTCCAGATTGTGGATAGAGTTTGATGATTTTAACTCATCGAAGATTTACGGGCTGATAAAGGACGATTACGCCGCGGGAATCGTAACGTCGCAAAACGGCAGACCGATGGCTCTGCTCAATACCAACCGAAAATGCGCATACGCGGTTGAAATAGGCGAAGTAAAGGCGCCCGGCATAGCCACCGGCCGCAGAGACGGGACGATGACGGTAAAATTTATTCCGATGCACAAAGAGATCAAAATAGGCGACGAAGTGGTCACCAGCGGGATGGACAACATCTTTTTCTACGGCGTCAAAGTGGGAGTGGTGGAAAAGATCAAAACCAGAGGCAGTTATAAGGTCGCCGTTATTAGACCGTACGCCGAAACTCTCGATTCAAGATATTTTTGGGTAGTTTTGAAATCCTACGAATGAACGGTTTCACCTCTTTTTTATCAACCGTTTTGTAAAATATGTAAATTTTTTATACGCCATCAAAAGGGTGAGGAAAGATGCCTAAAAGAGACGATATACGGACCATACTGCTGATAGGGTCGGGCCCTATAGTGATTGGACAGGCGTGTGAGTTTGATTATTCGGGAACGCAGGCTACCAAAACGCTCAAAGAGCTGGGATACAAGGTGGTTTTGATCAACTCCAATCCCGCGACTATAATGACCGATCCCGAATTTGCCGATAGAACGTACGTCGAGCCGATAACCGAAGAGATAGTGGCCAAGATAATTCGCAAAGAAAAAGTGGATGCCATTTTGCCAACTATGGGAGGACAAACGGCTCTAAACGTAGCCATGAGCATGTACGAAAAGGGCATGTTGGACGGCATAAAGTTTTTAGGAGCCAGACCGGAAGCTATAAAAAAGGGTGAGGATAGGCAGGCCTTCAAAGAGGCTATGCTAAAAATCGGCATGGATCTGCCAAAGAGCCGCTACGCCTACTCTCTCGATGAAGCGATGGAGGCCGCGAAAGAGATCGGTTTTCCTTTGATAATCAGAGCCAGTTACACTCTGGCGGGAGGCGGTAGCGGAGTCGCGTACAATATCGACGAATTCAAGACCCTGGCGGCAAAAGGGCTCGAAGCCAGCCCCATTAACGAGATCTTGATCGAAGAGTCTCTTTTGGGCTGGAAAGAGTACGAAATGGAGGTGATCCGCGACAAAGAGGACAACTGTATAATCGTCTGTTCGATAGAGAATCTCGATCCTATGGGGGTTCATACAGGCGATTCGATAACGGTTGCTCCGGCGCTCACGTTAACGGACAAAGAGTATCAGAGAATGAGGGACGCTTCTTTCGCGATTTTGAGGGAGATCGGCGTGGATACGGGCGGTAGCAACGTTCAGTTCGCCGTTCATCCCGAAACCGGCAGAATGACGGTTATCGAGATGAACCCCAGAGTCTCCAGAAGCTCCGCTTTGGCCAGTAAAGCCACCGGATATCCTATTGCCAAGGTGGCGACACTTTTGGCGGTGGGCTATACCCTCGACGAGATTAAAAACGATATCACCGGAACTCCGGCATCTTTTGAGCCGGTCATAGACTATATAGTAACGAAAATTCCGAGATTTACCTTTGAAAAGTTCCCTCACGCCGACTCTACCCTTACCACTTCGATGAAGAGCGTGGGCGAGGTTATGGCTATAGGTAGAACCTTTAAAGAGTCCGTTCAAAAGGGTCTATGCTCTTTAGAAACCGGCCTGTGCGGTTTCGAAAAGATCGAGGCCGACATAGAGACCATAAAAAGGGAGATCAGAAGGCCCAACGAAAAGAGACTCCTCTATATCGCTCAGGGCTTCAGAGAGGGACTGAGTGTGGAGGATATATATGATCTTAGCAGGATCGACCGCTGGTTTTTGTATCAGATAGAAGAGCTCGTATCTCTCGAAGAGAAGATAGATCTAGATATTTTGCAGAACGAATCGCTGATGCGGGAGGTAAAAGCGGCCGGTTTTAGCGACAAAATGATAGCGAAACTGATTAACGAAAAGGAGAACACCTCTTTTAGCGAAAACGATATCTATATAGCCAGAAAAAATCTGAACATCGATCACGAATATAACGAAGTCGACACCTGTGCCGCCGAATTCGAGGCTCTTACTCCCTATCTCTATTCAACCGTCAACGTTACGAAAGAGGTGGCAGGCTTTCAAAAAGACAGCACGACGGAAAGATCCAAACAAAAGGTTCTAATCATTGGCGGTGGTCCAAACAGAATAGG
>JAMONM010000034.1 GCA_027065825.1 Campylobacterales bacterium | reverse complement strand
AATTGCGGCTATTTTCCAGTTTTTCTGTTCTATCGAGCCTATATGTCTGTAGACGTAGCTACTGCCAAAAGGAACCAGAACCTCCATAATCTCGCCCAAACCCAATCCTACATTTTGCGCTATTATAGGAACGTTAGGCAGATAATCGACCAACCTGTTTGCCAGAATTTCGTTGGCGTTTAACAAAATTGCGCTTTGATCTTCTAGCTCCAGATCCCACTTGTCATAGATGATCACCCCTATATTTTGATCTATCTTTCTGATGTTTTCATACGAAGCGACGGTATCTATCCGATTGCCCATCACTATCATAACCTGTGAAATCTTTTCGTCAAAAAGCTGTGAGAGCTTTACGTAACTGGTGGGATCGAACTTGTAGAATCTAAAGTTTTCGGTTCTGTTTTGAGGTATGATCTTTTCGTCGTAATATACCACCAAATAACTGTTTCCCGAAACATAGTTTTGGGCTACTCTTTCTAAAAAATGTTTTGCTACAATACCGTCAGCCAATATCAGGATGTTTTTCACACGCAACCTCTAAAGAATGTTTGTTAAATTATATCCAAAAAGGTAAAACGTGGAGTTCAAAATCGACGCGACAGATGAAAAAGCCAGAGCCTGCACTATCAAAACTTCACACTCCGAAATAAAAACCCCGGTTTTCATGCCGGTTGGAACTGCAGCAAGCGTAAAGTCTTTGGATACTCAGGATCTAAGCGAAAAACTAGATGCGAAAATCGTTTTGGCCAATACCTACCACCTCTATTTGAGACCCGGAGAAAAAGTGATAGAGCATTCGGGCGGACTGCACGGATTTACCGGTTTTACCGGAAGCTTCTTGACCGATAGCGGAGGGTTCCAGGCTTTTAGCCTGAGTGAAATCAGCAAAACAACCGATAAAGGAATAGAGTTCAAAAGCCATATCGACGGTTCGCTACATCTTTTTACTCCACAAAAGGTTCTAGATATTCAGTATTCGTTAAACAGCGATATAATGATGATACTCGATGACCTAATAGCCCTTCCGGCTTCTGAGGAGAGAATAGCGCAGTCCATAGCCAGGACCACCGCATGGGCAAAAGAGTCGATAAAGTATCACAAAGAGTCCCGAGAAAGAGGTATAGGTATCAATCAAAACATTTTCGCCATTATCCAGGGAGGAACGAACAAGAAGTTCAGACGAATCAGCGCTACGGAACTTACCGAGCTGGAGTTTGACGGATTCGCGATAGGCGGACTCAGCGTAGGCGAAGAGAGTAGCGCAATGTACGATACGGTGGAATTTACCACGCAATATATGCCTATCGAAAAGCCGCGTTACCTAATGGGAGTAGGAACTCCCGAAGATATTATCGAAGCCGTCGATAGAGGCGTGGACATGTTCGATTGCGTAATGCCGACCAGAAACGCCAGAAACGGAACGCTGTTCGTCTCTACAGGGAGAATAAATATCAAATCATCTAAATACAGACTCGATCAAAATCCGATAGATCCCGAATGCTCCTGCCATACATGCTCCAACTATTCAAGAGCATATATCCATCATCTTTTCAGAGCCAAAGAGCTTAGCTACTATAGACTGGCCACGCTGCACAATCTACACTACTATCTCGATTTAACGAAAAGAGCAAGAGAAGCTATAATAGACGGAGAGTTCAAAAGATTCAAAAAAGAGTTTTACGAAAAGAGAGGCTAAGCCTCACTTTTCGAAAGTGGCCTCTTCCACTATCACCGGAAAGAAATAGCCGTATCCCAGATCTACGTCGGTGTTGACCACTCCGATAACGGTAACCACATCTCCCACCTCAACGTCGGCAACGGGGGCCGTAACCACGATATCGTCCTTGCCGTCGTCGCTGAGATGTACCCAGTCTTTACCCATTATTCCTCTTGAGACTTTGGTTACTTCGCCTCTGAATTTGATCTTTTGACCCTTTAGTTCGCTCTTTTTCTCGAAAATTTCGGCGATAGAGTAGCCGTCAGCCGGTTTTTCGATATTTACGCTCTTTGGTTCGGTGGCGTTTTTGTCTCCGCAGCTTTCGCACGTGGCGCATCCACCGGCGGCCATATCCGAAGATACGTTTTGGGTTTGCGAACCCTTCAAAGGAGCGATCACGGCAACAAAGAGCAGTTTTTCAAAATCGCGATTCAAAGTATTTGAGTGGAAATTATCCATCCACATCTGAGGAACAAAAGATATCTCTTCGCCTACCGCTACCTGAGTCTGCGGCCCTGCTATCCAATATTGATGGCCGTTTTCTTCAACCTTGACGTAGGTATATCCTCCGGCATCCATAGTTTCGACTACTTTACCCCTTTTTACCGTGCCGTTGTTTTGCTGAGGCTGAGTTTGCTGCTCCAAAGAGGCCGTATCAGCGCTAACGCCGTATACGCCTTCAACCGCCGGTTCTTCCTTGGAACTTTGGGCGGAACTTTGTTGGGTCTGCGGAGTCTCCTTGATTACCTCCGGCTTCTTCTCCTCCGGTTTGTCGCTGCATCCGGCTATAATCAGCGCCGACAAGGCAAGACTGAGATAAAACTTTTTCATTTTTGTCCTTTTTAGTAGTTTCTATTTGAAAAACTATAGTTTATACACTTTATCATTAGATATCATTTAAATTTATACTAAAGGGAGAAATTAAAGAAGCGTTATTTGGATATAATACTCAAAAACGAAGGAGCCGCGAATGCTGCTTGGAGTCAACATAGATCACATAGCGGTTTTACGCGAAGCGAGACGCGTCAACGATCCGGATCCTCTCGGAGCGCTTTTGCCTCTAAAACTTGCCGGCGCGGATCAGATAACCATACACCTTCGCGAAGACAGAAGACATATAAACGAACATGACGCCGCCAAGATAGTCGAATCGTCGCCTTTGCCGGTAAACATAGAGTGTTCGACGGAAAAAGAGATCATAGACATCATAG
>JAMONM010000033.1 GCA_027065825.1 Campylobacterales bacterium | reverse complement strand
AGAGTAGTCCTGGCCTCTATATCAAGATCGTATTTCATGGCTGTTTTGATCGTCTCTATAGTCTCGGTAAAAGTATCCTTGCCGCTAACCGCGGCGTATTTGGTCGGCGAAGCTTTGATATCCACCGCCACATAGTCGATCAATCCTTTTGAGGCCAGATTTTCCACAACATGCACCCCGGTACCGTTGGTGTCTAGTTTGATCTTGTATCCCATTTTCTTGATGCGAATACAAATTTTTTCCAAATCGGGATGCAACGTAGGCTCTCCGCCGCTGATAACCACGCCCTCTAATACCTTCTTTCTCTTTTGCAAAAAAGAGCTGACAACACTAAAATCGAGTCCGTTTTTTCCAAAGACTATATCCGGGTTATGACAGTATGGACACCTCATATTGCACCCGGCGAGCCAGACTATGGCCGCCGGTCTGTCGGGATAATCGATTAGAGTAAACGGGGTATAGGAGTAAACTTTTATACCGTCAGTCGGCATTTTTCCTCTTTGAACTGCCTTCGCTCTTTGTGTTCGCCCTTTTTGCCTATATTAAAGCTCTCAACCGGTCTGTGATACCCCATGACTCTGGTATAGACCATGCATTTTGTCCTATATTCGGACATCTTTTTTAAAATCTCCTCTTTGTTCATTGTTCCTCCTTTAAAGTTTGTTGTCGTAAATACTCTGCCACTATCTCATCGTCACATTTGGGACAGTATTCATATTCGCCGCTTAAATAGCCGTGTTTTGGACAAACCGAAAACAGCGGCGTTACGGTAATATAAGGGAGTTTATAGTTTTCTATAACGGCTTTGACCAGTCTACGGGCGGCCTCGGCGGAACTGACCTTTTCGCTCATATACAGATGCAAAACCGTTCCGCCGGTATATTTGCACTGTAGCTCGTCCTGCAGCTCCAGAGCCTCAAAGGGATCGTCGGTAAATCCCACCGGTATCTGTGAGGAGTTCGTATAGTATATATTCTCCCCGAAACCGGCCTGTATAATATCCGGAAATCTCTTTTTATCCTCTTTTGCGAATCTGTAGGTAGTACCTTCGGCAGGGGTGGCTTCTAGATTGTATAGGTTTTTGGTCTCTTCCTGATATTGTTTTAGCCTATCCCTCATAAAATCCAAAATCTCCAGAGCGAACTCAATTCCTCTCTCGTCGGTTATATCGTAACTGTCCCCCGTAAAATTTCTGATCATCTCGTTCATACCGTTTACGCCGATAGTGGAAAAATGGTTGTCGAAGTTTTTCAGATATCTGGCCGTATAGGGATATAGACCTCGTTTGAACATCTCGTTTACAAATGCCCTCTTTTTCTCCAGCGTCGATTTGGCCAGATCCATCAGTCTGACCAGCTCCTTATAAAGACCTTTTTTATCCCCTTTGAACCGATATCCCAGTCTCGCCATGTTTATAGTCACCACGCCTATACTGCCGGTCATTTCCGCACTGCCGAAAAGCCCGTTGCCGCGCTTTAACAACTCTCTCAGATCCAGCTGCAGTCTGCAACACATACTGCGTACCGCGTTCGGTTTGTAGCTGTCCGGATTCGGTTTTTTCTCTCCGGTTTCGGGGTCGATTATATACTGACTACCTATAAAGTTTTGAAAATAGCTGCTGCCTATTTTAGCCGTATTCTCGAAAAGTATATCGGTATTTTCCCCGTACCAGTCGAAATCCTCGGTAATGTTGACCGTAGGAATAGGAAACGTAAAGGGCTGCCCGTTTTTATCGCCTTCGGTCATGACCTCGTAAAAGGCTCTGTTAATGATGTTCATCTCATGCTGAAAATGGGCGTAGGTCATAGCCGTCAACGAATCTACTCCCCGCTCTTTGGCCAAACGCAGAAGTTTGGGATCCTCTTTGATCTCTTCAAAAAGGTGTCGATCGTTTTTTGTTGGGATCTGATCTTTGAGATCGTCCGGAACTGTCCAGTCGATCGTTATGTTGGTAAACGGACTCTGCCCCCATCTGGCAGGAACGTTTAGATTGTAAACAAAGCTTCTGATAGCCTCTTTTACCTCTTCGTACGGAAGCTGATCTTTGAAAACGTACGGAGCCAAATAGGTATCAAAGGAACTAAATGCCTGGGCCCCGGCCCATTCGCTCTGCAATATACCCAAAAAATTGGCCATTTGACCCAGAGCCGATCTGAAATGGTTCGGCGGTTTGCTCTCCACCCTACCTCTAACTCCGTTAAATCCCTCGTTCAACAGCATTCTCAGACTCCATCCGGCACAATAACCGGTCAGACAGTCCAGATCGTGAATGTGAATATCGGCGTTTCTATGGGCGTAACCCTCCTCTTTGGAATAGACCTTGTCCAGCCAGAAATTGGCTATTACCTTGCCGGCCAGATTGTTTACCAGACCGGCGTTAGAATAACCAGTATTAGCGTTGGCATTGATTCTCCAGTCGCTTTTGTTTATATACTCCTCCACGCTCTGGGTGGAGTTGATATAAGTCGTATCGTCGCTCAGGCCGGCGATATGCTCTCTTTGCATCTTGTGCAAAAAGCGATATGTTATAAAGGATTTCATGACATCGAAATAGCCGGCTCTATAGAGCTCGTATTCGATGATGTCCTGAATCTCTTCTACGGCTTTTACGGTATCGAAAGATATTCTAATCAAAACGCTTTCGTAGACTCTTTTATCGTAAGGAACCAGCACACTGTCAAAAGCCGCCTTGATTGCGTCTTCGATCTTGTAGGCTTTGAAATCCTCTGTAGATCCGTCACGTTTTATGATCAGTTTAGGCAGCGGAAGTCTCATCAATTCTCCTTGGGACTTTTGGAGTGTCACAGTAATTGTAGCCAAAGAAGATGATTTAATTGTGACACTTTTTTGTTGATATAATATATTCGAACTTGTACCGTAAAAAGGGATATCTTGAAGTTTTTTTCTCTGATTTTGATACCAATGCTGCTATGGGCCGGCGAGTATATACTGGTTTTTGAAGGCAACAGATTCTTTAGCGACGACAGACTCTACCAAGAGCTCGGCTTTGAGCGCTCCTTTTGGGATAAACTGCGAGGAAAAAGAGAGGTAAAAATAGATAAAAAACTGATCGATCCCCTAAAGGAGCAGCTGCTGCTTTTTTATAAAGAGGAGGGATTTTGGGATACCCAAATCAAAACGGTAACTAAAAAAACAAGAGTGATATTCTCAATCAGAGAGTCCAGACCTATAAAGATAGCCTCCGTCGAGATAACCTCAGACTTTCCGATAAAAAATCTAATTAATTTAAAAAACGGAGACAGATTCAACGCCAAGGAGTTCGCCCTCAGCAAAGAGAGAATCAAAAAGGCCTTGTTAAAAGCCGGCTACTGCAGTTTCGACTTGGATGCGAAGGCATATCTGTTCGTAAAAAGGAAAACTGCATATTTGGTCTACTATTTGCAAAAAGGATCTCCTTGTAAAATCAAGAGCGTAACTCTCAGCGGCAACACAACCCTCAAGGAGGAGGTCATAAAAGATCACATTTTTTTAAAACCGAATGAGCCGTTTTATTTGGAGAAAGTGGAAGAGAGCTACCGATCGCTCTACTCTTTGGAGTATTTCGAATCGGTCTATATCGATTACAGCAAAAAGATCGACAATCAAATCTTCGTTAACGTAAAGACGAAAGAGAAAGATAAAAACAATATATACCGTATTTCGGCAGGTTTTGAGACTCTTCACGGCCCAAAGGCGTCAATTTCATATAAAAATCTAAACATCTCTTCAAAACAGCTCTATTTCGAGCTAAAGAGCTCAAAAAATCTCAAACTTTCAAAAATCTCTCTTTTCGTACCCTCGCTATCTATGTTCGACCGTAGATTCGATACGATCTTCACAGCATCGTACAGCGATGAAAAATATGAGATTTTCAGAGAGAAAAAAGGCTCTTTTTCGGTATCGATAGCGAAAGAGTACTATAAAAGATCGATTAAATTGTCGATGGGAACTGAACAGATAGATATCTCTTCCGAGGAGCTCTGTATCAAAACGGGCAGATTCAATCTGATCTATCCTACGGTAGAATTCGCTATTGACGCCAGAGACTCCAAACTATCTCCGAAAAACGGCTACTATTTGAAAAACAAAACCAAATTTGCACTATTTGACCAAAAGAACAGATTTGTCAAAAACGCAACAAAAGCCAAGTTTTTGAAAACTTTCAACAAAATAGGGCTATCTTTTAAGGCCGACATCTCCTTTTTGGCCGAGTTGTCGGGAGATCCGCCCGTCTCATGGCTGCTGTATGCCGGAGGAGCCAATTCCAACAGAGCCTACTCCTATAACAGACTCACTGCGACAGATACTGCATGCAAAATAGGGGGAAAGATTTTACTCGATACCTCCCTGGAGGCCGATTTCCCTCTTTACGAAAAAATCAAAGGTGCGCTATTTTGGGACAGAACAGCAATAAAAAACCGCAGTTACGACATATTGTCGAAGGCCGTCAATTCAGCTGGAATCGGTCTGAGATACGATACCGTCATAGGAGAGCTTAGAGCCGATTTCGGTTTTAGGATGGACGAATTCTCTCAAAACGCCTTTCATATCTATCTGGGAGGGGTCTTTTGAGAACCCTTTTGCTAATAGGAAGGCTTATACTGATTTTGATCATGGGTACCGCTCTTTTGGAGTACAAAACCTCTATCGTAGAACGAATGGTCAAAGATGCCCTTTTGTCCTATAAAATCGAAGCAAAAGAGATAAAATGGGTCCGTTTAAACAGATGGAAATTCGTCGATATCAGCAAAGAGGGAACGATAATAGCAAAAAAGGCGGAGATCGTTTTTAATCCGCTATCGCTCCTTTCGGATCAAATTTACATAAACGGCATAACCGTTACGGCTCTAAATCTAAAAGCCATCCCCACGCGCCAAAAGCAAGAAAAAAAGGAATTTGACAAATCTATTTTCATCGAAAATCTATCAATAGAGGGATATTTTGAAAAAATCGACCTCGAAGCCTCTGTAAAAGATATAGAGATAGATCGCCAATACTCTTTCAAACTGGCCAATCTGCGGCTGAACTCCTCGAAATTCAATCTCTCAGCCGTCGCAAAAGCCAAAAAATCCAAAATTTACGCAAAAGGAGCCATAAATCTTCATAAATTCCGTAAACCGGTAAATTTCAGAGCCGAAATTGGGGATAGAGAAATAGCGTTCAACGCCTCAACCGAATATATAAACGAAAAAGATAGCATAAAACTGCTTCTAAACGCCGAAGGATTTTACTACATACGGGAAAAAACGCTCACATCAGATATAAAGGCGTCAGGATCGATAAAAAATGCAAAAATTTTCGCAACGGCAAAAGCCACGTTCGACAAAGAGCTTCACGCAGATATAAAGGGATATGTCCGGGATATAAAAAAATCGCTCCCTATATTGACCGACAGAGTCGATTTTACGGGAACGCTAAAAGACGACCTTCTGATCGGCTCAATATTTAACGCAAAAAACAAAATCGACTTTACGCTTAATAGAGAGCTTGAATTCAACGTCGCGGCAAAAAATCTGCGGCTTCCTCATCCTCAAGCGGCGAAACTGCTGGGATCTCTTTCTGTGAAGGCTTGGGGCAAAAAGAGCTCCTTTGGGTTTAAAATAGATTCCAAACTTTTTACCGCGCTCGGGGAATTCGGAAACGACGTTTTAAGCATCTATTTTACTCAAAAAGATACGACCGAAGAAAGATTAAAAGCCATCTTCCCTATCTACGCCGTATTCGATCCCAAAACCAAAAAACTGCAATCCACCTCCGCTCTTTTTAACGTAAAGGCCGATTTTAGCAAATACCCATATAGAATTTACCTAAACGGCGAGGGAGCGAAAGCCGCTATCGAAATTGCGCAAAAGTATCTAAGGGGAACAATAGATATCTACGATCCGAAAAGATTTTTAAAAAGTGCTCAAAAAATAGTCCGGGTTCCAAACCGCATCGAGGCAGAGTCTATGAAAGTTTCGCTGCTTAGCGACTATGTAAGGACAAATTTTGAAATAACGGCACAGAATCTAAAGATCAAAAACGGCGATATCCAACTGATAAATATCAAAGGCAGAACCGAGGGCTCGACACTATTTGTGGACTACTACGCCATAGTCGCGAACAATAGAGCCGTTTACGCCACCAAAGAGTCGCAATTCCTGTTCGAAAACGGAAAAATAGTGATAAAAAGACTCTGGATCGAAGATCAGATAAAGGCCACCGGATTTATAGATCTGAAAAAAATTTGCGCCCACATAAAGCTTCGCTCAAAACTTTACCGATTCTCTTTTGCCGAAGGGAAGGTTGATTCAAAAATCGATATAAAAGCGCAAATCGAGGCTGATAAAATAGCCATAGAAGGAGAGATCGAAATCCTTGGAGGTACAGTATGGTACGATCCTCAAAAACACAAGGAGATATCCGATCCCGATATCGTGGTGGTAGACGCTCCCCGCAAAAAAGAGTTTACGCAAAATCTCATTTTGAATCTGAGAATAAAAAGTTCAAAAACCCTAATCTATCAACTTAAATATCTTGAGGCCGAAATCGACTGCGACGTAACCCTTTGGAAAGAGTACCAAAAACCTACTGAGCTTCTGGGCGTAGTAAAAATTGAAAAAGGAGTCTTCAGATTCAAAGACAGAACTTTCCGAATAAAAGGAAAAGAGTTCGATTTTTACGGTCCAATCGAAAATCCGCTCTTAAATTTGGATATAGTCTATAAAAAAGAGCCCTATACAGTCTACATAAAAATAGCCGGCGAACTGAAAAATCCCGTAATAACGTTTAGAAGCGAGCCTTATCTGAACCAAAACGACATACTGGCCCTGCTACTTTTTGATTCTATATCCTCTACCGCTTTAGCAAAAGGGGTTTTGGGAGAGAGTTTTTCAAAGGCTCTTGGAAACCTTTTTGTAAAAGATCTGATCTCCTCTTTCGGAATGAGGCTGGACAGGTTCTCGCTGATCACCTCATCAAAGGGATTCGGTATAGAGATTGGAAAAAATATAGGCAAAAAAATCACGGTTATTTACAGAAACGACGAAATATCCTCAATTATCCTCAGATATCGCGTCTCGCCGAATCTAAAAGCCGAAGCCTCCTTTTCGCCGGAAAACAGCGGAGCGGAAATCATCTATCAGATAGAAAACTAATCATCCGAAATCAGACATTGACGAATATTATATCCTCTATAAAAGGCGGGATTGACAAAAAGATCCCCTTCCAGTCTCCATTCGCCCTTTCTAACAAGAACATGCCCTATTTTGTTGGTTTTGTCCAGACAAATTATCTCTTTGCCATCTTCAAAGGCCTTTTTGACGCTTTTGATATGAGAAATCCTCATATTGTAATGAATAAGCAAAGCCGCAATCAAAAAGAGCGCCACTCCCGGCAGAACCTTCTTGGGATCGAGCTTTACAAAAGGTCTGGTAACAACAATAGCAGCTATCGCAAAAACGAAAAGGGAAATAATAATATATATCGCCTCCTCTTTAAAAAATCCGGCCAAACTATCCATGTCTCTTCTCCCATTCATAAAATTCTGGACTGAAATAGCGCAGTCTCACCTTTTTAAACTCTCTCGTAGAATAGAGATAGGCGTACTCTTTGACTCCGATATCTTCGGATATCTCCTCTACGACTTTTTCAACCTCTGCCCTGCTTTTGCCGTGTATCATAGAAAAGAGCGGATAGGGCCACTCAGGATATACGGGCCTTAGATAGCAGTGGCTTACCGCTCTGTAGCTGGCAACCGCTTCGCCGATCTCCTCGGCGCGCTCTTGCGGAATTTTCCATACCACCATAGCGTTTGCTTTGAATCCAGCTTTTCTATGATGCAAGATAGTGGCAAACCTTCTCATTATACCCGCTTGTTCCATTTTTGAAACGTTATGCCTAAGTTCGGACATATCTATGCCCAATCTGTCCAGAATCTTCCCAAAAGGCTCCTTGATAGGCTCAATATCTTGTTGAAGCTCTTTGATCAACTCTATATGAAAGGGTTTTAGCTCCATATTTTGTCTCTTTTTGCGCGTAACTCTCTCTTTTTTTTCCTCTTTTCCGGTCAGATCCAGCTGAACTTTGATCTTGAACATCTTTTTTGTAGGCAAAATCAGGTAGGAGTCCGCGCCGGCAATTTCGGCCAGTATCGAGACGCTTTTTTCCAAACCTAGCGAAGAGTCGGGCGCAACGGCAATGGTGAACCAGAGATTAAACTCGTTATTTCTTTCATAGTTGTGACTTACTCCCGGATGTTCGTTGACTATTGCGGCGGCCCGATCGATATCTTTTACCTTAAAAGCCACCAAAGATGAGTCGTATCCCAAAGATTTTGTATCGAAAATAGCGGAAGTCTGTCTAATTATCCCGCGGGATTTTAGATCTTTGTAAAGATCGATCAGACGCTCTTCCGTAACGTTTAGCTCCTCGGCCAGTTTTTTAAAAGGCCTCTCCTCGACGGGAAAAGATTTCTGTATCAGATTTAAAAACTCCTTCTCCATATTGCGACCTCTTTTTAGTTAATCTTTACAATTGTAGTCATATTTGCCCCTATTTTCCTTGATAGCCATCAAATCGCTTATAGTTTTTTTATGATATTATTAAACAAACCGTTTTAAGGAGCCTTATGAGCTTTTTCCCTGCTATGATAGACATGAGCAAAAAAAGCGTTCTTCTCGTAGGAGGCGGAAACGTAGCCTGCGAAAAGCTCTCGCGTTTAATCGACTTTACCACCGATATAAGGATAGTCGCGCCAAAAGTGAATTCCCAAACAAAAAAAATAGCGCAAGATTTCGGCCTGAAAATATATCAAAGAGAGTTTGAACCCAAAGATTTGCAAAATATCGGGATTGTGGTGGTAGCCGTAGACAATATAGATCTGCAAAAAGAAATTTATCTCTTGTGCAAAAAATCAGGAATATTGTGTAACAGCGTAGACAGCGTAGAGTATTGCGATTTTATTTTCCCCTCGTATATAAAAAGAGGCGATCTGGTAATAGCGTTCTCTACCTCGGGGGCCTCGCCATCTTTGGCAAAATATCTGCGAAGAGCCGTGGAGAAAATGTTGCCAAAGGAGCTGGAAAGCTTCGTAAAAGAGCTAAAAGAGTTGAGACTCTCACTGCCTAAAGGTAAACAGAGGCAAAAAATCCTCGACTCCAAAGCCAAGGATTTCATAGAAAAAAGTTTCAAAGGAAGGTATGATGTTCAGTAAAAAGCTTTTATGGGCTTTGGCGTTTATATTTATATTCCTCAGCGTCATGGCTCTGTTAACCAATATGCCGCAAAAAAAGGAAAAAAGGGTATACAATCAGATTTTAGAAACATTTCCCTACGAGATACAAAAAGAGTTCGGTGGACTCGATATAGTGGACAAAAGAACAGGTAAAGATCTGGACGTGCCTAACGCAAAAGTCTACCTGATATTCGACGAACTGATGAAAAAGTGGGGGAAAACCCATATACGATTGGCGGGCGACACCGTAGAAGTTCTGGACGATCAAAACAGAACAGTTAAAAAAATCAAGCTAAAAAACAGAGCCGAAGAGAAGTATATCAAAGAGTTTTTCGATATAAAATAGTTATATACCGTAATCTACCAAAGAGCCTTCCAGGCTCTTTAGAAACTCCACGATATCTTCTATCTCCTTTTTTGTCAACTCTTTTCCCAGTTGATGACGGGCCATTATCTCAACCGCCTTTTTCAGCTCCTTGACACTGCCGTTATGAAAATATGGCGCCGTTTTCGTTACGTTTCTCAAAATCGGAACCCTAAATCTCAATGCACCGTCTTTTCCCCAAAAACCTCCCAGATTTTCAAAAGGATACGGCGAATCGTCTATATAAAGACCTCTTTTTTCCTCATATTTTAGATTGAACCAGTTATATTTTCTCAGCGGAAACTTCTGTATGCTCTGTCCGCCGACGCTCATACCGGTATGACACCCTTTGCATCCTATCGACATAAACAGTTTTAGCCCTCTTTTCGCCCTTTCGTTCAAAGCGGTTTCATCACCCTCCAAAAATCGGTCAAAATCGCCTCTAGTCAACAGGGTTTTTTCATACATCGCTATAGCGTCGAGTATATCCTCAAACTCTATTTCGGCTTTATTGTAGAGTTTTTCGAAACGTTGTGCGTAATATGAGGAACCGCTCACCTTCTCTACCGCCTCTTTAGGAGTCAATCCCATCTCAAAGGGAGCGGTTATAGGTCCGGCCGCCTGTTCGGCCAGACTCTTTGCGCGACCGTCCCAAAACAGCATTTTGGCCAGCGCGGCGTTAAAAACGGTAGGAGAATTTAGATGGAAAGGGTTCTCGGCGCCGCCGATCCCCACCGCCGCCGCTTTTGCGTCGGCGCCTCCTTTTGCAAAATCGTGGCAAGATGCGCAGGATACGCTGCCGTCTTTTGAGAGTATAGGGTCGAAAAAGAGCTCTTTGCCCAGTCTGGCCTTTTCGATATCGAAATCGCCTTTATAAAGCGCTATTAGGGAGTCCAGGTCGGCAGGAACGGGATATAGACCTCTCGAGAATGCGGTCTCTCTCAAAGAGGAGCCATTTAGAGCGAGTGAGATCAAAATAGAGATAGTAAAAACAAGGAGACCTCTCATGTTCTCCCCTTATTAGATATACTTATACTCTTTCGATTTTACCAGTTTGGGGAGAAAAAAAATTGATCTATATCAAGGCATATCGAGATATTTGATCAGTCCGTAGCCTTTTTTAACTATCTCGTCAAAGGTCAAAACCCTGCTACCGCCGTATCTGTTCTTGAATAGAGCTACGTTTTTTTTGGATCCCAAAGGAATCAGATCGTCGCCTTTTGGCCCCAGGAGTCTACTGCCGAAAACATAAAACGCCTTTTTGGCGTCGATCCATTCGCCGCTTATAAAATCTTTTACCATCAGTTTTTTAAAGTCGTTTTCGCTTTTGATCTTGTATTCTGGATAATCCATCGGTCGAAAGTAAAGATCGAACATCGCCTTGGGACAGCAAAAGAGTATCTTCTCGCCGTCTGACAGCTCTATTTTGGCGTTGAATCTTTTATCTTTGTTAACGTCGATCATATATACCGGATCGATATTTTTTCCGTTTATCTGTCCAAAAAGGGACAGTGCCGTAACGGAAACAGCGATATAAAACAGAACTAGCGCTCTCGCTCTCACGATCTTAGCCTCCTTATAACAGATCTTTTCGGCTAAAATACCAATATCCAGCCCAGGCGAAAAAGATCCCCAATACAACGGGATATACAAAGGCGTAAACCAAAAGATTGGTTCTGCCGAAACTATCCAGTAAAAAATAGGCTACCGGACCCATTACGGTAAGCTCAGGATCAAACAGGGCAACAGCTCCGACTCTGAAAACCTCCATAGGGTTCAAAAGAGCTATAGAGATTATTATCTCATCATCGAATCTGTTTTGCAGCATCAAACCTATCAAGGCAATATCGATAAAAGCCAACAGCGTTATCCAAACCACAAAAGAGGCTCCCAGAGCCACGTCGTGAGACTTTACCAGCGTGGAAATAAAAAAGGCTATACCCAAAAAAACAGCGCACATCGCAAAGAGCAACGCGCTATATATCAAAAGCATACTCCAAGGCAGCTCTCCACCCTTGAGAGCCCCCCACGCCACGCCAAGAACAAGAGCTAAAACAACGGGAAAAAAGACGATAAAAAATCTGCCCGCCATCTTGCCCCAGTAATAATCGAAAAGAGAGACCGGGAAAGATAGCATATACTCCAAAATGGCGCTCTCTCTGTCTTGAGAGATCGATTTTACAGTGGTGATCAATATAAAAATCGGCAAAATAACCACCGTAACCTGCATATATATCAAAAGCAGTCTGCTAAGCCCCGTAAAACCCATAACTACCGAGTCGGTAATTCCGGTAACGAAAAAAAGAGCCATCATACCGCCAAAAACCGTCAGATAGACCAAAAACCAGCGACTTCTCAGCGACTCTTTGATATCCAGTTTGGCCACAAGAAAGAGGTTTTTCATCTGCCTATCTTTATTATCCTCTTTTTAACCTCGGCAAAATCCAAGGGCTTTTTGCCTTTTGGAAAGTTTTTTCGACTATATGCCGCAAAACCGTACCCCATGGGAGTTAGGGCATCCATTGTATATAGAGCTCTTTCGGCGTCTATCCATTCGCCGGTTTCAGCGTCTGTAATCCATATTTTTTTAAATTTCAGATCGGGACGCTCTTTGGCCTGCCATAATATTAGACACCCTATATCGTCAAAACGGTAGAGTTTGCCATCCTCTCCAACGGCCTGAACGGCGAATTTTCTGTCGCTGATGGCCATTTTGCATCTTTCGCACATATCCCTGTCCCAATGCATCTTGGCCGCGGTTTTTGTAAAATCCTTTTTCTCGCATCCGGCGACGAAAATAGCAAAAAGGGCCATCAACCCTATAAAAACTATTCTCGGATTCACTATGCAATCCTTCTGTCTTCGGTAATTTTACCCAAATCCATATATACCGTTCTGTTTACCAAATCTCCCAATTCCTCAATTCTATGGGTAATATAAACGGCGATCGATTCGGGATTTAGCTCCTTTAACAACGCATAAAACCGCTCGCGCGCCTTCGGGTCCAGATTGGCTGTCGGCTCGTCAAAAATAAATATGTCGCTTTTGCGCGAAAGAGCGATGGCTATCAAAAGCTTCTGTTTCATTCCGCCGCTAAGCTTGAAAAAAGGCTTGTCGCCGTTTCCTTTTAAATCCAGGTCCATTCTATCGGCTTCCGCGGCTATACGTTCTACCTCGACTCCGGAACTTTTGGAGATATATTCACACAGCTCTTTTACTGATAGCTTTATAGGAGGCGGAGTCTGGGGGATAAAAGCTATTCTTTCCAATACGGCGGTCCTTTTCTGATAGGGAGAGTTTCCAAAAACCTCTATCTCTCCGCCGTCAAGTCTATAAAAACCCAAAACGGATCTGACCAAGGTGGTCTTTCCTGCTCCGTTGGGTCCCATCAAAGCCACCTTGTCTCCCGGTAAAAAAGTGACGCTGACCGAATCCAAAACAGTAGCGCCCATAAACTTTTTCGTAGCCTTCTCTATTCTGATCATATCAGATTTTTCAACCTAAACTCGAAATTGTACGCATCCTCGTGGCATACGTCGAAACATCTGGCACACATTATACAATCACCATCTTTAACAAACTCTTTCGTTACTCCCTTTTCTTTTCTCTTTTCGTCATATTTCGGCTTTGCGAACTCCAGAACGTGATCCTCCGGACATGCGGCGAAACAGGCCATACAGTGGTCGCACTTGTCCATATCCCACTGAACCTTCATCGGACTGACCCAGCCTATGAAACTGTAAGTGGTTCCTATCGGACACACGTACTTGCACCAGGCCCGTCTCGAAAAGAGAATTTCTATGGCCAAGATAACCAAAACCCAAACGATCGCCAAACTCCACCCGTATACGATAAACCTGCTGAGTATACCAACCGGATTTATCATCTCGAATACCAAATATCCGTCGACGGCCGCGGCCGCCAAAAAGATAACCCAAAAAAGATATCTAACTCTGGGATTGAAGCTCCTCTCTTTGATTATATGTTTGCTAACCAGTATCTGATGTATTCTCTCCCCTATTTCGCTAAGCAGTCCGTAAGGACAAACCCAGCCGCAAAAGGCCTTGCCCCCTACAAAGAAGTAAAAAGCGACTATCGTCAACGTTCCGATAATGATATTGGTATGTATATGGTGCTCGGCGGCCAGCATCTCCAACGCCACAAAGGGATCGATCAGGTGAAAACCCAACAGCCTCGAACCGGTCAGAGTTCCTTCCAGAAACTGGATATCGATATGGTACGACAGAAAAAAAGCCAAATTTATCACTATGACGCTGAGCCACCTCCAAAATCTCCATGTCGGTCTTATTTTACCCTCTCTAGTTCTGTAATAGAGGGTGGAAAGCAAAGGGGCGTTTACCAGCTCTCTGACGCTCCAGTTGTATCTATCCATAATCGGTTCCTTGTAAATTGCCTATTTGGCGTTTTTGAGTTTTTCCTCAAATGTCGCTATCTCTCGAGCCAGCGAAATCAGATCCTCGTCTTTCATATTGCTGAGCAACCCGTACATAACGTAGTTTTTTCTCTTGCCGCTTTTGAAATCGCGCAAAGAGTTCAAAATATACTCTTCGCTCTTTCCTACCAGTTTCGGTCCTACCGCACCCTCACCGTTGACTCCGTGGCACGAGGCGCAGTTTCTTCTATATAGTGGACTAACCTCAAAGGCTGAAACCGTTCCGGCCTTCTCTTTTAGCATCTTGAGCTGTTTTTCGGCCTCACTCTCCTCTTCGTTCTTCGTCTTCTCTACGGGAAGGGATTGCTGTTGCTGCTGAGTCGAGGCTACCGGAACCTCAAGTTTGGACTTTTCGATGACCTCTTTGATCAGTCTCATCTTCTCCACTTCCCTATCGAGGGTGGCCATATAGTATATAGCCCATGCGGTAGCTATTCCGGCAATAGTCGCGATAATATGCTTTACCATTTCCTATCCTTTAATCAACTTTTTCACCAGCTTTGATCTTTCGAACCTTTTCATTGAATTTTGCGATTTCGTCAGCTAACGATTTTAGTCTCTCATCACTCATTCTACTCACCAGATCTTTCATGAGCACGTTGTTTTTAGAGCCGTTTTTGTACGCCATCAATCGACCGTAAATAAACGTGGCGTTTTTATCCAGCAAAGAGGGCCCTATAATGCCGTTTGCGTAATCGTCATGGCACGCCGAACAGTGAATGATAAAATCTTTGCTCAATTTTTTTGCCAACAAGGAGATCTGAACCTCTTCGTAGGGGCTTCTAACCCTTCTATAGGCATCTATGGGAGTATAGCTCTCATCTTCTTCCTCCGCTTTTTCCTCTTTTTTGTTGTAGGAGTAGTAAAACTCTCCTTTATCCGGATTTTTGCTCTCGACACTCTTTTCCTCTACGGCTCCGGCCGTAATTTTGATCTCTCCAGCGTCGCCTTTTCGTATATCCTCGGCGGTTTTTTGTTTCTCTTCACATCCGCTCAGCAAAAAAAGCGCGACACCCAAACAGATAATAAGGATTCCCCTCATTTTTACCCCTTTTTGTAAATCTCGTCATAAGTGGCTCTTGGCACTATTTTCAAAACGTCCGTGGGACAAACTTCCACGCATACGCCGCAACCTACGCATTTTTCTCTGATCTGAGGCATCATGCCGCCATCTTTTTCAACCATTCCTATCGCCAAAGAGGGAGAAGGATAGGGACACATATCGGCGCACAACGAACACTCCTTGCCCACCGACTCTTGAATCTTTTTCAAAACCTCCACCTGCAGTTCTCTTTTTTCGCTTTGAACCTCAAGAGGCAAAATTTTTCTCTCTTTTCTCTCCCGGTCGCTCAACACCTTGGTATGTTCAAACATCTCATCCAAAAAGCTCTCCGGTACAGGCCTTCGTTCCAAAGCCAAGCAGGCGTCCAGATTTTCAATAACGGCCATACCCATATGAATCTTTCGGACGTCATCGGCCACTTCGTGATCCAGCGCTCCGCTGGGACAGGCCAAAATACAAGGAAGCGCCTTGCACAGATAACATCCCCTTCTATCAGGATCGATATAAGCCGTCCCGACTCCGGCCAGTCCCTCTAGATCCTCCAGCAAAATGGAATCATAAGGGCATACCTGCAGACACTGGCCGCACTTGATGCACAGGGCCAAAAACCTATCCTCCTCCAATGCGCCAGGAGGTCTGAGCTTTAGCTTCTCCTCGGCGCTCAAAAATCTCGCGCCGAAAATTCCGCCAGCCGCGGCCAGCCCCAAAACTCCGAGACCGGCCATCTGTTTTATGAAGTCCCGTCTTTTTTTATCTTCTTTTTTCATGAGGCTTCCTTTTCGTACATTAAGGGCTTCGGATCGCTCAGCAGCTTCAAAGGCTCCGAAAAGGGAGCGAGTTTCGCCAAAAAGTTCAAAATCGATATAACCGGAGATCCGTAAAAGAACTTGACGTTCGGATTTAACATCCACATCTTGTCCGCGTAGTAATAAAGAGTATACGGAGTATCTCCTATTCCGTCCCTGTTCTTGTCGAACCCCTGATAATCGTCCCAGTAGTTCATAACCCATCTGTTCTGAACAGAATGGGTTATCTCTCTGCCGGAATCGTCGTAAACGTTTTCTATATTTCCTTTGAAAACGTTTTTAGTAATCAAATTTGCAACGCTGACCGAATGGAAATGTATTCCTATGGAGTTGTACATGATCTTGTTGCTTTCGATAATATTTTCGGTTCCCGGCTCATATGGGGACCTGTCTATATACATACCTTTGGCGCAATATAATACGGTATTGTTTTTGAGGGTAAAATTGGAAGCGTCTTTTAAACCTATGCCTATACCCGTCGTTCCTACCGAACTCATGACAACGTTGTTCTCTGCCACTGTGTCTTTGGAATACATAAAAAATATGCCTACGCTGTTGTGTCTGTAAAAGTTGTTCCTGACAATGTTTTTGCCGGCATACATGAAGTGGAGCGAATATCTGCCGTATTCGCCTCTATTCTTTTCGATCAGATTTCCGTGACTGTACCAGACCACAAAATCTCTCGATTTAATGAGCCTGTTGTTTCTTAAAACGTTGTCGTTGCTGTACCAAAGCCTAATACCGTCGCCCCTTAGACCGAGTTCAAGATCTTTTGAGCTGATAGTATTGTTCTCTATGACGGAATTGCTGACGTTTTGCAAATCGATGCCAAAGAGCGTATCTCTGATAATGCAGTTTCTGACTGTACAGAATCTGCTGTCCTTAATGGAAATAGCGGCGTCGATCGTCTCGTATTGGCTGCCGCTATTTTCTATTACCAGCCCCTCGAGGGTAACGTTGGAGCTCCGTACTTTAACCACGGTGCCGGTCCCCTCTCCTCTAATTACCGTTTTTGAACCTTTTCCAACTATAACGAGAGGTTTGTCAATGAGTATATTTCCTTCGAAAATTCCGGCAGGCAGTTCAATTTTAGAACCCGGCTCGGCTCTGTCTATGGCCTCTTGCAAAACGGAAGAGAACAGCGCCGAGCAAATACCCATCAACACCAAAAAATTTCTCATTTTGGCTGTTCGCCTCTACTTTTTAGATATTTGTTCTTGGACAATATAGCCAAAAGCGTAAAAAAGCTGATCGCCAAGAGCAGCCAAAATCCGATAGTCGGATAAGAGTGCGTGGTAAACTGGGCCACTTTTCCGTCGCCGAATACGGTGGGCATAAACGGTTTGATTTTGAACGCACCCCAGTCGTGCATATGGTGTCCAAACCAGTAAAGCCAATAGGCGTAAAATCCCAAGAATATAACCGGTAGCAGTACTGCTATCCACATAACGTAATTTAGCCATTTCCAGTCATACAGCATAAACAGAACGTACGCAAAAGCCAAAAGCGCCAATACATACGGCGCAATAGCCCTTAGGTAGGGAGCGCCTCTTTCCATCGGATCCATTCCTATAAAATGGTTTATGGTATTCATCTCATGTACGTCGCCGCTAAAGCCGTCAAAATGGTAATAGACGGGAATACCCTCTGGAAAGGCGTCTTTTGGGTAATTTGGGGCTTCCAGAGAAACATACCAGATCGGAGCGCTGGCCACTCCTATTTCGGCACTGCTTTGTATCATCTTTTCCAAAGATGGATTCTTGTTTTCGTCAAGAGCCTCCGGCGGCGTATTCGGGCTGACGTATCTGCCCTTTTGGTAATAATCCCAGACTTTGTACGCCAAAGGAGGAATCGCGTCGGCTTTACCCTCTTTGGCCAGTTCGGGAACGTTATGGGTAATCACAGCCGGAATTACGAACCAGTAGAGCAAAATAGCAAACGCGATAAACGCGAATATCCTATATTTTATGGCCGAACCTTGCATCTTCCGTCCTTTCGATTTTACATTATTTTAGATTATACTCTTTTTTACAATCTATTATGTTGATTTTAATCAAATATAATTTACATTTATCTTTATAATTAATTGATTTTATAGTTCTAAGGGGGAGCTATATTTTGTAATCTATTTGTTATAAAGATAGATGTAAATTATCGCCGGGGCGAGTCGCCCCGAACGATTTAGAAGAGGTGAGCGTTCTCGTCGATCCATTTGAGATATTCGATGATATCCTTGATCTCCTGATCGCTCATATGCTGGTTAGGCATTCTGAGGTTGAAGTAGTCGATCATCGCTTTCACGTACGGATCGTTGTAATATTTTTCAGGATTCTTGATGAAGTCGGCTACCCACTGTTCGCCGTTTTCATGTCTTTTGAGAACGCCGACCAAATCGGGTCCGGAGCTCACTTTTCCTATTACGTGACATCCGTTACATCCGCCTTCGGCAAAGGCCACTTCGCCTCTCTTGGCCGCTTCGCTCATCGGAGTAGCCAGCTTTTTAACCAGCAGATCTTTGGCTCTGATACCAACGTCGGCAGTTTTGACCAGATACTGCCATGCCTGATACTGGAAGTTGATAGCCGTATCTATGTCGCCTTTTTTGAGCGCTTCTTCAGCCTTTTTCTCTTCTGCGGGCACTTTGTTGAACTGATCCATGGCGTCTTCTACCAACTGTTTGACAACCGGATATTTTTCGTAATGGTTGTCTTTTAGGAATTTAACGACGCTCAGGATGACTTTTTTAGTCGCTTCGTTCAGAGCCACGGTTTTGTTGTACTCTTTCATGAGCTCTTCTTTGCTCATCTTTTTGAGTTTGATCTTTTTGACCGATTTATACTTTTTGTTCGGATCTTTTACCATCAGATAACCCATCATCTCCAAATGGAGAGCCGAACAGAACTCGGTACAGTAATAAGGGAATACGCCCTCTTGATCGGCTTTAAAGGTAACGGCAACAGTTTTACCGGGTTCGAGCGACGCGTGAACGTTGTACCAGTCTACGGTAAATCCGTGCGTTTCGTCCTCAGCTCTTTCGAGGTTGGTCAGATAGAAGGTTACGATATCCCCTTTGTTGACGGTAACTCTTTCCGGATTGATATGGCTTCTGACAACTGTTCCGTATACGTAAACGTGATTACCCTTTCTAACAATTCTCTCTTGTCCTGCGAGCGTTTTACCCTCGTGAATCTTTCCGGTAAACGGATTGATACCCATCGGATATCTCACTTCGGTATGTAGCTTTTCTGCTCTTATGGCTACCGCCTGGTGAGGCTCGCCCAGAGGTACCGGCATATCGTACAGCAACTGCATTTTTTTGCCGCTAATGTCGATTAGCTGGTGGTTCTGAGGATGCAAAGGCCCGATAGGATTGAATCTGTCGATGGCCAGTTTGTTCAGCGCTATAATGTATTCGCCCTGCGGATCTCTGGTCTTACCCTCCATTCCGCAGAGGTGTCCGATGTTGTAGTTTACGTTGATTTTATCAACCACCTCACAGGTTAGATAGTTCCATTTTACCACCTGGCTGTCAACGTACAAAGAGGTATATATTTCGCCTTCTGTTTTCCATTTAGGCCCGTACTGGTTATGCAAAGGTCCAAGACCCAGTTCCGCCTGACAGTGCATCGCCTTTTTCATATCCAAAATAGGTATCCCGAAAGGATCTTTGCCCGCATAGTCCTTTTTCTTGATCAGATCCATGATCTTTTTGAAATCGTAAACGGTGGCATGAGTGTCGAGCTTTCCGCCCACGACTATATATCTTCCGTCAGGACTCACGTCCACGCCGTGCGGAGACTTGGGTTCCGGTATCAAAAAGAGGCAGTCGTTTTTAACCGCCACCTCAATCGGAATGACCTTATGGCCGTTGATTATTTTGACGTTTTTAGGATCTTTTGCCAGTTCGGCCAGCTTTTTCCAGTTATATACGTGCAGATAGTCGGTATCGTTTCTACTCATTCCGGCTTCGAACGGAGGAAGACCCTTTTCGATACCGCCAGTGTACATTTCGGAGTTGAATGAGTTGGTAAAGCCCCATCCGTAGCTCAGTTCTTTACCGGCATCGGTCAAATCCTGCATATACGGAGGCATCTCGATCGTAAACGACTCCTCGGGAATGATGCGTCCGTTTTTATGATCGAATTTCCAGCAGGTAACCCCGCCTCTGTAGACGTCCGCATACTCCTCTATCGGATGGTACTCGTTATCAAAAGGAGCGGCGTACTGACACGCTTCGAGAACATATTCGCTGTTTGGAGTAAAGAACGCTCCACCGTGATCAGATTTAAACACAGGGTTTACAACTATCTGTTTAGTAACGAAGTCCTTTAGATCTATAACGGCGAGTCTCGGGTTGGCCTTGTCGTTAATTACGAGCCATTTCCCGTCATAAACACCGTTGGTTTCGGAGATAGCCGGATGGTGAGTATCTCCCCAGGTAATCTTCTTTCCTCGGTAGGAACCCTCGTCAAGAATTTTCTTGGTATCGTCGTCATATCCCCACCCCTGCCAAGGCTCGGGTGTGAAAACGCCGATAAACTTCAAAATCCTCATCGAAGGAACGCCGTATACCATCACCTGTCCCGACTGACCACCGGAACTGAAAACTATATATTTGTCCCTCTTGCCGCTGGGCGTATAGGTTTTGGCCGCGGCCAAAATGTCGTCTTGGGTCAAGCCTCTCTCTTTCATGATCTTTTCCAGTTCGCTCTGGGCGGTAGCGACACCGGAGATCATACACAGAGCGGCCGCCGCGCTCAACAAACCTTTGAGCGTTCTAGCAGCTCCCATACTATCCTCCTTTGTTAAATTAGTGTTAATTCAATTATAAAAGTTTAACCCTTAACAAGAG
Organism: Campylobacterales bacterium; assembly: GCA_027065825.1. Classification (GTDB taxonomy): domain Bacteria; phylum Campylobacterota; class Campylobacteria; order Campylobacterales; family Nitratiruptoraceae; genus Nitrosophilus_A. The sequence goes on along the minus strand of JAMONM010000033.1, from coordinate 23,472 downwards.
TTTAAAAAACTAAGGATTTTTATCATATTTTTATAAATCTCATAATCCACAATTATATTTTAAAGACAAATCTTAAATATAGTGACATTTAGGTGATATTAATTATACTCACCTTATGATTTCTTGTTTGCTACCTATTTATCGAAGATTTATGTTTTTACGCGGAAATGGAGAAAATTTATGGACGCGGCCGTTTGGCCAAAAAAGCTTAATAAATTAGTTTATTTTATAGTATTCAGTCTCGGAACCATCTGAGGCTCTCTCTAAGTTCAACCACTTTGCCCACAACTATCAAAGCCGGCGTAGGAAGATCTTTCGCTTTTTGGTAGATATTCTCCAAAGTTCCAACGACTGTCTTTTGCTCCGGAGTCGTTCCCCTGCTGATGACGGCTACAGGAAAATCTTTGGGCTTTCCAATCTCTATCAGTTTTTTCGCTATCTTTTCGAGATTGTGCAGTCCCATAAGAAATACGATCGTATCATCGGTTTTAAAGTTTTGCCACGGAATCTGGGAAACCTCTTTGTTTGGAGCTTCGTGACCCGTAACGACTCTAAAGGAGACCGAGATTCCTCTATGAGTAACCGGTATACCGGCATACGCTGGAACGCTTATGGCCGAAGTTACTCCCGGAATAACCTCAAATTCCACCGAATGCTCATGTAAAAAAGCCCCCTCTTCTCCTCCTCTGCCGAAAACAAAAGGATCTCCCCCTTTTAGCCTAACAACCGTATCGTACTTTCTGGCGCACTCCAACAAGACCCTGTTTATCTCCTCCTGAGGCAATATATGCTTTCCGTCCTCTTTACCTACGTAGATAAACTCGCATCCGCTCTTACACTCTTTGAGGATATCGGGATTAGCCAGTCTGTCATAAACGATCACGTCCGCTTTTTTTATAACTTTTAGCGCCTTCAAGGTCAACAGCTCTATATCTCCCGGACCAGCTCCTGTGAGGTAGACTTTTCCCATGTTCATCCTTTATCTGACCCTGTATATAAATATTCCCGAGGGTTTGGGAACCGTAACTTCAAAATCCACTTCCCAAGAATCGGTATTAACCCCCAAAACTTTACTTTCGGCATTGTTTGAAACATATAAAATAGGCTCTTCGCTGCTCCATCTCACATGCAGTACCATTCCGCCGAAATCGAGTCTTTTAATTATCTTTAAACGCGCGGTATCCACTATCTGGACTATCGGGAATTTTTTCCCGCTAAAGGTTACGGCCAGATATCTTCTGTCCGGACTCAAGGAGGTAAAAACCGGGTTTCCCTCAACTTCCAAAGCCTTGATAAAACGAAAGTTTCTATCAAAAACGAAAACTTTATTATCGCCTACCGCCGGTATAAAGAATTTGTCCTTCATTATCGACCAGAACCCAAAGTGCGGAACCTTTAAAACCACGCCTTTTTTGTCCAGCTTCAAGGGAACTTTTCGATATGTAAAGTCATTCAGATCCAAAACTCCCACAAAAGGAGAGTTGAAAAAACCTACAACATAAAGATTTTCGTTGATCATCGCATCAAAGGGAACTTCGCCCGCCTCTTTAACTACTTTGATCCTTTTGAAATACGGCTTATTGGTATCTCTTGAGATGTTTTTCATAACCCAGAGTTCGTCGCTGTCCATACATGCGAAAACCAACAAATCTTTGTATACCTTGATTCCGACGTTTTTAGATCCGGTATCGACAGTCTGCAGCAAATTTAGATCCCTGTCAAAAATCTGTACGTTTTTGTTGGCGTAATTTGCGACGGCTACGAAATTTTTACCCAAGGTAAAACCTATAGCGCTTTCGCTGGCCTTGATCTCTTTGATCTTTTTTTCTTTTTGCGGATCGAACTTTATGAGATATCCGTCTCTTGTTATCACGTAGCCGTCCGAATCGATAAACTTCACGACGGCATGATTGAAATTGTGCAGATTTTTAATCTCGTTTTTGAATTTATGGTTTTCTATTACCGCCAACGCGCTATTTTCCCGCTCTACCACGAATACCTTTTCGTGCGCGAACAGAGCCGCAGCGAAAGCCAAAATCATCAATACTCTCATTATCAATCCTTTGTCATTCGTATATATAACAGCTGGGATCCTCCGCCCAAAGATCTCCGTAAATCGCCCATGCCCTCGGTCGACTGCCGCCGTTGCAAACCTCTATATGCGGACAGTCGGCACACTTGCCGCCGATATCTCTGGGTCTCTTTCTCAGCAGTCTTAAAATGTCGTTTTTTTCATTCAGCCAGATATTTTCAAAACTTTCGTCAAATATATTTCCTATTTTTACCGGGAAAAACGGATCGGGTCTAACATCGCCCTCGCTGTTTATGTTCACCAGGTTCCTTCCCGCGCTATTGCCGCCCCACTTTTTTAATCTTTCATACAGATCAGCGGCTCGTTCGGGAAACTTTTTAGCGAATTTTTCGTAAAAATAGATGGCGTCCATCTCCATATTTCCTGTTACTATGTCTATATCCTTACCCTCTTTGTAATAATCGAAAGCTTTTTTTATAATAAAATCGAGAGCCTCTTTTCGCTGCCGTTTGGATATATCCATCTTCAAGTTTTCATAACCTCTACCGGAATAGACAAGATGCGAAATATAGATCTTCTCAATCCCTTTTTTCTCGCTGATCTCAAAAATATGTTCCAATGAATCGTAGGTTTGAGAAGTTATCGTAAATCTGATTCCGACTTTTCCTCCTTTTTCGTGAATCAGATCTATCGATTTCATGCTCTTTTGATATGAGCCGGGCAATCCCCTAAAGAGATCGTGAACCTCCTCTTTGCCGTCTATACTGATTCCTATATAGCCGAAACTCTCTATTATCCTCTCGACGTTGGAGGGATTAATATAGAGTCCGTTGGTGGATAGATAGGTAAATATGCCGTTTTTTCTGCACTCATCGGCTATATCGAATATATCTTTCCTAATTAGTGGCTCTCCGCCGGAAAATATGATAAATTTCACTCCGCCCTTTTTCAGCTCTTTTATAGTTTCGAACACTTTTGGGGTAGTAAACCTGTCGCTCTCGTCCAAAGAGGCTTTGCTGTAGCAGTGCAAACATGAGAGATTGCATCTGTTGGTAAAGTTCCAAATCGCTATCGATCCGTCCAGACTTCGCTGAGAAACCCCGTTGAGCGTCGATTTTATCAAATTAGAGAGCCTAAACACCTACTCTCCCTTAAAGCTTTTTATATATTCGACAATGCTCTTTAGCTCTTTTGCGTTCAGATCGAAAGCGGGCATAGAATTTCTTTTGTAACCGAGATCTTTATAGGTATGTTCTGGATCGACAATCTGCGCCATTATCTCCGCATCGTTTCTTTGCTTTGCGATCTTGCTAAAGGGAGGTCCGAAAGCCTCGGCAGTCTGATGGTGGCAACCCCAACACTTCTCCTTGAAAATACTCATTCCGAAAAGTCTAGGATAAAAGACTCTATTTTTGTTGATAAAATTGTATTTACCTACAGGAACGTTGGCCGGATACTTTTTTATTTTTCTAAAAGTGTCTGTCTCATAGACCATAAGGGCGCCGTCCGGCTCGTATATACTCAAATAGGCCAGTCTGCCGTCGCCGCTAAATTCGGTGTGGATATACCTTTTACCCTTTTTGGGGACAAGAACTCTTTTTTTATAGTCGCGTTTATCGATCAACACCAGCTCATCGGTAGAGTTGTCGGCCCATAGATAGGCGGACGCCGGATGAGTCTTTACAAAAAATCCGTCTCCGTCGGTGTCGATTTTTTTTATGAGAGCCCAATCGTACATTCGCCAGACGGTTACGTACGGCTTTCTCAAATGCGGCGTCGCAAAATAGAAATTGCCGTCGCGGTACCAGTAGGTAGCGCTAAAAAGATGGGGCATTCCTTCAATTTTAGACTCAAATATCTCTTTTAGATCCTTCAAATTATAAACAGAAAGCCTACTGCCTCGTCTGGTGGTACCTATAATATACTCCTCGAAAGGATCGATAAAAAAATCTTCGATAGGCCGTTTCAAATCGTAATATTTAAATTGAAACGTTTTAGTATCCACCTTTACAAGTTTCGGACGATCTCTAAAGGTAAAGATAGCTTCGTCTTTGCTGTATAGCTCATACAGTGCGCTTATTTTTCCCTTGACCGGAACCATTTTAAGCGGTTTTAAAGTTTTGGTTTCAAAAATAACTACGGATTGAGGCAACAAACAGGTGGCAAAAAGATAATTTCCGTTTCTCTCTACACTGACGTTTCTCAAATTGACGCAGGCTCTGACCTTTTTTGTCAATCGTCCCTCTTCGAGCGAGTATCTGCCTATCCAACCGTCTCTTGTAGGAACGAAAAAACTTTTACCGTCAAGAGTGAATTTCAGTCCGCCGTGCACGTTTGAAAAATCGAACCTGTCCAAAACCTTTTCGTTCTCCATTATCCATACTTTGTCGGCCCCGCGTTCAACGACGAGAGTAACGTTTCGAATATCGTGGATTCCCAGTTTTTTTCTCGCCGTTTCAAAGGTTTTTACAGATCCTTTTATATTCTCCAGATCCCATTTTACATTTTTGTTTAGAGGCTGACGTAAATAGGTCACGATCGCTTCAATCTGAGAATCGCTCAAAAAATCGAATTTGGGCATGAGAGTTTGAGGAAGCGAATTTTTTATAATGGTTTTGAGTCTCTCGTCGCTCATTCGCTTTAAAAAGACTGGCAAAAGAGGCGGCGCACTGGTTCCGATTCTGTCCTTGTGGTGACAATCGGCGCAGTATCTCTCATAGAGCGACTTTCCGTTTAGTTCCGCTTTGCTCTCTAACTGATGCACGTAAAAGCTGTCAAATCTGGATTGCGCAAAGAGATTCAACAAAGCAATCGAAGCGATCAAAAGAGCTTTTTTCATTTTTCCTCCCTCCTGCGAGGGGTGGGAAATAGCAAGGAACCTTGCCACTTCTCACCCATCAAATCGCATATGGATCCTCCGGCAAAAGCCGGAGAGATCTTAGTAGATGTCGTATTTTGTATTGAATACGTTGAACTTACCGGTCGGAGTTCTAACCCAGTCTCCCTCGATAGCTTTTTTGAGCTTGAGGGTATTGGAATCATAAACCAAAATGGCGGATGGAACGAGTTTATGACCCCAGATACTTACCCAGAACTCATCCCCATCTTTGTTGAACTCGATATGGACCGGACCTCTTGGCTTGACTTTGATCTTTTTACCGTTAACAGTAACGGTTCTCTCTTTTACGTATTTGCTGGGAACCTTGATCGTTTTTACGACCTCGAGAGTGTTTTTGTCGATTACATAGAGCTGAGTCTGCAGTTTTCTATCGGGGTTAACCGGTCTGTCGCAAATTATATATTTGGAAGCCGGATGCGTTTTAATAAAGAGGTTACCCCCGCCTACGCCGGGCAGACTGATTTTCTTGACCACTCTCCAAGCATACTGAGGATGGTAAGTGGGATCGGTTCCTATAAAGCTGATATCATTGGAACCAATATGTCCTGTCGCCCAAAGCGGACCATATTTTGGATGGTTGATGTTGGCTCCTCTTCCTGGGTGAGGTTTAACACCGCCGCTAGGTATAATAGCCGCCACTTCACCGTCTTGTGTATCGACAGCGACCACTTTGTTTCTGGCGTTAGCAGCGACCAGGAAATATCTCTTGGTCAGATCCCAACCGCCATCGTGCAGATATCTTTCGGACATCAACATATGAATGTTCGGGTTTCTAGGATCTGAGTAGTCGTACAACCATACCTGACCGGTCTCTTTAACGTTGATGACCCATTCGGGTTTGTGGTGATTGGCCACGATAGAAGCGACTCTGGCCTCTCTGGTAAACTCGCCGGTATCATAAGTATAGCTAGCCGTAGATACGATCTGAATAGGCTCGAGAGTGTCGCCTTTTAGCGTAACGATTGAAGGCGGCCAGTAACATCCAACAACCGCATACTCGTCTTCGTAACCTTTGGCTTTTGAGGTGTCTATACTTCTGGCGTCGTTACATACCCTAATTTCAGCCACGTTTTCCGGTTTTTTCATCCAAAGATCTATAACGCTCGCCTTGCCGTCCCTACCGATGGCATACATATATCGTCCAGATTTACTGGTTCTGAGAATGTGCGTAGCAAAACCTGAGTTTACGATGCTTACGAGCTCTTTCGTGTCTCCGTCGACAATGGCAACTTTACCGACGTCTCTAAGAACGATACCGAAATAGTTCTCCCAATTTCTATCGGTTTCAGGCTTAGAAGGTCTCTTTTCGGGCGGAACCAACAGTTTCCAGCTCTTTTTCATATCCGCCATCGATTTTTCAGGAGGAGAGACCGGCGGCAGCTGGATAAATTTGGCCATCAGCATCGTCTCTTCTTTGCTCAACTCGCCGGATGCTCCCCAGTCTGGCATACCGCCAGGCGTACCGTTATAAATTATCTGATAAAGAGCGTCCGTACCGATCTCTTTGGTCTTTTTAGGCAACAGATCCGGACCCAGGGCACCTTTTCTGAGCATTCCGTGACAACCCGCACATCTGTCGAAATAGATCTGCGTAGCCTTCTTCATCTCCTCTTTATTCAAAGAGACGCCTGCGCTGGCCGTGGTAGCCAAAGAACCCATCAACCCGAGGGCCAATACTGCACTCAACCCTATTCTAAGCTTCATCATCCACTCCTTTTTGAGATATAGGTTCCCCTTCCCTCTATCTCAAGCAGGCAGCAAAGAGCCGTTACTCTCCTTGCTGCAACTTTTTCTTTTCGTCAAAATATATCCAGACCATCGGCAGTACTATTAGAGTATGCAAAATGATGGTCAACGTCATAGGCCCCTGGTTCAGCATCGACCAGAAGCTGCAGACCACGTCGTGACACGGTTCAAACATCGCTCCTCCTTTATAAGTTTAATAAATCTTTTTTTTAAATTTTATTTATATAAACCTGAAGAAGGGCTTATGCGGTCTGAGCCGCGGCCTCTTCGGCTTTGTATACCTCTTCAGGCTGTTTTTTGGTCACCGTCAACAGATCGTAAACCAGCGCCGCATAACCGGCAATCACTGAAAGACCTGCGGCAAGTCTCCAACCCATTCCTTGAACGAACCACTTGTTGGCCTGAGCTATGAAGTAGCCTTCCCAGGTAGCTCCGTGCATACCCCTTTCAACCATTGTCTGAGTATAAGCCGAAAGCGTCAAGGAGACTGTCATCAGCAACACTCCGACGGTTATGAGCGAAATCGCCCACCATCCTGTTCTGGTCATCTTCATCTCTTTCAGACCTGCCTTACCCTGTACGCCGATATATATAGCCGAAATCATGATGGCCACATAAGCGCCGAAGAATGCAAGGTGTCCGTGCGCGGCAGGCCACTGAGTACCGTGAGTATATAGGTTGATTTGAGGCAGAGTATGCATAAATCCCCAAACGCCGGCACCGAGGAAGTTACCGAAAGTCTCAACGGTCAACCAGGCAAAAGCGGGTACGTTTTTGATCGTATTGCCTTTTCCTCTCTCTTTACCCCAGTCATATAGTACGTGTACGAACAGACCAACAAGAGGAACAGGCTCAAGAGCTGAAAAGAGCGCACCGATTTCCCACCAATACTCTGGAGTACCAATCCAGAAATAGTGGTGACCGAGTCCCAAGATTCCTGATCCGAACATCATGGCCACCTCAATCCAGAGCCACATCTCTACAACCTGTCTGTTTGCGTTGAGAGTTTTGATCAGGATGTAACCGCCGACTGCGGCAACGTAAACCTCCCAGGTAGCCTCAACCCAGAGGTGAACGACCCACCACCACCAGAACTGGTCGATACTGATGTTGTCGGTATAAAACATTCCAGCCAGATAAAGACCCGCCAAAGCGATCAGGTCAGCCATCAAAACAACCAAGATTCCCGTATGATTACCCTTCATAACAGTCGCGTAAACGTTATACAGGAAAACCAATACGACTGCAACGATACCGATATCGGCCCATCTAGGCGCCTCGATATACTCTCTACCCTCGGTAATCAGCCATAGTGTCATCTCCGTACCGGGCCCAACCTGTACAAAGAGATAGACCAATACCACAACCGCTACGGCTGCAGTCAGAATATAAAAACCGATCGTACCCAGTTTAACCCCGACAACCTCTACGCCGGCTTCGTCCGGCAACAGCCAATAAACGGCACCTATCATCGCATAGAGCAACCATACTACGAGCGCATTGATATGCACCATCCTGGCAATCGAAAAATCCAGGGTGTTATATAAAAAGCTGGGATAAAGATACTGAATAGCCGCGATAAGGCCAAACAGCAATTGAGCACCGAAAAGCACCACCGCTACCGTAAAATATTTCAGTGCCAGTCTCTGTCCTTCATAGAGTCTATTTCCTTGCATCTACCGCTCCTTTTATCTTGCCGAAGTTTCTTGGGAAACCGTTCGTATCGATAGCAGACATAAACTTTAGATATGCGACAACAGCTTTTGCCTCCTCAGGAGTGATTCCGAGATTCGGCATCATCCTTTCATGAGTAGGATATTTTTCCGGATTTTGCAAAAATATCGCCATAGCTTCCTCTTTGGAAGAAGCACCGGTCATAGCCTGCAAAGGACCTTCGGAACTCCATGCTGGATCGAGCCAAGCCTTGGTCAAATCAGGAGCGTAATAGGCGCCGTTGCCCAGCAGAGTGTGACAATCCATACAGTTTTTCGCCTGAATGGTCAATTTTCCTTTGTGAATCAGAGCGCGGGCCTCTTCCTCACTCCAGTCGCTCCTTCCAAAAAAGTTCTCTTTCTCTTCGAACTTGCTGCTTACCTTGCCTGTTGCGCTGTCTACTTCCTGTCCGCCTATAACAGGCACCTCGTGTCCCCTATAAGGATCCAAAACGTAGTCGATCTTGTAGTTGATCACCACGGGCGAAGGAATTCTTTTGGTGACTTTGTTCTGAATATCCTCCGCTGTACCCATCTGCATCTGTCCCATTGAGTCAAACGTCAACAGAATCAACAGGACTGCAGCAACACCCGTGACCCATGTTGCGGACCTGCGCCAAAAGCGGTTGCTGGTCCAGACTGATGTCGGCCTGTTCTCCATCTCTCCTCCTTACTGAATTTGGTTTGATTCGTTTTCGTGTTCGAATCTGCTATGGACCTTGTCGAGTATGTAATAGACCGCGTGCGGGAAAATTAGATACCCGACCATGGCGCCTATTAATACCTTTTGGGTATAAGGCTCCACCCTAAGCAGCTCTCCAAGATAATACATACTCAAAGCCAGCAAAACCCAGCTGGAGTATGCGGCTATCATAAAGAGTCTGTTTAGCAACTTCAACTTGACAAGAGTAAAGAACGCGGCATATCCCATGCCAAAAAAGATAATCAGTGCCGATATGACGAATATCGACAAAAAATCGGTGTGAGGAATATCTTGTATGTAGTATTCCATCTATTCCTCCTTAAACCTGGTTTAACATTTACTTAAACCAAAAGTTATACAAATTTTATAACTACCCATAAAAATTTTCTTTGACATTAGTCAAAAATCTTAAAAAAACCTCGATTTTTTTTAAAAAAGGTATTTACTTCAATTTTTATGTCACATTTAAGTCACTATTAGGCTCCGTAAAAACTTTTCGTATCGGTTTTTTAAGCTAATTCGAATATAATTTCGTTACAAATCAAACCGGAAAAAAACATGGAAAATCTAAAAAAATACTATCTTTTCGAAAATCTCGGCGAAGAAGAGCTTCGCAGACTTAAATCCATTTCGAAAAAGGTTTCGTTCAAAAAGGGCGGAATGCTCTTTTTCGAAGGAGAGGAACCAAAATCCTTAATTTTGTTAACCGACGGAATACTCCAGGTATACAAAACGGACTCCAAAGGCAACAAAATCATCTTACACCATTTCTATCCCATTTCGCTCATAGCCGAAATCGTCAATCTCGAAAAGATCCCCTATCCCGCCAGCGCCGAATTTGTAACGGACGGCGAAGCGGTTTTGATCGATTACGAAATTTTCGAACAGGAGTTTTTAAAAAATCCGGATATCAGTTTCATGTTCATAAAATCGTTAACCAAAAAAATAAAGTTTTTAGAAGACGTTATAACCAACAATATCGTAATGAACTCCACCGCCAGGGTGGCCAAATTCATATATGAACACGAAGAGGATTTCATAAAGATGAAAAAGAGCCAGATAGCTCAGACTCTACACATAGCTCCGGAAACCTTTTCCAGAATTTTGAAAAAATTCAAAACGATGAAATTGATAGAAAAAGACGAAGAGGGATTCAAAGTACTCAACAAAGAAGGTCTAAAATCGCTATACGAGTAAGATAAAAGTAGTATAACCCAGGGGCCGAAGCCCACTGCGGTTATTCTGATTTGAACTTATAGTCTAGCTGTACCCAATATTTTGTGGTATCCACATATCCGAAAGACTGATCGCCGGCGCTGTAGTCGGCATATTTAAGAAGCAGTCCCAGATTTTTGTTGATTTTGTATTTATAAGCCACGTCGATTTCGCTTCCGAGATCGTCATCTCCGTTGGCGTTTTTGCTGTCACTCTTGAAATCGTGATAGATTCCGATGATTTTGCCGTATTCTCCGCCGTTAAAGGCCAGTTTGAAAGTCAGATCTTTCAATCCTTCGTCAGGAGTAGTCAAGAACATATCGGCCCATCCGTTCATAGCGTGCAGTGTAGCCAAAGGCGTGGAGAATGGATGATCGCCGTCACCCTTGTCGCTGAGAACTTCGTAGCCGACTCCGGCGGTTACTGCGTCAAACGTCGCGTCAAGCGCCAGATTATAGTAATCGGCATCCTCTTTTCTTGTGGCGCTGTAGCCCGGTTCGTCGCTGTCGTCCAAAGATGGATCGTTTTGAGTCGCATACTCGGCGGTATATTTTAAAGTAACCTGATCAAGGGCAACTTTTCCGGTTGCTCTAATACCGATATGATCGTAAAGGTTTTGGATCATATAGTCGTATGCGGTCAGAGTCAGTTCGGGCATAACTTTATAAGTAGCGTGCAACAGTACCGATCCCGTATCAAACTGCGTACTCAAGAAAGGATTTGTCGGATTGTCTCTATCGAATATTCTGTGGACTCTGGTTACGTAGGCGCCCAATAGGCTCAGATTTTCGATTCCGTTATAGGCGACGGCGAACAGATCATAAGTTTGAGGCATCTGTCTCCAGCCCACGTTACCTATAAATCTGGCGTTATCGAGAACCACCATTTTTCTACCGGCGATCAAAGTGGCGCCGTTTACCGTATAGGACACGTTGGCCTGAGTCACTCTGGTCTGAGGACCGTCGGCGATTGTAGAGTATCTGGGATCTTCAGGATTGTAAGTAGTAATACCGAAGTTAGCGACGTTGATAATCTGAATGTCGCCTTTTAGGCCTTCTACTCCAAAAAGAGTAGCGTTCATTCCCAATGCGGTTCTGGTAGTGAATGCTTTGGCGTTTTTAAGAGTGTTGTCTTGGTCGACATACTCGTATCTCGGTCTGATTTCTACACTGAACTTTGCGTCGCTAAGGATGTTTTCCAGCGCACTGGCGCTCGCTGTAGAGGTCAACCCCGCACTCAATAGAGTCGCGGTCAGCAGACTTAGATGAACTTTTCTCATTCTTGCTCCTTTAGAAGATTGGTTTGATTTGGACATTTAACTCTTTATTTAATGTCCGGTTTTTATTTTAGCTCTCGCTGCATACGAAAATATTATCAAAACTATTATAAAACATAATTGACATAAGTCAATTTTCATGTATTTTACACACTTTTAATCAAATTAGTCAACCATTCGGTAGGATCGATATTTTCCTGTCTCGCTTTTGTCACTATTTTGTAATAAATCTCGAAGGGAATATAGGATACTTCCCGTATGTTTTCTTTGTCGTCCAATCTAATTTCATCATAAAGCTTTTGCATCTGAATTCTTTTATCTTTAGGGACTCTGCTCCTCATAGATTTATACTCTACCAGCTCTCCGTTTTTGTATACACCGCTGACTTCGGCATAAACCCAGTAGAAACCTCCGTCCTTTCTGAGATTTTTGACATACCCTCTCCAGATGTCGCCCCTTTGAATAGTGTCCCATAGCTCTTTGAAAACTCTCGAAGGCATATCTGGATGTCTCAATATACTATGAGGTCTGCCTACCAGCTCGTCTGGTTTGTAACCGGAGATTTCGGCAAAAGTGTCGTTGGCGTAGGTGATAATTCCCCTCAGATCGGTTCTGGATATAATAATCTCGTCTTTTGGCACCTCTGTCTCTATGAACATATTGTACGTTATATCCATAACCGCCTCTTTTAGATTATCTTTTTCTTCAGATCGCCGTTATATACGATCTCTTCGGCGCGCACGTCTTTTTCGAGTATCTCAGGGACGGGGTTGTCGATCTTTTCGAAATTCTCTCTGGCCTTATCCAGCTCCTCCTCACTGTACGAATAGATCAGATCCGCGCTCAATACTCCCTCGAGAAATTGCAAAGTCTTTAATTTTTCTATCTCTTCTTCGATACCGTCACCCTCTATCGTTACTATGATATAACCTTTTTCGTCGGTCATATGAATATCGCACACGCCGCTTCTTTTGACTCTCTCCAAAACTGCTTCCAGATCGGCGGGATTACATCTAATTACGCAACTTGATATATTCATTTTAGCCTCCATATCTTGATTTCTCCGCTTTCGGAGCCCGTTATCAGTCTGTTCTCGTCTATAAAAACAGCTTTATTTACTATATTTTTATGTCCTACGAGGATATATTTCGTATCGAATGTTATAGAGTCCACTATTTTCAAATCGAACCGTTCATTATCTCCAAAAAGTAGATAGCCGCTTTTTGGCGATATTCCAACGACGTATACGAAAAAATCCCCTCTCTTTTCCTTGTGGGTTTGCATATCTATGTCGTATAGGACGACCTTTTTGTCTCTACTGCCGGCGGCTACGAAATCTTCGTTAATATCCAGACTCAAAATCTTGTCTTTGTTGACGTTTACGAATCTTCTAATGACGTCTCCGGTGGCGGTATCCAGTACGACCACCTCTCCGCCCTCGTCGCCTACAGCGATTTCGCTTCTGCTCGGCGATATGGCCATAGCGGAAAAGAAATACTCTCCGGCGCTCTTTCTATAAATAGTCTTTTTGGCGTTAATGTCATATAAGACAATCTCGTCGCTCATTAGAGCCATGATCACTTTGTCGCTATCTACGAACTTTGCCGCTTTTGCGTAGAGCTGAGCCGATTTGTCCAGAACTTTTTCGATCTTTTCGCCTTTTTTTACGAAGAGTTCGCTATAACCGTCTTCGGCTTGAGCCAATAATAAGATTTTGTTGTCCAAAACGTCTACGCTGTAAATGTCGGCATCGATCAGCTCTCCTACAAAATCGTGAATCTGCCTAACCTTGATGACGGATAGCTCCTTTAGACCATCCAAAGAATATATAACAACCGAACTTTTGTCCGTCGCCACATAAAGCCGATCCTGCCTAATCACCATATCCAAAACCGCGGCATTGATTTTAACAGAACCGACAGGCTCTATTTTCCCGGCCTCGAGAATAAAAGCAAAAAACATGATAAAAACAAAAATAAAGCCTCTCACTTCTCCCCCCTTTTGACTTTTATCGCTGCCGAAGGGCAAACCCCTATACAAAAACCGCAGCCGTTGCAAAGCGCCTCATCGATCTGGGGATTGAAAAAACCCGAGAATCTGATAGCTTTTTGATCGCAAACGTCGTTGCACATGCTGCATATCGTCCGATTCCAAGCCATACATTTCAAGATTTCGATAGAGGCGATTCCTATATCGGATCTAAACTCCACATCAAGCACCCCGTGATCGCAGGCTAAAGCGCACTCGTCGCAATAGGTGCAACCCGATTTTGAAAAATCCAGAACCGGCTTTTCTTCGAGGATTTTTAGAATTTTTTCTTCACATGCCAAATAACACTTTTTATCCTCGCATTCTCTGCACTTTTCAAAATCGGCCTCGTTCTTGAAATATGGAGGGTGGAGCGACTCCGCCTCCCCCCTTTGAGTCGCAGGGCTTATCAAAGCCCTGAAAAACTCGCGTCTGCCGCTCACTATTTTACGCCCTCGTTCAACTGATCCAGAAGACTGGACTTGAATCTGTTCTCAGGATTTCTGAACTCTGGTTTGAACTTGTTTGCCACCAAAGGCTTTACGTTTGCCTGAGGAGCGTGGCACTGAGAACAGTTAAATCTCTGAGGAGCTATGTCATCCTTGCCTTGATGAATCTGGGACGCTCCTTTGAAACTTTTGAGCTTCTCTTTCGTAGAAGCGAAAAAGTCCTTGAAATGAGTAGGAGGAATCGGCGTCGCATTCGCTTCTTTCGCATTAGCTGGCAAATGGCAGCTCAAGCACGCGTTGTTATCCTTCGTAATAGGCAACAGACCGTCGGTGCTGTGCGGAATCATCGGTGGAGCGTTTTCGTAACTCCTTTGAAATCTTTTAGCGGTTCCGGGAGCCGCGTCGATAAATTTGACCGGAGGCGGAGCCACGTCTTTTTCATCTGTCAAAGGAACGTTTCTATAGCTTAGCTGGGTATCGTCAATCATTTTGCCGCCGGCATAAGCACTCCCAACAGCCATTACGGCTACAAGAGCGAATGAGAAACCCAAGCCTTTAACTCTGCTCAACTTCATAATCTTCTCCTTTTTTCACAAAGTCTCGTATACTGAAATTCAACGCGTCATCGTCGCACACCTCTACGCAGCGTCCGCATAAGGTGCACTCGCCCATATTGACGCTCATACTCCTTTTGCCTATCATAAACAGAACCTCTTTTTCAGGACATACATCCTTGCACTTCATGCAAAGAGTACAGTTTGGCTGGTTATGTTTCACCCTAAAGAGGCTAAATCTGCCTATAAGGGAATAAAATCCGCCCAAAGGACATATATGACCGCACCAGCCGTTTTTAAGAACGAACAGATCAAACAGGAAAATAGTAACGATCGCCGCCCATCCGAATCCCATTCCGAAAACCAATCCTCTATGGGTCATGGACACCGGGCTGACTATTTCAAAAGCCGCGGTACCAAGAGCAAAGGAGAGTATAAACGACAACCCCATAACCCAGTATCTGATATTCCTGCTGGCCCACCATTTTTTTTCGGCCTTGTCAAACTGGTATCTTCTCCTGATCCAGTTGGCAAGATCCGTAACCATATTCACAGGGCACACGTAGCTGCAAAATGCCCTTCCGCCGAAAACCATATAGAATATGGTGACGATTACGGCGCCTACCAGCACATCCATGGCGACTATGGCGCCCGTGGAAAATATCTGCAACAGGGCATAAGGATCGGCCAACGGAACGGTCTCGAACAGCGAAGAGGAGCTGAGATTACCCTGCAAAATCTTCCAGCCCCATAAATTCGCGCCTATATATAGCAAAAGAATGGTTATTTGACTGATGCGCCTCAAAATCAGGAATCTGTGTTTATATATCAGACTACTCAAAATCGATCCCTTCGTTCAGAGATTCGATAGCGCTTTTCTTGCTGCGCTCGGTAGTGGTGGTTTCGATCCCCGCAGATCCCTTCAGACGCGCCTCGTCGGATTTGTCCCATCCTTTTACGTAATGTTTGCCCACTTCGCCCAACGCCACCTCTCTGGGCAGAACTCTGATCGCGGCCTTTTCTGTTACGCAGGCATGTTCACAGAGTCCGCACCCGGTACAGTGGTCCGGATCGACTACAGGCAATAAAAAGGCATGTTTTCCCGTTCGTTCGTTCTTTCTATACTCAAGATATATGGCCTTGTCCAGAATAGGGCAGGCTCTGTAACAGGCGTCACACTGAATTCCCCAATAGGCGATGCAGGATTTCATATCCACGATAGCAACGCCCATTCTCATTTTCGTAATGTCAAAGACCTTTTCGCCGTCCTTGATGCTCATAACGGAATCCTCGTTTAGAGCACCGGTGGGACACGGCGGAACACAAGGGATATCCTCGCACATATAGCAGGGAATATCCCT
The DNA here is from genome assembly GCA_027065825.1 of Campylobacterales bacterium. Classification (GTDB taxonomy): domain Bacteria; phylum Campylobacterota; class Campylobacteria; order Campylobacterales; family Nitratiruptoraceae; genus Nitrosophilus_A. The sequence continues at coordinate 7,497 of JAMONM010000033.1, read as the reverse complement.
AGGTATAAAATATGGCGTGCCGGTCGGTAGGTTATCTCCCGGCTTCGCCAGCAAAAGGGTATCGTACGGACACGCCTCCACGCATAATCCGCATTTGATACACAAACTTATAAACTCATCCTCTCGACGGGCTCCCGGCGGCCTCAGAATCAGAGGAGCCGCCTTTGCCTCGTCTACGTAGGCACTCCACAGGAGCCCTCCGACTCCCGCTATCGCCACGTTTTGCGCCATCTGGATCAGAAATCTTCTTCTTTCGCTAATTTGCGAAGATTTCTTCTCTTCCATCGCCTCCCCCTTTTCAAGTCCGGAATTGCTCAAAACAATCCTTCCTTTTGCGCGTTATGCCTTATAAATTTTTACGGCACACTTTTTATAGTCTGTCTGCTTGGAGATAGGACAAGTGGCGTCCAGGCAGACTTTGTTGATATATACCCTCTCGTCGAACCAAGGCACGAACACAAGTCCTCTTGGAGGTCTGTTTCTACCTCTGGTTTCCACTCTGGCTTTGACTTTTCCTCTTCGGCTCTCAACCCAAACCAGATCTCCTCTTTTGACTCCTCTTTTCTTGGCGTCTTCGGGATGCATGTAACAAAGAGCTTCAGGTACCGCTCTGTAGAGTTCTGGAACTCTCATAGTCATAGTACCGCTGTGCCAATGCTCTAGCACCCTACCGGTACAGAGCCAAGTGTCGTACTCTTTGTCCGGAGTTTCAGGCGGCTCCATATAAGGTCTGAAGAAAATTTTAGCCTTGTTCTCCAGATGAACTTTAGGTTTGTTTTTATCCGGTGCGGTCAAGCTACCCTGAGGAATAACCTTGAGCGCGTGTCCGTAAAAGGCGAATTCGCCTTTGACATGGCCTTTTTCTTTCTCTTTCTTGGCGTAAGGATCGTAGTTGACGTTAAATCTCCACGGAGTATCTTTACCGTTAACGACAGGCCATCTGAGTCCTCTGACTTTATGATATACGTCAAAAGGCGCGTAGTCGTGAGCTCTTCCGGCTCCAAATTTTCTGTACTCTTCCCAAAGCGCTTTTTGGATAAAGAAACCGTATCCTTTAAACGGCTTGCCGTCAGTTCCGATAACGTTTCTCTTGTCGCCTTCGGCTTCTGTGTTTTGGAATCCTTCACCGATAGGATCCGGCCATTTGAAGCTCTTGAGATAGTCGTTGGCGAAAAGAACGTCAAACAGTGTGTCTTCGGGGCTGTAACCCATCTTTTTGGCCTCGTCCAGAACGTTGGGCAGTACCGTTCCGTCGGGTAGTTTGTGCTCTTTCCACACCTCTTTTAGCTTGAATCTTTTCGCAAATTCCATATATTGCCATAGATCGGGCATCGCGTCTCCAACCGGAGTTACCTGCTGTCTCCAGTGCTGAGTTCTTCTTTCGGCGTTACCGTACGCTCCCCACTTTTCGTAAATCATGGCACTAGGCAGAATCAGGTCGGCAACTTTGGCGCTGATACCTGGATATCCGTCGCTGACGACGATAAAGTTGTCCATCGTTCTTGCGGCCTTGATCCAGTGATTGGCGTTTGCGGTATCTTGCCACGGGTTACATACGTGAACCCAAGCGAATTTGATTTTGCCGTCTTCAAGATCTCTCATGATCTTGACGATATGGCTACCCACTTTGGGATTGATCGTACCTTTTGGCAGTTTCCATATTTTTTCTGCTATCGCTCTGTGCTTAGGATTTTTTACCACCATATCCGCAGGCAGTCTGTGCGCGAACGTTCCAACCTCTCTCGCGGTACCGCACGCGCTCGGCTGACCGGTAAGACTGAAGGCTCCGTCGCCGGGTTTGGCCTGCTTTCCGAGGAGAAAATGAACCATATAGCTCTGTTCGTTTACCCAAGTACCTCTGGTGTGCTGGTTCATACCCATAGTCCAGAAAGAGACCACCTTTCTGCCTTTTTCCACGTAAAGATCTTTTAGAACTCTCAGTTTTCTTTTGAACTCTTCGAGACTCTCGTCCGGATCACCTTTTGCCACGCTGGCTACGTAGTCTAGAGTGTACGGCTCAAGAGCTTTTTTGAACTCTTCGAAACTGATCGTCCAGTGAGCTCCGGCCTTTTTGGCATGTTTCATTTTGAGTTTTTTGGTATTTCCAAGTCCCAACGGACTCAATGCGACTCTCTCCGCGTCGCTAAGCTCTTTTTCACTCTGTTTAGAGATAGTCTGCAGCTCTTTTGAAGAGTATCCAAGCTCTTTTGCGTGTTTTGGATTTCTCATTCCGTAACCGATATCAGGGAAACCGGTAGCGAAAACGGTATACTCTTTTACAAAATCCCAGTCGATTACGTCCGGATGATCGTAAACGATGCTTCTGGCTATATAGTTCCAGATGGCAAGATCGGTATTCGGTTTAAAGATTATAACCTCATCGGCCAGGTCGCAGCTTCTGTGAGTATAGGTAGATAGAACGACAACTTTGACTCTATCGGGGTTTGATAGTTTTCTATCGGTACATCTGGCCCAAAGAATCGGGTGCATCTCGGCCATATTCGAACCCCAAGCCACTATGGTGTCTGTCAGTTCGATATCGTCGTAACATCCGGCAGGTTCGTCGATTCCGAAAGTCTGTATAAATCCGGCAACCGCACTGGCCATACAGTGTCTCGCGTTGGGGTCGATGTTGTTGCTTCTAAAACCGGCTTTCATCAGCTTGGCGGCCGCATACCCCTCTTGGACGGTGTACTGACCGGAACCGAAAAAGGCAACGCCGGTGGGTCCCAACTCGTTGTAGGCTTTCTTGAACTGTTTTTCCATTTCGTCATAGGCTCTTTTCCAGCTGACTGGCTTGAATTTGCCTTTTTTGTCAAATTCACCCTTTTCGTTGACTCTAAGCAGCGGAGTCGTCAGCCTGTCGGCTCCGTACATGATCTTGGCCGTAAAGTAACCTTTGATACAGTTTAGACCTCTGTTGACCGGCGCCAACGGGTCACCCTTTACCGCAACTATCCGGTCGTCTTTAGTAGCGATCATAATACCGCATCCGGTACCGCAGAATCGGCATACAGCCTTGTCCCATCTCCATCCGGACTCCGCGTTCTTGCTCGCGGCCTCCAGCTCTTTTGGGACACTCAGGCCCACAGCACTTGCAGCAGCGGCAGCGGCGCTACTCTTTAGAAAATCTCTACGACTAAGTGCCATATATTCCTCCTCTTGAAGATTTGCCAAAAGGCAACTGTTAGATTTACAAGGAAGATTTTATAAATTTTTTATGGATTACTCCTTGACTTGAGTCAAAATAATAATAGAAAATTATTAAAATATTTAAGATAAATTATATCTCGTTTGATGACATCGCAGTGACAAAACTGAGTCTATTTGGTTTTGTCGAGTATGTTCGATAGATTTTCGTGCAGCTTTTGCAAAAGTTTGGCGCTCTTTTCCAGATCTTCCAGAGACTGAATGGCCAGATCCTCGCTGGTGTCGAGATACTTTTCTAGTTCATTTTTCTGTTTGCGATCGATGACTCCGGTGTTTTTTTCTATAATCTCTCCCACGTCTCCCAGCTCTTTGGCCAGAGTTTCAGAGGTTTTGATAGCCTCTCTGGCGTCTATGATCATTTTGTCAACCTTTTTTATAAAATTCTCAAGCCGCTTCGAGGCTATAGTCAATTCGTCCGCATGTTCGCATATTTTTGGATCCTCTTTGTCTATCGAGGCAAAAGTTTTGGACTTTTCTAAAAACTCTTCGAAATGTTTTTGGATGTTTCTTATGAGGAAAAAAGAATAGAACATGATCACGATCGCTATCATTCCCAAAATATTCTCTATATCCTGCAACAGAGTTCTTTGTTTTTCCGAATAGATCGTATACATGGTAACAGCCTGATCCATTCCGTTTAACAATACGTTGTTAAACTGAGCTATATACCCTACCGTATCGTTCAGTTTCGCCTGGAGCTCTATCAGTCTCTTTGCGTGGGAGGAGTAGACCTTCCAAAAAGCAAAATTGTTCTCCAAAACCTTTTTTAGCTCTTCGTTCCCAAGCAAATAAGGATCCTCGTGAAAGCGTTTGATCGTCTGTTCGTACAGATGGAGGGTTTCGTAAAAGATTCTGTAAAAACTTGGTTGCGGTTCGTTGAGATAAAGCAGCAAAAAATACATCATCCTCTGACTCAGCATCCGCTGCCTACCGGCTAGATCCACATAGCCGGGCTCTATCTGGGCCTTGACCATCTCTTTGACGACTCTATCGGAGATCTCGAGTAAAAAATCGTTGTTTTCAAATACGAAACTCTTTTCCTGTTCGGTCTGCAAAAGGTATTGTTGAAATCTTTCGACTCGATTTTTAAACGGAGTCCACAACCTTTTTACGCGGATCAACTGCTCTTTTATCTCCGCAGTGGGCGGCGGATATATACCCCTGCTTTCGTCCCCGGATATCAGAGCCTCGAGATTTCTTTCAAAAAGCTCCGTGGCCTCTTTTAGCTCGTTCAGATCGATTTTGGTAGCGGTCTTTAATCTGAACACCTCCTTGCTGATCTTTTGAGTTAGCATTCTCTCTTTGCCGGCAACGTTGATGACCACAGAGTCGTGTTTGCTCTTTTGGTTGATGTAAATAACGGAGGCGACTATAGCTATGATTACCAACGAGAGGGCTCCGCCTATAAATTTGATCTGGGAGGTTATCTTTTTCATCGAAAAATCCTTATTCGTATATCTCTTTTAGGCCTTCAGGATCGATTATCTCTATTATTCCGTGTTCGCTTTTGATCAACTCTTTTTTTACCAGTTTTTTCAAGATTCTAGAGAGAGTCTCGGGCTGAATATTTAGTCTGTAGGCTATCTCCTGCTTTTTGAGCCTGTTAAAAGTATCAAGATCGTTTATCAGAGAAAAAGCCACCTTTGCCACGCCGTCGTAAACCAGTTCTCTGTTGATCAGACATTCTAGAATCTGATTTCTTCTGGCGAAAATCTCCACTACCCTCAAAAGAATATGCGGATGCTCTATACAGAACTTTTTAAACTCTTCGTAATCTATAATCAGTACTTCGCAAGGCTCCAGGCACTCTATATTGCCAAAGCAGTTGATAGCGTCGTCTTCCAAGGAGCTGATTTTAGTGATCATATTGTCGCTTTCGATATCGTAAAGAAAAATCTCGTTATCGAATCGATCGACTTTGTATACCTTGACGTGGCCGCTTTTTAGGTAATATAGCTGCTTTTTTAGATCGTTCTCGTAATATATGATATCTTTGGCGGCATAATCTTTTATTAAAATAAACTCTTTGGCTTTTTGCAGTTCAGCGTCAGAAAGATTCCGAAAGAGAAATAGGCCCTTTAGATCCTCTAGTTTTGCTTCTCTCGTCATACCCCGCCTTTTGATGTATGTCATTATATCAAAAACCCATTTTCGATATCATTAGCCAAATTTCAATCAAGGAGAGGCGATGAAATACCCGGAGTTTTTCGACAGAGTCGAAAAAATAAAGCTATATGATCCGTTAGCCGATTTTCTCGGAGCGGTAGAAAACGGCGAGATGGAGATCTGTTATTTGGATGTGGTAAAGTTCGCCGGACATTCGTGTCCAACGGTAGCCGGAGCCTATCTGATGGCGATGGAAGGCCTTAAAAAGCTCTATCGCGACACTCTGCCCGTTAGAGGAGAGGTTGCCGTAATGGTACAAAACCCGAAAACCGAAGGGGTAACCGGAGTGATAGGAAATACGATCGCTTTTATCTGCGGAGTAAACGATGAAAGCGGATTCAAAGGCATAGGCGGCAGATTTTCCAGAGCCGGCAAGCTACACTACTCCCAAAATATTCCAAAAGAGATCAGACTCCAAAGAGTCGATACGAAAGATTACGTGGATATCTCATATACGCCGGCAGTGGCTCCGGATCCAAGGCAACAGGAGTTAATGCAAAAGAGCCTTGGCGGCATAGCTACCAAAGAGGAGGAGGCTCTCTTTAGACGTCTTTGGCAAGAGAGAGTGGAAAGGATATTGACCGATCTCTCGTTAAGAGAACGAATGATCGATATCTCCTAACTCTCTTTTTTAATATAGGTTAGATACTCCTCATCGCTACCCCGATCGGAATATACCGAGAAGCCCCTCTTTCTCATCTCCTCTATAAGGGGCTCCGGTTTAAAGTCGGTCCTTAGCAGCACTACAGAACCTGCCGGCAACTCTTTTAGTTTCTCGGTTATCTCGCCGAGAGGATTTTTGCCCGAGTCCAGCAGTTCGTTACCGTCGAACTCGGCTTTTGGCACCTCTCTAACCCATTTTGGAACCTCCATATCTTCCGGCTCATCATCTATAGATAGGGTAACGGGAGGCTGTCCCACCTCTGCCCTTATCAAATTCAAAAGCTCGACAGGATCCATGCCTCCAACTTTCGCCGCCTGTTTGATGGATGCGATCTTCGCCACGGTTCTTTTTAAAACAGGGTTTTTCAATTTTTTGAATTTCGGATTGATCTCTATTAGCTTATCTTCCATAAAAGGATAACGGCTAATCAGATCGTAAATCTTTGTCTTTAAAGTTATCTCCAAAGTCTCTCTCCTTTTTTAAATCTGACAAACATGAGGGCGATATCCTTTAGGGCCAAAACCAAAGAGATCGCCCATAAAATATCCATATATAAATTATCCTCGAAATCCAGATAAAAATATAACAGCGGCCAACCGATCAAAATAGGCCATTTCATATAATAAAAAAAGAGAATCAACGCTCCGTAAAGATGTCTCAACTCCCGAAAAACAGCCTTCAATCAACCTGCTCCCAGCGCCTTTTTAACGTTTTCGCTGGCCATCGATATGTTCCAAGGCGGATCCCATACGATCTCGACGCTCACCTCGCCTACATCAGGAATTCGTTCAACCGCCTCCTTCACCCACTGCTGCATCATTTGATGAAGAGGACATCCCCTCGTAGAAAGAGTCATTTTAACATGCACGTCGTTGTTTTCGTCTATCTCTACATCGTAAATCAGGCCCATATCCACAAGATTGAAACCGACTTCCGGGTCGATTACGGTTTTTATCGCCTCGTATACCTGATCCTTGGTTACTGTAGCCATTTCTGCACTCCCCCTATATTTCGTTCGGATATTTTAACATCCATTTTAGAGCCAACGCCATATACACAGCTCCCACAAACAAAAACGCCGCAGCGGCTTTGAAAAGAGAGCCGCTGCCGCCAAGCAGCGCCAAAAACCCCAACACCGCCGCCGCCAATGAAAAACCGAACTGATAGTAAGCGCTCTTTTTAGGATACATTTCGCTCAGCATAGGAACCCTCTCTTTGCCTACTTTGTCGGAATATTTGTGAAACCATACCAAAAAAGGAACTATCTTGAATAGATGGCCGTTAATCAAAAATCCCAAAAAGCCGATAAAAAACAGCCAAACTGCCCCGTATAAAAGAGGCCTGTAATCGGCTGACAGCAGATATAAAAAGCCGCAAATTAGAGCGATCGCCAAAGATATATATGCCGTCAAAACCGAAAAAAACCATACATCGTTCTCCTTGCGGGCTCTGGTTTT
>JAMONM010000032.1 GCA_027065825.1 Campylobacterales bacterium | reverse complement strand
TGATAGGAATAGGAATCATTTTGGGGCTTTTCGCTATTTTTCAATTTCTTTTTTACAAAAGGAGATATTCATGAAAAAGACTCTTCTATTTTTGTTGCCGGCGGCGATGTTCGCGCATCACGGGGTGGCTTCTTTGGGGGTGGCCGGTCTGGAGGGCCCCGGCGCTCCTCTGGAGACAACGAGCTCTTCGATGCTTCCAAAGGGGAGTTTTTTGGGCTATTTAAAGCTAGATTATGCGAACTACGAGAAGTATACGCCCGCTTTGGACGATGAGATGGAGGAGAGTTACTATTGGATGTACGGTTTAGGGTACGGGTTTAGTTCTTATTTTAGCGGATACATATTTTTCCCCTATTATACGAAGAGTCAAGAAAACGGGGTTGAAACCAGCGGTTTTCACGATCTCAATTTGATGGGCGTTTTGGGGTTTAAATACGATGAGGGTTTTATGCTGGTTCCTCAAAACGAGAGCCTGGACGATCTGGAAGATTGGCATTTTACCCTCTTTTTCAATTTGACGCTTCCGACCGGCGACAGTGAATTAAAAAGGGTCGACGGCTCTTTGTATGATGCCGGATTGCAGCTAAGTTTCGGATCGCCTTCATATATGATCGGTCTAAGCGCTACCAAATGGTTCGGAAACCGGTGGACTATGGTGCTCGATAGCTCCTACAACACTTTTACGGAACATACCTATAGCGACGGAACTCGTGTGAAGTTTGCGGACGAACTGAGAGCCAACGCCGCCCTTACATACCGCTTTTACACGGATAGATCGGCAAAAATGCGACTTGATTTCAACATCGAGGCCAACTATCTCTATCTGGATAGGGATCGGTTTAACGGAGTCGAGGAGTTGGCTACCGGAGGAGAGATTTTGTACAATACGTTAGGTATACGGCTTTTCTATAACAGCGTCAGCGCGGCTGCGGGAATAAAGCTGCCGGTTTGGACCAGATTGAACGAAGAGGAGCTCCAGCAGGGCAGCGAAGGAAAAGAGCGGTATAGGCTTTTATTTACCTTTTCAACGCTTTTTTAGGATTTTTTATGCACATTCCGGACGGTTTTTTATCCCCTATCACCTATGTTCCGGCCGATGTGGCGGCTGCCGCTTTGGTCTGGTACGGAATGAGACGGGTGGGCTTTGAAAGCGAACAGATACCGTATATCGCCGCTCTGTCGGCCTTGGGATTTGTATTTATGATGGTCGCAATTCCTCTACCAGGCGGCAGCAGCGCCCATCTGCAGGGAGTCGCCCTTATGGCTCTACTCTTTGGCCCGTGGCGTAGCTTTTTGGCGTTCACTCTGGTGTTGACGGTAGAGGCTCTGATTTTTGCCGAAGGCGGAATTTTGGTTTTAGGCGTCAATATCTTGGCGATAGCTTTTATCGGGAGCTTTACGGCCTACGCTGTTTATGCCCTGTTGAAAAAGTTTGCGCAGACCCTGGCTATTTTTGTGGCGACTGTCCTGTCCGTAGTTTCTTCTTCGCTGTTTATAGCGACGGTTTTGGGAATACAGACTCTTTTGCCGCACGGCGATAAAGGGTTTTTCCCTTTCGATTTGAGCGTTACGGTGCCGGCGCTGGCGATTCCGCACCTAATTATCGGTTGCGTAGAAGGGGCAGTTACTGTTGCCCTTTATAGATATCTCTATCCGCGGGTTGCTCATGTACGATAGGTTGAAATTTTTAGGGTACTTGACGGCGGCCGTGGGGAGCGGATTTGTAAACGATCCTGCGGTTTTGCTGATGATGTTGCTTTTTGTGTTTTTACTCGTTAAGGATAGGGCGGCTCTGTTAAAGAGGGCGTTTTTGCCTTATCTGCTTTTCGGTGTCGTAGTTACCGTTTTGTACGGTTTTATGGAGGGAGTCGACGCCGAATTTTTGCTTCTATTTAATTTGAGGCTTTTTTTGCTACTTTTTTTGGGACTTTGGGTCGCCTCCAGCGTAAACTTTTTTATGATACTGCCTAAAAAGGCGGCGACGGCCCTGCATCTGGCTTTTTCTTTGATCAGGGAGTATCGTAACGATTTTGAGGAGTTTTGGATGGCGGTTCGTTCCAGGTGGGCCAAAGAGAGCTTCTTTTATTGGATAAAGGCGTTAAAGAGCATGGGATTTAAATTTTTGCAAAAGAGCCTCTATAGCTCCGAAGAGATTACGCTCGGAATGAGAAGTCGGGGTTTTTTGGATGATTGAATTAAAAGATGTGTGTTATCGATACCGTGATTTTCAGGGCAGGGAGCATGAGGTACTAAAAGATCTCAGTTTTACCGTTTCCAAAGGAGAGCGAATAGTTTTGCTGGGAATTAACGGCAGCGGGAAGAGTACTCTGTTAAAAATTTTGGACGCTTTGATCTATCCCCAAAAGGGTAGCTATATATACAAAGGCAAAAAGATAACCAAGAGGGAGTTTAAAAAAATCGCGCCTCTTTTTAGAAAAGAGGTGGCCTTTTTGATGCAGGATCCGTCGGCTATGCTGTTTAATCCCACCGTTTACGAGGAGATAGCGTTCGGCCCTAGGGAGTTCGGTTTTGACGATGTGGAAGAGCGTGTATATGAAATTGCGGAAAAATTCGGAATAAAACGGTATCTGGAGAAACCTCCCCATTATCTTAGCGGAGGAGAGCGGCAAAAGGTGGCTTTGGCGGCTATTTTAGCCACAGAGCCGGAATTTTTGCTGATGGATGAACCCTCGTCGAATCTCGATCCGCCTACAACCGGATGGCTGATAGATCTGCTTCAGGAGCTGGAAGTAACCATGGTGGTTTCCACGCACAATCTCAGTTTGGCGCCAGAATTCGGCGAGCGAGTCGTGGTGCTGGGCGAGGGGAGAGTGGTTTATGATGGCGATCTGGAGCGGTTTTTGGGCGATTTCGAGTTGCTAAAAAGAGCTAGGTTTTTACACAAACACAAACATGCCCACAAAGGGATCACCCATTCTCATTACCATTTACATGACTGGGATTTATAGTATAATTGAATAATTATTCACCAAGGAGCGTCGATGTGTAAAGATTGCGGCTGTAGTATAGGCTCTACGCAAGACCATAGCAATTTTGCGGCCGGGAGAGAAACGGTCGCGGCGAATCCACAACTAAACGATACGAAAACTATCGAAG
>JAMONM010000031.1 GCA_027065825.1 Campylobacterales bacterium | reverse complement strand
CCGGTGCCTATAGAGCGGAGGAAACGCCTAGCTCCATTTCGAACCTAGAAGCTAAGCTCCGCATCGCTGATGATACTGCGCCCCTCGGGCGTGGAAAAGTAGGTCGGCGCCGGTCCGAAGGTTTTTTGCTCCGATTAACTTACGTAAAAAACTTCATATTAAAACTTTATTCGAAATTTCGTTCAAAATAAGCATCGATGTAAATTTTACAGAGTCGAGAAGCTGATACTATTCGTTTTATTTTTACTCTCATATATTAATACTATTAATACCTCTTTTTTGTGACAAAACTTAATTTTTTTGTTATAATTATTTTGTGATATTTATAAAAAGGGTATGAGATGAAAGGATTTTTTAAAGAGTTTAAAACTTTTCTTATAAAAGGAAACGCCGTAGATATGGCGATTGGTTTTATATTCGGTGCCGCTTTTGCTACCGTAGTTAAATCTTTCGTAAACAACGTTGTTATGCCTCCTATAGGTCAATTGCTAGGCAATATAGATTTTTCCAATCTTTTTATAGCTCTCGACGGAAAGGAGTACGCCTCTTTAAAAGAACTCGGCGACGCCGGCGCTCCGGCTATAAAATATGGGCTCTTTATAAACGATTTTATATCTTTTTTGATTTTGGGTTTTGTGGTATTTTTGTTTATCAAAGGGTATAACAGATTAAAAAAAGAGGAGCGCGAAGCTCCTTCCGAGCCTACCCATAAAAACTGTCCCGAATGCGCCATGTCCGTTCCTATTGCCGCCAAAATATGCCCATACTGTAAAACTCGCCAGTAGGCGTTTTAATATATCCGAACCTCTCAAGGCGCTTCAAAGCCTCTTTGTTTTATAATTTTTTTAACTATCCATCCTGGAGATTGCATGAACGAAATCGTAGCAAGAATAAAACAAGAGGTCCAAAAAGTAGTAATCGGTCAAGAGAGGATGATAGAGAGTCTTTTAATAGGTCTTTTGTGCGAAGGGCATATTCTTTTGGAAGGTGTGCCAGGCTTGGCGAAAACGACTACCGTTAACGCTCTTGCCAAGAGTTTGGGGTTAAATTTCAAAAGAGTCCAGTTTACGCCCGATCTTTTGCCTAGCGACATTACCGGTACGGAGATTTACGATCCTGTCAAAAACGAATTTAGAATCAAAAAAGGCCCGGTCTTTACGAATCTTTTGCTGGCGGATGAGATAAACAGGGCGCCTGCGAAGGTACAGTCGGCGCTGTTGGAGGTTATGCAAGAGAGGCAGGTTACCATAGGAGAGAGGAGTTTTGCTATAGAGTCCCCTTTTTTGGTTATGGCGACTCAAAATCCGGTTGAGAGCGAAGGCGCCTATGAGCTTCCCGAGGCTCAGTTGGACAGATTTATGTTGAAAACGGTAGTAAGCTACAATACCAAAGAGGAGGAGCTGCGTATAGCCCAAAGGGTGGCAAACGAATCATTCGAAGAGATAGAGCCCGTAGCCTCAAAAGAGGATTTACGCAAATTGAAAGAGTCCGTTAAAAAGGTTCATATAGACAAAGAGCTCGAAGAGTACATAGTCGATCTGGTTTTTGCCACTAGAGAGCCCGAATCATACGGTCTAAATCACATAAAATCTCACATTATGTACGGCGCCAGTCCTAGAGCCACCATAGATATGTACAAAGCTTCCAAAGCTTTGGCATATATAAGAGGTCTCGATCACGTTACGCCGCTGGAGATCGCCTATATAGCCAAAGAGGTTTTGCGGCATAGACTGATTTTGAGCTATGAAGCCGAGGCGGAGGAGATAAACAGCGACCAACTTGTGGAAGAGATTTTAAAAAACGTTCCTATTCCGTAAGGGAAGATATTGGAAAAGAGCGTAAAAAAACTGATTATAAAGGCCAAAAGAAAGGTTTTTAGCGAGATTCCCGGAAACAATCCCTCGATTTTTCGTGGAGAGGGATTCGATTTTGTAGAGCTCAGAGAGTATCAATACGGCGACGACGTAAAAAAGATAGATTGGTTAATTAGTGCAAAACTGCAAAAGCCTTATGTGAAAATATTCAAAGAAGAAAGGGAATTAAACGTAGTATTGGCCGCGATGTTGGACGGGGGAACCTATTTCGGATCCAGAGTTCTCAAGAGGGATCAGATGGTCTATATCGCGGCGCTGATAGGATTTTCGGCGATTAAAAACAGAGACAGATTTTGCGGATTTATTTTTGCCGATAGGGAGTACGGTTTTTTCAAGCCCACAAAAAGTTCTGCGGGCGTTACGAGGTTTTGCGAAAGTATGGGGAGTTTTTCCCCTTTGGGAAAAACGGGGAATTACGATGTCATGATCGAGAGGCTCTTTAGGATAAAAAGACGCTCTTTGATATTTGTTTTGGCGGATTTTCTCGATTTTTCGGATATGAGAGTGTTGGCTAGAAAGCATGAGGTAGTCGCGGTGATCGTCAGAGACGAAATGGAAGAGTCCCCTCCCGAACTAGGGTTTGTGACGTTGCTCGATCCTGGCGGCAGGGAGAGTATGACGATGGATCTAGATTCGAGGGTAGTGAGCAACTATAAAAAAGAGCTCAAAAAAAGAGATTTCGAACTTTACGAACATCTAAAAAAAGCCGGAATCAGATTTTTGAAAATCTATACCCATGACAAGCCTTTTGCGAAACTGTTAAGGTTTTTCGGATAATGTCTGAGTTAAGAGATATCAAACCTTTGTTGGAAATTCCCGATTTTTCCTTTTTCGCATATCTTGCGGCGCTCCTTTTGGGATTTTTCGCTTTTGCGTTTTTATTTTATAAGCTTTTTGTTTTGCTATTTAAAAAGAGGATTGATGAAAAAAAAATGATGATAAAAGAGTTGAAAGAGCTCGATTTTAAAGACTCCAAAAGAGCCGCTTATAAAATTACAAAATACGGCAGAGAGCTTATTTACGACGATAGGAGTCTGGAAATATTCGAGGAACTGGTCAAAAGGCTCGGAAGATACAAGTATAAAAAGAGAGTACCCGCTATGGATAGAGAGACAATACAGCTGATAAATCTTTTTATAAAGATCGTAGATGAGTAGTTTCGGTTTCGAGTATCCGTGGGTGTTGCTGCTTTTGCCGCTCTTTGTTTTGTGCGCTAAATTTTGTCAGGCCAAAGAGAGCGCTTTGCTCTTTTCCAATCTGAGACTGATCAAAAAAGTGGGCAGAGGGAAAAGTTTTTTTTTGGAGTTTTTGAAATATTCGGCTCTCTTTTTAACGGTAGTGGCGTTGGCGTCGCCGATCAAGAGAGACTCCTCTTATGAGGTGAAAAAACCGGGATACGATATTGTACTTGCGATAGATGCCAGCGGTTCCATGAGGGAGAAGGGGTTTGACCCAACACGGCTGGATAGAAACAAATTCGAGGTGGTCAAGGAGCTGATAAAAGAGTTTATAAAAAGAAGAGAAAACGACAATTTGGGGGTAGTTGTATTCGGCTCTTTCGCTTATGCGGCTTCGCCTTTGAGTTTCGATAAAGAGTTTCTATCCAAACTGATAGATTTCCTGCAAATAGGCGTTGCGGGACAAAAGACGGCTATAACCGACGCTTTGGCCCTTTCCATAGAGTTGCTGAAAAAAGGAGAAGCCAGATCAAAAATAGTGATTTTGCTCACCGACGGGAACGATACTGCTGGCAGAGTGCCGCCTGAGGCCATAACAAAGATGGCGAAAAAGCACTCGGTCAAAATATATACCATCGCCATAGGAGATGAGGAAGGGATAAACAAAAAGTATTTAAAGTTTCTGGCTGATCAAAGCGGAGGGGAGTTCTTTTTCGCCGGATACGCTCAGGATTTAAAAGAGGTGTATAAAAGGATCGACGCTTTGGAAAAATCGAAAATCAAGCAGACTCGGTTTATCAAAGTGGATAGATTTTATATCTATCCGCTATTTTTGGCTACCATTTTTTTGCTTTTGTATATCTACTACTATTCCAGACGCGGAGTTTAGATGGAGTTTTTAAGTTTCGAATTTGTATATTTGATGCTTCTGCCTTCGCTGGTTTTGCTGTATCTTGTATTGACGAACAAAAGCGAAATCGAGAGATTTTTTGACAAAGAGATTTTAAAAAAAATCAGGATAGAGAGGGGCCTGGAAAAGAACGTAAAACTCGTTATGCTTTTTTTGGCTCTGGGCTTTATGATTTTGGCCCTGGCAAGACCCGTGGTGGACAAAGGAGAGAGGGTTCTGAAAAAAAAGAGCGTTCCTTTGGTAGTGGCGATAGATATTTCGCCTTCGATGAGAGCCCGTGATCTATATCCAGATAGAATCAGATTCGCAAAACGAAAACTGATTGAGTTTCTAAAAAAGGCGCAAGGATTCAGAGTAGGCGTAGTGGCTTTTAGTTCTGAGGCGTTCGTGGTCTCTCCCCTTAGCGAGGATCTTGGGGCCGTAGCTTTTTTGGTCGAACATATCAATCCAGAGAGCGTCACTCTAAAAGGAACTTCGTTGAGCGCGGCTATAAATAGCGCGGCCTCGCTGTTGAAAAAGGAAGAGAAAAAGAGGGTTTTACTCCTTAGCGACGGAGGCGAGATCGCTGAAAACGAAAAGATAGTGTCTCTTTTGAAACGAAAAGGTATAGAACTCTATTTTTGGGGAATGGGCACTTTAAGGGGCGCTCCGGTGCCGGATGGCGACGGATATATGAAAGATTCGCGATCGAATATAGTTATTTCGAGACTCAATTTTGAGCTGGGAAATCTTCTTGAGTCAGAAGGTGTCGGCCGTTTTATCGAGGCTTCGCTCTCCTCGAAAGATATAGATAGGCTGCTTTTTACGCTAAACGGTCTAGGCGGTTCGGAGCGCGAAATAAGAGTTAGGGAGTACAGAGAGCTTTTTGTATATCTGCTGCCCTTTTCTATCGTTCTGATGGCGGCGGTTTTCTTCTCTCCGCCGGGCAGAGGGGGAGTCGCGGTGCTCTGTATTACGTTGATCGCTTTTGCCTCCACAAAGAGCTACGCCTTTTTATTGGATTTTAGGGATATAGAACAGGCGCAAAAATATTATAAAAAGGGGAATTTCCCCAAGTCGGTCGAATATTTTGAAAAAGTAGCCCGTAGCAAAAAGAGTCCCTACGCGTATTACGATCTGGCAAACGCTCTTTATAAGGCCAAAAGGTATAAAGAGGCGATAAAATACTACAAAATGATAGAGACGCCAAACAGGTTGCTGGAGTACTACAAGCTCCACAATATGGGAAACGCCTTTTTTATGTTAAAAGATTACAGATCGGCTATAGAGAGTTACAAAAAGGCTCTGGCCATCAAAGAGGATCAAGATACCCAAGCCAATTTGCGACTGGCGGAGCGGATGCTGAAAAAAAGTGAAAATTCGGCAAAAAGTGGTTCCCGAAACAGACAGGAGGACAAAAAGGAAGGAGTTGACAATCAAGGAGGAAAAAGCTCGCCCAAAAAGGATAGATCAAAAGGGGCTAAAAAGAGCGCCAAAAGCGTATCGAACAGAGCCGATAACAGATTTATCAGCGACAGAGAGGAGCGCAAGTGGCTCTCAAAAGTCAAAAAGATTCCCCAAGAGAGCCTTTTGATCAAAGACGAAAACTCCAAAGGAGAAGATTTTGGAAAACCTTGGTAGAGCTTTTATATTTTTTTTGACGTATCTTTTTTTAGCCGATCTTCTATACTGCGCAAAGATAGATATCCAAAGGGTCGGAGTAAAAGAGAGAGATATAGTGTTTGAACTCTATTCCAACAAAAAAGAGGCCTACGTCGGCGAAAGTATTCTGGTTACTCTCAGACTGAAGATAAAAAGGGACGTTGAGGTGGTGGATTACAGGTTTACTCCGCCCGTTTTTTACGACTTTTGGGTGGAGAGGGTAGATCAAGACAGAACCAACAATTTATTGCTGGTAACGAAAAAATATTTTATAAAAGAGCTAAAATACGTCGTTTTTCCTCAAAAAAGCGGTTTGCTGAGAATATCTCCGGCCACATTGCAGATAGCTACGCCTTCGATGAGCGAAGACTCCGTGGGCGGCATAGTCGAATTTTCCAAATGGAGGAGCCTAAAGACGAACGAACTGCTTATTAGTGTCAAAGAGTTGCCCGAGAATGTGGATTTAATAGGCGTTTTTTCTCTTTCGGTAGATATCGACAAAACAAAAACCAAACCAAACGAACCAGTAAATGTAAGCGTTAAAATTCAAGGTAGAGGAAACGTAGAAAATCTGGAAAATATCGATTTGCCGGTAGAAAACGCCATAGTCTATTCGGATGTGCCGAAAAAGATAAAAAAGTTTTACGAAGATGATCTAAACGTCACTTTTATTCAGAAATTTTCGATCGTTTCGGATGAAAACTTTACCGTAGGACCGTTAAAGCTAAAATTTTTCGATCCATCTAGAGGCAAAATCTCGCTTTTGTCTTCAGAGCCGATATCGGTGGAGGTTTTAGGAACCGAGCCGTTAAAAAGCGATCGACCAGCGCTTTTTGAAAACAAAAATAGGTGGATCTATTTCATGGCAGGCTTTCTGTTCGCGGCGGTTTTGGCCGCTGTCGCTCTTTTAGTGGCGCTCTACTTTTCAAAAAAAGGAAAAAAAGTGCCGAAAATAGAGAGCGACAAGAGGCTCTTAATGGAAACTCTGGCCCGTTCTAACGGCAGTGACGAACTGTATCTTTTCGCAAAAGAGCTTTATGAAAATATTTATAAAAACGGGAAAAACAGAATAGATAGAAAAAGATTGAAAAAGTTACTGGAGGAGAGATCTAGAGAATATCGTGAAGGGTAGTTGCCTTTTCCATCCACTTTCTGAGCTCTTCCCAGTTTTCTTCTTTGAGCAGATTTTCCGCGATTTTTAGCTCCTTTTTGAAAGAGTCGATAGAGTCTAACAGATTTTCTCTGTTCTGTTTAAAGATGTCGCTCCACATTTTTGGGGAGCTCTTTGCCAGTCTGCTCATATCTTTGAACCCTCCGGCGGCCAGAATTAAAATGCTTTTAGGATCTTCCTGGCCCAGCACCGAATTTGCCAGAGCGTAGCTGATAGCGTGCGGCAGATGGCTGATATAAGCCGCGTGCCGGTCGTGTTCGGCCGCCTCCATGTAGACTATCTGCATACCAATACTTTCAAAGAGTCTGATGGCCACGTTTTTTTGATGTTCTCCGCTCTTTTCGATATCGCAAACGACTACTATTTTGTCTTTGTACAACCCTTTGAAGGCCGCTTTGGGACCGAACTTTTCCGTTCCGGTCATCGGATGGGCGGCTACGAAATTTTTTCTGATTTTTTCGGGAACGCTTTTTACTATTTTCTCTTTGGTGCTGCCCAGATCTATTATCGTGGAGTCGCTTTTTATATTTTTGAAACTTTTTAGAGTCTCTATGATCCCCTCTACCGGAATGGCCAAAATTATAAGATCGCACTTTTGTATGGTATCCAGATCCACGGCTTCTTCGATCAGTTTTAATTCGAGGGCCTCTTTTTTATGTTTTTCGTTCTTGTCGTAACCGACAACCTTTTTGACGAAATCCAGCTCCTTTAGCTCCAAAGCCAAAGATCCCCCCATCAATCCCAGTCCAACTACTCCGGCAACCATCGCACTCCCCAAAAAATATTTCGCATTATTATAGCATCGTCGCTTTTAATCAATATTAATTAAAATATTGGTAAACTTACCCCTAAATTTGAATATTCTACCTATTCTAAGGAAAAAAATGAAAAAGGGTTTTTGGCCTCTTTTGATAAGCGCCCTCATCTCCTTGCACGCCAAGGAGATCAAGGAGATCAGATTCGAAGGGCTGGTTCATCTCTCCCCCACCATAGCCGAGGAGACCGTCGGACTGCATGCCGGTTCGCGGTTGGATATAGAAAAGATCGACAAAGCCATCAAAAAGTTTTTCGAGCTGGGTTATTTCAAAGATATCTGGGTAACCGAAAAAGACGGGGTCGTTACATTTCATTTTGTCGAAAAACCGGTGATTTCCAAAGTCGACATAACAGGATATCTCGAGAGCAAAAAGAAGGAACTGCCGGAGATACTAGGTATTAAAAAGGGCGATATTTTCGACGAGGAGAAGATAGAAGAGGCTAAAGCCAAAATCGTGCAAAGAGCTACTCAGGAGGGATATTTCGATACGGTCGTTGAGACAGAAATCAAAAATTTGCCAAACGGCAGCGTGGAGGTGGATTTTATAGTCAACAAGGGGGAGAACATAATTATTAAAAATCTTAATCTTTGCGGCGCGAAGGCTTTCGACAAGGATGAGATAGAAGAGGTGATTGCCAATAGAGAGCGCGACTTTCTCGGATGGATGTGGGGATTCGACGACGGGGAGGTGAAGCTGGATCAACTGGAGTACGACAGAGCCAGAATAAAAGATCTCTATATGCGCGAGGGCTTTTTAGACGCCAAAGTAAGCAATCCCTTTTTGAGGGTGGATTTTGACAATTATGAAGCTAAACTTACATACCATATTTTCGAGGGAAAACCATACAGGGTAGCCGATATAAAGATATTTATGACAAAGCAGGTTATAGATCCAAAGGAGCTGGGCAAAGATCTAAAGCTGCAAAAAGGGAAGATATTCAATATCGAAAAGCTCCGCAAGGATATGCAAAAGATCAAGGAGAAGATCGCCGATCTTGGTTATGCCTATGTCAGGGTAATACCGGATTTCAAAAAGAACGAGAAAGATCATACCGCCGTAGTGGAGTTTACGATAGTTCCCGGTAAAAAGGTCTATATCAGAGACGTGATCATTTCAGGCAACCAAAGGACGCTCGATAGAGTTATCAGGCGCGAGATCTATCTGGCTCCGGGGGATCTGTATAGTCTGACCGATCTTAGGGACTCTAAAAACGCCCTCAGGCGAACCGGCTTTTTTCAGGATGTTACGATAGAAGAGCGCAGAGTAAGCGAAGATCAGATAGATCTGCTGGTCAAGGTCAAGGAGATGCCTACCGGAAACATCATGATCGGGGGCGGATACGGATCATACGAGGGGGTAATCGTAAATGCCAGCATATCCGACCGAAACATATTCGGCAGCGGTATCAACACGACTCTATCGGTAGACAACTCCAGAAGATCGCTGAGGTTCAATCTGGGAATATACAATCCCAGGATATACGACAGCGATTATAGTCTGAGTCTGAATCTGTACAATACCACCTACGAATCTTACGATTACACTCAAAAAAGATACGGCGCTTCGGTTGGAGTGGGAAAACAGCTTACCAGACATCTAAGAGGCTCTATCACTTATAAATATGAAGTCAACGAGCTCAGCGACGTGACGTTTGACAGCATCTATTTCCCCGAGGGAAGATTTATAAAGAGCTCTATCATGCCGACTCTTTATTGGGACAATACTGACGATTACTACGTTCCCAGAGAGGGGATGGCGGCCAGCTATTCGCTGGAGTACGCCGGCATTGGAGGAGATGACAAATATCTCAAAAACTTTGCCAGATTCGCCTACTATTACGGTCTGGAGGATATTATAGACTACGATCTGATTCTTCGATATAAGGCCAGAGGCGGATTTATCTCCGATCTGGGATATCTGCCGGTGAACGAAAAGTTCTATATCGGCGGTATCAGAAGCGTCAGAGGATACTCATCAGGATCGCTCTCTCCGAAAGATGATCAGGATAGACTAATAGGGGGCAAGGTAACCTTTTCCAATTCTATAGAGGCCAGTATTCCGCTAATAGAGTCTGCGCGAATGAGATTGACCTTCTTTTACGATTACGGAATGATCGGGGAGAACTCTCTAAGCGAAATTCAAAGAAGCGGTGCAGGGGTGGCTATCGAATGGCTCTCTCCAATGGGACCGATACAGTTGATTTTCGCCTCTCCTTTGGACAACGAGCCGGGAGACAGGACCTCTTCTTTCGAGTTTAGTATGGGAACGAAGTTCTAATCTATCAAAACGGCCAGAGGAGCAGGCTTTTGCAGGTTCTTTATCTCTTCTTTGGCCAGATAGAGCTTTTTATCGCTCTCTATTTTTATACAGTTTCGACTATAGTGGATCTCGAATCGACTGCACTCTAAATCTCTGTTTAGTATCTCGGCCAAAGATAGTATAAAGCTGAGCCACTCGACCTTTTTTTGAGGAGGCAGAAGCTTTTTGAAACTTTTTAAGGAGGAGTTTGAGGGGAGCTTTCTTTTATGGTATCTAACCAGCAAGGCGGTCAAAGCTATCTCCTCGTGCGATACTCCGTATTCTAGATCGTTTAAAATGATATAAGAGCTGTGTTTGTGGTGTTCGTAAAAATCTACGTATATGCCGATATTTAGCAATTTAGCCGCCATGCCGAGCTCTTTTTCGTATCTCTTTTCGGGATCGAAAAGGTGATGAAGAGCTTCGTATATCTTCAGACTGTTTCTGTAGATGCAGGCCGAAGCCTTGGGATCGATACAGAATCTATCTAGCAGGCTTTTTAAGCTGGGGTTGAAGTTTTTTGGAAATCTAAAGTTGTGGTTTCTGAGCAGATCGTACAAAAACAGGCCCTCTCTGACTCCGGCTCCGCTGGTGATTACGGTTTCGGCTCTTATTTGCCGAACAGTTTCGTAAAATATCAGACAGCCTTCTCTGATGGTGTCGTAACGATCTTTTTTTATGTTGAATTTTTTCAGTTTTCCGGTTGGGGATTCGATCAGCTTTTTTATATAGCCTTGATGTTCTTTAAAGGAGTAGCTAAAGCCGTGAAGCTTATCAAGTGGATAATTATCAGACTCCATTATAGATTTGGACAAGGCTCTTAGAGTTCCTCCTATGCCTACGACGGTGTCGGATCTGAATTCCGGAGGGATCTTTTTTAGTTCCTCTTTGATGTAGACAAGAGCCTCTTTGATAGTGGATTTTTTATCGAAAAAGAGCTCCTTTAATCTAACCGTTCCTAGATCCAAAGAGACGCACTGTTTTATCTCGTTGTTTTTGATTAGCGCAAGATCCGTGGAGCCTCCTCCTATATCGATCGTGACGCATTCGTTTATCGGCAGCAGGTTCATGGCCGCAACCGCTCCGAAAAAGGCCTCCTTTTCGCCCTCGATGACCTTTATGTTTAAATTGAGCTCCTTTTTGGCACGCGACAAGAACTCTTTTTTGTTTGGCGCCTCTCTCACCGCCGATGTGGCTACGGCAAGAATCTTTTTGACTTTGAGATTTTTCGCTATGGTCAAAAACTCTTTTAGGGCGGCGATCGCCCTCTCTATGGCTTGGGGTTGCAGATTACCGCCGTTTTCATAGGAACCTTCGCTTATTCTTACTCTGCTTTTGACTTCGTTTAACAGATAAAACCCGAGTCGACTGGTGCGCTCGAGGATTATCATACGTACCGAATTGGAACCTATATCTATGACGGCGGTCCGTCTGGCCATCAATCCTCTTTATCTTTGGCTAACTGTTCATATTTTAGTTTCAGTTCCGCCATGGTCTCCATATTGTCCGGATCCGGTACTATGCACTCTACCGGGCATACGGCTATACAGGCCGGTTCGTCGTAAAATCCCACACACTCGGTACATCTGTCGGGATCAATTACGTAGATCGGATCGCCCTCTTCTATGGCTTCTGTGGGGCACTCCTCTCTGCAGGCATCGCATGCGATGCACTCGTCCGTTATCATCAACGACATTCAACCCCCCTCTGAAAGTTTAATTGATATCGCAAATTTATATCTGAAATAAACTTAATAAAAAATTAAAGGTCAGCAGATGGGACAGGCCAGAGTTGAGGGGATTACGAGGCTCGCTACCGCTCCCGTTTCGTCGGTTCTGTTTTTGATTTCTATATGCGCTCCCATGGCGTCCGCGGCGCTTTTGGCCAAGAACAGTCCCAGACCTACGCCGCTCTTTTCGCCGCTTCTTTTAAAGGGAGCGAACAAATCCAGGCTCTCGTCAATTCCGGGCCCTTCGTCGATCACTTCTATTTTCAGACCCTCTTCGACTGGGTAGCTTTTTAAAAGGATTTTTCCCCCTTCGGGCGTGAATTTTATGGCGTTTTGAATGAAGTTTTGAAGAATGTGGTTTACGAGCGTGGGCTGAATCGTGGTTTTGTATTTGTGCGGCTTTAGATCGGTGATTAGTTCCTTGTTCTCCTGTTCCGCCAGCAGTTTGTAGTTGTTGGCCTTTTCGTTGAGCAGCGAAATAACGTCCATCTGAACCGGCGGTTCGAAGTGGTCTCCCTCTTGTCTCCCTATTTTGAGTACGTTTTCTATCATTTTGTTCATTTCGTTGATCGACTTTATATTGAGTTTTATGGTTTCTATGTACTCCTGCGGCGTTCTCTGTTTGATAAGCGTCACTTCGTTTTTGAGCTTCATTACGGCCAGCGGAGTTTTAAGCTCGTGTGCGACTCCTATAAAGAGCTCTTTTTGGTATTTGACGAAAGTCTGTATTCTGTTGATGAGCATATTTATGGATCTGCCCAGAGGCTGCAGTTCTATAGGTAGATGCTCTATCTTTATCGGGGTTAGCATGTTCTCGTTCATATCGGCCAGTTTTTTGGTAAAACTGGTTATGTAAGTGGTCAATATGTTGGAGATAAAAAAGGCGTATATAATGATAAAGGCAAAGCTCAATATATTGGCTATTAGAACGATTTTATGTATTTTATTCAGCAGTTTGGAGATGGAGGTGATATCTTTTTTTATTTTCAGATACGTCTGTTCGGTGAAGCTGTATGGATAGTAAAGGATAGCGTAAACTCTGTTTCCGCCTCTGATCACGTTGTAGCTGACGCTGTCTATCTGAGGAGGTTTTGGTATAACCTCGACGTTGATATTGAGGGTGTTTTGTAGGTAGAAGCTGTCTATTTTACTGCCGGCGCGCTGATCCGGTATCGTGGTAACTATATATTTGGCCTGACGTATCAGACCCTCTTCAATCTCCTGATAAAGAGAGTGTTTTATATAGTTGTAAAGGAGTGTAGAGAATATGGCTATCAGTGCGGCCGAAGCCAGCACCAACTGCCATATGAACTTCCCCCTTATGCTCCTTTTGGATAGCAAAATCTGTAACCTCTTCTTCTAACCGTCTCGATGGTCTGAATTCCCAGAGGTTTGTCCAGTTTCTGTCTGATTTGGTTTATGGCCACTTCTATAACGTTTGGGGTTACCAGTTCGGGCTCTTCCCATATCGCGTCTAACAGTTGGTCTT
Source organism: Campylobacterales bacterium (assembly GCA_027065825.1). Classification (GTDB taxonomy): domain Bacteria; phylum Campylobacterota; class Campylobacteria; order Campylobacterales; family Nitratiruptoraceae; genus Nitrosophilus_A. The sequence goes on along the minus strand of JAMONM010000031.1, from coordinate 32,298 downwards.
TGGATACGATTTGATCCTTGTGTCTTGCCAGATGAGATAGCACTTCGAAAGGTTTTCCTTTTAGTTCTATCTCTTTGTCTTTGTAGGTTATTTTTTCCTCTTCTGGGTTGATGATCAGCTCTTCGATCTCTATGATGCGGCTGCCTCCGAATCTCAGTCTGGCTTCGATTCTGGCGATCAGAACGTCAAAATCGAAAGGTTTTCTGATATAGTCGTCGGCTCCCGCTCTGAGAGCTTCTATTTCGCTGTCCTTGTCGTCTCTGGCCGAGAGTACTATTACGATTGTTTTCGGGGTTTTCTGTTTCACCTGGCTGACCAGCTCCAGGCCGTTGCCGTCCGGCAGCATCCAGTCCGCCAGAATCAGATCGTAGTTACGAATGTCCAGATAGTAAAGAGCATCCTTTAAACTTTCGGCTTCGTCGCTTTGATAGCCGAACTCCTTTAGGCCTTCCGCCAATGTTTTGTTTAAAGTTACTTCGTCTTCGACTATTAATATTCTCATCGGTCCCCTTTTCCTTATTTCAAATTTAAAGGAGATTATATCACAATTTTAGAAAATTTTAAAGAAAGTTTCAACTTTTTTTAATCTTTTTTTCGATTATGATACCGGGCGGAAGGATAGTTTAGTAAGTTTTCGAATATGTTGCGCCGACTACGCAGTCTCTTAGAATTTCTATTTTTTTAAGGGAAATTTCGATAGACGAGATCTGGTCGAATCTCTCTTTCAGTTCGGCGGCCAAAGAGATTACGGCCTCTTCCACGAGTTCGAATTTTTCGGAGCGCAGCAGGTTTTTCGATATTTCGCAAACGAGTGCGTAGTCGACGAAGCCCTCTTTCGGATCATAAGATATCTCAATGTCCAGTACCACCTGCTGTTCCGTTTTTCTTTCCTTTTCCAATATGCCTATTACGGTTTTAAATTTCAGATTTTCGATAAATATTTTTATCATATAGCCGCTTTCTCTTCCCGTTTGAGCAGTCTGATGATATTTGGAATATGTTTATAGACCACTATCATCGCTATAATGATTATAGGAGCGTGAGATTTGATATGAGGTATCTGAGGATGTATTATGAAACTCGATAGAATCAGTACGGTCAAGCCGGCCAAAGAGGCCAAAGAGGAGATTTTCGTCGTTTTGGCCACAAGGGCCCACGCCGCGATAGCCAAAAGAGTTTCCAAAGGCAGCATTATTAGCAAAACTCCGACCCCTGTGGCTACGCCTTTGCCGCCTTCGAACTTTAAAAAGGGGCTAAAACAGTGTCCGATCACGGCCAAAACCGCGATGGCCCATTGAGCCGCGTACGAGAGTCCCGCTGCTTTGGCCAGCAGGATTATCGCCACCCCTTTGAACGCGTCCAGAACCACCGTGGCGATAGCCAGTTTTTTTGCCAGGCGGGGGTCTTTGTTTTTGATTACTCTCAATACGTTTGTAGCTCCTATGCTACCGCTGCCGGCAGAGGTTATATCCTCTTTGGCGAACAGTTTGGCCAGTATCAGTCCAAAGGGTATCCCGCCTACGAGATAAGCCAATATGTAAAACTGTACGTTTGTGTTTGTCAAAAACTCCATGAGATTTAAACTCCTGTCAATTTCTAAATTTACGGATAATTTTAGCTAAAATTACATAACATTATGATTACGAAATTCGGGTTGTTGCTAAATGCAAACGGAAAGGATAGGCGTGAACGAGATTTCGAAGATGCAAGAGGAGATTAGGAGACTCAAAGAGGAGCTTTCGGTCACAATAGTCGCTCACTACTACCAAAAAGACGAAGTTTTCGAGATGGCCGACATAACCGGGGACAGTCTCGAACTGGCGAAACGTTCCAAAGAGAGCGACAGCGAGTTTATCCTTTTTTGCGGCGTGGGATTTATGGGCCAGAGCGTCAAGATACTCGATCCCAGCAAAAGGGTCGTGATGCCGAGAATAGCCTGTTGCGCCATGGCCAGAATGATAGACAGCGCCTATTTTGACGAATCGGTCCGATATATGATCGAACACGGTATAGCCAAAGAGGATATACTGCCGGTAACGTATATAAATTCTGGCGCCGAAGTAAAGGCCAAGGTGGGTCAAATGGGCGGAATGGTCTGCACAAGCAGCAGCGCCAAAAAGATAATTCAAAAGGCTGTGGAGACCGGCAAAAAGATCCTGTTTGTGCCTGATAAATGTCTCGGCCAGAACATAGCGTGGATGATGGGGCTAAAAGCCTGCGTTATAGGAGAGGGAGAGTGCGATCCGAAAGAGGCGGATATCATATGTTTTAACGGTTTTTGTTCCGTTCATCAGCTGTTTGAACCGGAAGATATCGAGTTTTACAGAAAGAGATATCCAGAAATCAAGATAGCCGTTCATCCAGAATGCAAGCCTGAAGTCTGCAGAGCCGCCGACTTTGTGGGTTCTACGAGCCAGCTTCTCCATTATGTCAGATCTCTTCCGCCGGAACAGAAGGTTGCGGTAGGCACCGAGTACAATTTCGTCAAACGCCTCAGAGATAAAAACACCTATGTGCTCTCTTCTACCAAGCCCGAGTGTCCCACGATGAACGAGACGACACTGGAGGATCTTCTGGACGTTCTTAGAGCTATCAGGGACAACAAACCCTTTAACGAGATCTTTATCGAGGAGGATACCAGAAAATGGGCCAATTTGGCGTTAGAGAGAATGTTCGAATATTTCGGATAAGAGATGTTTGAAAAAGAGTTTGCTAAAGAGGTTCTAAAAGAGGATATAGGACGGGGGGATCTGTTCGAGAGGGTGGCTTCCGCCGGTATGGCGGAGGCTGTTATCAAAGCCAAGAGCGAGGGCGTTTTGGCCGGCGTGAAATACGCTTCGGCGCTGGGCGAAATCGTGGATTTGGATATTAAATGGCATCTAAACGATTCGGACCGTTTCAAAAGCGGAGACGAAATCGCCCGTATTCGCGGAGATTCCATATCGATTTTAAAGGCCGAGCGCTCTTTGTTGAATATTTTGCTTCACGCCTCTTCGATCGCCACCAACACCGCCATGTTCGTTGAAAAACTAAAAGGCAGCGGCATAAAAATTTTGGATACTAGAAAAACAAGGCCGCTTTTGAGGGAGTTTGAAAAGTATGCTGTTCTTTGCGGTGGCGGAGTTAACCACAGAATGGGGTTGGACGACTGTTTAATGTTAAAAGATACCCATTTGAAGATAATCAAAGATCTTAAAACCTTTATAAAAGAGGCGAGAAAAAAGATCCCTTTTACCGCTAAAATCGAGGTGGAGTGCGAGAGCGTAGAGGCCGCGATAGAGGCCATCGAGGCGGGAGCCGACATAATTATGTGCGACAATATGGAGCCCTCTTCGGTAAAAGAGGTGTGCGAGTATAGAAGTCGCCGCAACCTTTCGGTACTGATCGAGGCCAGCGGCAACGTGACGCTCGAAAATATAGAGAGATTTTTCGATACAGGCGTAGACGCGATAAGCTCCGGCAGTTTGGTACACCAGGCCAGATGGCCCGATATCTCCATGAAGATGGTAGGCGATGTTTGAGAGAGCCAAAGAGGCGATCGAAAAGGCAAAAAGAGTGCTTCTGATCTCCCACGTCAACCCTGACGGGGACGCGTTGGGCAGCTCGTTGGCTATGTTTAACTCTTTGCAAATAACGGGCTCTAAGAGAGTAAGAATCGTAAACGTCAGCGATGATCTGCCGCGCAGCTACGACTTTCTGCCTGGATTTGAAAAGATTTCAAAAACCTTCTCCGGCGGTTACGATCTGGCAATCGCGTTTGATTGCGCCTCTTTCGACAGACTGGGAGTCGATAAGATCGACGCCCCTCTGATCGGTTTCGATCACCACCCCACCAACGAGGGTTTTGCGGATATCGATATAAACGATCCCAGCTACTCTTCAACCGGAGAGCTGGTTTACGACTTTTTAAAAAGTTCCGGTTTTGTTATAGATAAGAACGTGGCCCTTTGCCTATATAGCGCAATTGTCTCGGATACGGGATTTTTCAGGTACGAAAACGTAAATTCGGCGCTTTTTAAAAAATGTTCCGAACTTGTGGAGCTGGGAGTCGATCCCTCTTACGTGGCGGATATGATTACCCAAAGAGAGTCTTTGGCGAAGTTGAGGCTAAAAGCCAAAATTTTAGATACCTTGACTCTTTATCTAAACGCGAGGGTCGCGGTTGTGAAACTGACTCAGGATATGCTAAAAAGTACCGGTGCCGCTCCGTCTGACGCCGAAGAGGCCGCAAATATGGCCAGAAGCTTGGCTACCGTGGAGGTGGGAGTTCTGCTGAGAGAGGAGCCAAACGGCGACGTCAAGGTCTCTTTACGCTCCAAAAGATTTGTGGACGTATCGAAAGCGGCGCTGATCTTTGGAGGGGGAGGGCATAAAAGAGCGGCGGGTTTTACGGTAAAAGGTAAAGATTTCGATACGGTACTGAAGGAAGTTTTGGATATTTTGAAAAAGGAGCTGGCGTGAGAAGAAGGAAAAAGGGTACCAAGGCGTTGATTTTTCTGTTTGCGGCGCTGTTGGCCGGTATCGGAGCCTATATTTATACTTCGGAGGATTTCGAGAGAGAAGCGCCCCAGATACTGATAGAGAAAAAGATCTTTTGGAATATGAAAAAACCTATCGGGATTACGCTAAAGGACAATTTGGGCATCAGTTCCTACAAAATAACCATGAACGACGGCAAGAACGAAGAGGTCATATATGAGCAAAAATTGCAAAAACCCCTGAAAATGGTTACAGTGGAGGTTGACGCCCCGCCCGGGTTTACATTTGAAAAGAAAAAAGCGATACTGGACATAGAGGTAAACGACGCCAGCAGATGGAACTACTTTAGAGGTAACGAGTCCCAAAAAAGAGTCTATGTGATAATAGATAGAAAAAAACCTAATCAGTACGTGATCTCGAACTCCTACAAAATAACCAGAGGCGGGTCGGCGGCGGTGATATTTAAAGCCACGGACGAAAACCTAAAGAGCGTATACATAAAAACCAATTTCGGTAAAAAGTTCATACCTCAGCCCTTTTACAAAGAGGGCTATTACATATCTCTTGTCGCTTGGCCGGTTAATGAAAGGAACTTTAGAGCCTACGTGGTATCCGAGGATATGGCCGGAAACGTATCCAAGACCTATATTAGATATTTTCTACAGGATAAGAGATATAAAAAGGTCAAAATGAGACTCAAAAAGAGCTTTCTCGAAGGCAAAGTCGAGGATCTGGCCAGCGAATATCCGGAAACGGCCAAAATGGGACCTCTGGAGAAGTTCAAGTTTATCAACGAGACACTAAGAAACAAAAACGAAGAGAGAATTCACGAAATCACCTCCAAAGTATCGCACGATATGATAGACGATTTCGAGATAGAGCCTTTCTATCCTCTCAAAAATTCGGCGCCCAAAGGGAGTTTCGGAGAATACAGAATCTATACCTACAACGGCAAAACGGTTAGCAGATCATATCATCTGGGTCTTGATTTGGCCAGCGTGAAAAGGGCTCCCATTATCGCCAGTAACGGAGGGGAGTGCGTCTATTCCGATTATAACGGTATATATGGAAATATGCCCATAATTTCGCACGGACTGGGACTGTATACCCTTTATGCCCACTGTTCTAGCGTTTTGATATCCAAAGGTGACGAAGTGGCGGCCAAAGAGGTGGTGGCGAAAACCGGCTCTACCGGCCTCGTTCTTGGAGACCATCTCCATTTTGGAGTTTTGGTTCAGGGCGTTGAGGTTATGCCTAGGGAGTGGATGGATAAAAAATGGATCAAACTCAACATTACTGACGTTATAAAAGACGCCAGAAAGATGATCGATATGGAAGAGGAGGAGTGAACTGGTGTTAACCTTTAAGAGAAATTATGCTAAAATGGCTACACAAACCCTCCAAGGCGAGATATGAGACAAAGAACCATAGCCAAAAAAGTAAAAATCACCGGAATCGGTCTACATAGCGGAAAGCCCGTCAATATGGTATTGGAGCCGCTAGAGGACGACAGCGGCATAATCTTTTACAGATCCGACGAAGGGGTGGGAATACCTCTTGGCGTAGAGAGCGTAACGAATACCAAACTGGCTACCGTTATCGGAGATCCTGAGGTTGGAGTTTCCACGATAGAGCATCTGATGTCGGCGGTGTACTCTTTCGGTATCGACAATCTCAGAGTAGTGCTGGACGGCCCCGAGGTTCCGGTGATGGACGGTAGCGCTATCGGATTTTGCATGCTTCTTGAAGAGGCTGGAATCAGAACCCTTTCGAAAAGGAAACGCTATATAAAGATAAAAAAAGAGGTGGTATACGAAGAGAACGGCAAGTACGCCAGACTAAAACCGGCAAGAGATATTAGATTCTCCTTCGAGATAGATTTTGATCATCCCCTCATAGGTAGACAGAGATACGAGCTCGATTTTTCCAAAAAAGCTTTTCTTTCGGAAATCGCCAGAGCCAGAACCTTCGGTTTTTTACACGAAGTACAATATCTGCGCAGTATGGGACTGGCGTTGGGCGGCAGCCTGGAAAACGCCGTGGTTTTGGACGATAAAAAGATTCTCAATCCCGAAGGCCTTAGATTCCAAGACGAATTCGTGAGGCACAAAATTCTGGACGCCATAGGGGATATGTCGCTGATGGGATATTGGTTTATGGGCCATTACGACTCTTTTGCGGGGAGCCACCATATAAACCATCAGTTGACCAAGAGGCTATTTATGGATCCGGAAAATTACGAGATAGCCGAACTCCCGAAAGAGAGAAGCGAGGTTTTGGCCTTTGAGAGAGCCTTCGCATAAGCCAAGGGTTAAACTCTTTTTGGTCTCTTTCGGCAAGGAGATCAGAGTCGGCCTGTATGACGAGAACTCCGTTCTTATAAAAGAGCTCTTCAGCGAAAAAAAAAGCAGCGAAGCTCTTCCTGAGATTTTTGAATCGCTTTTGAGAGATTACGAGCCCGTGATGCTGGCATATGTGAGAGGTCCCGGCAGCTATATGGCCCTCAAACTGGCCTACGTTTTTTTAAAGACTCTATCCATAGTGCACGATATCCCCCTAAAAGGCTGCGACGCTTTCGAAGTAACGGGAGGGGAACCCGTAAAGGCGATGGGGAAACTTTACTTTATAAAAGAAAATGGTAAAATTACCCTCAAAAAATATGAAGAGCCTCCAACCGTAACTGTTCGATTGCCAAAGCGACTGGAGATGATAGATTTCGATACGGATGCGGAGCCTCTTTATATTCTTCCAGCAGTATAAAGGAGTCCCTTGGTTATAACCGTACCGGCTACCAGCGCTAATTTGGGGCCCGGATTCGATACTCTAGGTATAGCTCTCGATCTCAAAAACGTAGTTAACGTAAAAAGATCGAGATTCTTCAGTATCTCTATAAAGGGCGAGGGCGAAAAGAGTTTCAAATTAAAGGGAAACAATTTATTTATCAGAATTTTTAACGAGTTTTACAAAAAGCTCTCCCCCGACGATACTAAAAGCAGATTTAGATTCACCTTTTACAACAACATTCCTCTCTCCAGAGGTCTGGGGAGCAGTTCCGCGGTTATAGTCAGCGCCATTGCCGCGGCGTACGAGGCGGCAGGAGTCGCCGTTTCGAAAGAGAAGATACTCAATCTGGCGCTTACCTACGAGCCTCATCCTGACAATATCGCGCCTGCGGTTATGGGAGGATTCAACGCCGCCGCTGTGGAGGGAGATAGAGTATACAGCCTCAAAAAGAATATCCCGGCAGATCTAAAGGCGGTCGTGGTTATACCGGATCGTCCTATATCTACGGCACAGTCGAGAACCAGATTACCGCGGCACTATTCGAGAGAGGAGGCGATATATAATCTTTCGCACGCCTCTTTGATGGTTTCGGCTTTTTTCAGCGAGAGATGGGATATTTTGAAAGTGGCTTCCAAAGACAGGATGCATCAGGATATCAGAATGAGAAACATGCCCGAGCTTTTCGAGGTGCAAAAGTGCGCTCTCGACAACGGCGCTTTGATGAGTACGCTTTCTGGGAGCGGATCGACCTTTTTTAACATGGCTTACGAAGGAGATTCCTCCAGACTAGCAAAAGTGTTGCAAAACCGTTTTCCCCAGTTCGATGTGAGGGTGCTCTCCTTTGACAACATAGGATTAGAGGTAGCGCAAGAGTAATTTTGGCAAATCTTAACTTTTTGGTATAATTAGCCGCAATGAGCAAACCGATAAGAATGTGTATATGTTGCAGGGAGCGTTTTTTTCAAACAGAGCTGATAAGACTTCAATGCGAAGAGAAAACAATCAAAAAACATAGCGGTGTCGGACGGAGCTTCTATATATGCACGAGCTGCCTGAAGAGCCCGAGGCTCTCCAAAGCTCTCGCCAAGGTTTGCAAGATCGATCCCGTCAAGGCTTTGAATATGTTAAAGGAGATAATAGATAATGGATAAGGTTAGAATCCATGAGATTGCCGGGGAACTGGGCTTAAAGAGCAAAGAGGTGGTAGAGAAGGCCCAGGAGCTTGGTCTCAACGTCAAGGCCGCCTCCAGCGCGGTTACGCTGGAAGAGGCCGAGAGGTTGATGAACTACGTTATGAGCGGAGCCGCCCCGAAACCACAGCCCCAACCTAAAGAGGAGCAGGAAAAACCGAAAGAGAAAAAGAGCGAACCCAAAGAGCAAAAGAGCCCGCCTAAAAAGGAGGAGAAAAAGAGCGAACCCAAAAAGAAAGAGACTCTGGCCTCTGCAACAGTCAAAAAACGAAGAGGTTTGGTAATAGTCAAGAAAAAGAGGGTGACCCAAAAACCCGAACAAGAGAGCCAAGCGCAAAAACCGGCGCCGACAGAGCCCGAAACGAAACAGGAACTGCAATCCGCGCCTACCGAGACGGAAACTAGAAAAAAGAAAAAGAGCAAAAAAAGCGCTCCCGCCGCAAAAAAAGAGAGCGGTAAAAAGATAGAGATATTGACCGACAGAGATCTCGGTAACATCAGCGTGGAGTTCGAAGAGGAGGAGGTCGTCCTCCCCGATTTTAGCGAGGAGCTGAACAAACTCGAAGAGGAAGAGAAGAGAAAAAAAGAGATAGACGAAAAGAGAGTCAAAGTATCGAGAAAGAGCTTCTCCTTTGAAACCAGAACGATCAGCAGAGGCAAAAAGAAAAAGAGAAAGAGAAAAACCGAAAAAGAGACAGGGGAAATAAAAGAAGTGGTAATTCCTGAAAACGTAAGAGTATATGAGTTTGCCGAAAAGATAGGCAAAAGTGTTAGCGAAGTTATAAAGGTGCTTTTTGGCCTTGGCATGATGGTTACGAAAAACGACTTTTTGGACAAGGAGACTCTGGAGATTCTAGGCGAAGAGTTTTCCGTGGACATCGTTACCAAAAATATCGAGGAGGAGATCGATTACGTCAAGGCGTACGACGAGATAGAGGACGATTATCAAGAGGAGAGACCGCCGGTAATTACCGTAATGGGGCACGTCGACCACGGAAAAACCTCTTTGCTCGATAGGATCAGACAGACCAAGGTAACCGAAAAAGAGGCGGGAGGAATTACGCAGCACATAGGCGCCTATATGGTGGTCAAAAACGGCAAAAAGATAACGTTTATCGATACTCCCGGTCACGAGGCCTTTACCGAGATGAGAGCCAGAGGAGCCAGCGTTACCGACATAGCCATTATAGTTGTAGCGGCTGACGACGGCGTCAAACCTCAAACGGTAGAGGCGGTTAACCACGCCAAAAGCGCCGACGTACCTATGATCGTCGCAATAAACAAGATCGATAAGCCAGAGGCCAATCCGGATCTGGTAAAGTCGCAGCTTTCGGAGCTGGGTATAACTCCCGTGGAGTGGGGAGGAGAGTATGAATTCGTAGAGGTTAGCGCCATGACCGGCGAAGGGATAGACGATCTGTTGGAGACCATTTTGCTTCAGGCGGAGATTTTGGAGCTCAAGGCCAACCCCAAGAGAAACGCCAAAGCGGTTGTTATAGAGAGCTCTTTGGAAAAAGGCAGGGGTCCGGTGGCCACAGTGATCGTAAAAAACGGAACCCTCAGGCAGGGAGATCACGTAGTTTGCGGTATTGCCCACGGAAGGGTCCGAACTCTAATAAACGACGAAGGCACCAGTATCAAGGAGGCGGCGCCAGGAGAGCCGGGAGTTGTAGTGGGACTGGATAAGGTTCCCAACGCGGGAGACGTTTTGATAGCGGTGGAAGACGATAAAAAAGCCAGAGAACTGGCCGAAAAGAGAGCCGAGATAGAAAGACAAAAAGAGCTTTCGAAAACCACCAAAGTGACTCTCGAGGAGTTGAGCCAACTTGTGAAAGAGGGGCAGATAAAAAAACTGCCGGTAATTATTAAGGCCGACACCCAAGGAAGCCTCGAAGCCATCAAAGGCAGCCTGGAGAAACTGAAAAACGAAGAGGTCAAGATAGACATCATTCACGCCGGAGTGGGAGCGATAACGGAGAGCGACGTAACTTTGGCCGACGCCAGCGACAACGCGGTGATTTTCGGATTCAACGTCAGACCCACCGGTTCGGTCAAAAACAGAGCCAAACAGCTGGGAGTGGAGATAAAGACCTACTCCATAATATACGATCTGCTTGACGACGTCAAAGCGCTGTTGAGCGGATTGCTCTCTCCGGTGATCAAGGAGGAGGTAATAGGTCAGGCCGAAGTGAGAGAGACGTTCAACGTGCCAAAGGTGGGAACAGTAGCCGGCTGTATGGTCACAGACGGCAAGATTGAGCGAAACGCCAAAGCGAGAGTAATTAGAGACGGAGTGGTCATATACGATACCTCCATCTCCTCGCTAAAGAGATTCAAAGACGACGTCAAAGAGGTCAGCAAGGGATACGAGTGCGGTATAATGCTTGCAAACTTCAACGACGTGAAGGTGGGCGATTTTATAGAGGCCTACAAAGAGATAGAAGAAGCGGCTACGCTCTAAGGAGAGTAGATGACTCCCCAGGAGATAAAAAGGGCCAGACAGTCCTCTTTGCTAAAAGAGCTTTTGGCCGAGGCTCTCGCCTCTTTGAACGACAGCGAAATCAGCGGCGTGACGGTGACCGAGGTTGTAGTGAAAAGGGGCGGTTACGACGCGGATGTCTATATTGATCCCAGCATCTACAACGAAGAGGAAAAGAGAGAAATTCTAAAAAGACTCAAAAAAGCCTCCGGACTTCTGAGGAGCTTCTGCCTGGAGTCCAGCGGATGGTACAAGTGTCCGAAATTTCATTTCAAGTTCGACGACAATATAGAGCGATCCAAAAAGATAGAGGATCTGTTCAAAAAGATAAAGGATGGAGAATGAGTCTGGAATCCGAAATTGAAAAGATAGTCGAAAACTGCGGCGCCAGACTCTACGATATAGAGCTGCTTACCGAAAGGGGCAGGAACATATACAGAGTCACGATCACTCATCCGGAGGGCGTAGATCTGGATATGTGCGCCGACATCAGCAACATGATATCGCCGCTTTTAGACGTTCAACCGCCTATAAAAGGGGAATATAGTCTCGAAGTAAGCTCTCCCGGAATAGAACGAAAACTAAAAAAACCCAAACATTTTCAAAGCTCCATAGGCGAGGAGATCAGACTGGCTCTGAACGACTCTACCGAGTATGAAGGGGTTCTGGCTGAAGCCGACGAGAGCGGTTTTTGCATCGAAACGGGCTCTCAAAGACACTGCTTCGGCTATGACGAGATCGCCTGGGCTAAAACCTTTTACAGATGGTAGATTACGGCGATCGAATCTTTATGAAAATCGCCATAGATAGAGCGTGGCGGTATCAGGGTCTGACCTATCCCAATCCGGCGGTAGGTGCGTTGATAATCAAGGATGGGCGAATTTTGGCTCTCGGAGCTCACGAGAGAGCCGGAAAAATGCACGCAGAGCTCGCCTGTGCCAGGGACGCCTATGTGAGAATGGGGGGCGACAGGGCCGTTTTGGAATCTGATGATCCCTCTTTCGTATACGAGTTTTTGCTAAAAAATGCCGGCTCTATGTTTAAAGGGGCCCAGATTTTCGTAACGCTGGAGCCTTGCACCCACTACGGCAGGACTCCTCCGTGCTCTTTGCTGATAGAGGGACTGGGTTTTTCACGGGTGGTAATAGCGCACGAGGATTTTAACGAACAAGCCGGAGGCGGCGCAAAGGCCCTCGGGAAAAAGTGCGAAGTGGTAGTGGGCGTATGCAGAGAGGAGGCGGCGAAACTGCTGTATCCCTTCAAGGCGTGGAGCGAAAACAGATTCGTTCTGTTCAAACTGGCTCAGACTCTAAACGGTAAAATAGCTCCCGGAACCATCTCCTCCCTGAAGTCCAGGGAGTTTGTGCACCGTCTTAGAGACAGGGCGGATTTGCTGATCATAGGAGGAGATACTGTCAGAGCCGATCGCCCCGTTTTGGATGCCAGGTTGTGCGGCGGCAGGGCGCCCGACGTTATGATAGTATCCTCCAGAGACGATTTTGACAGGGAAATACCGCTGTTTAGTGTTCCCGATAGAGAGGTGTTCGTCTCTAACGAGATTTCGATTCCTAAACGTTATAGATACGTTTTGATAGAGGGTGGAGAAGGGATGCTAAAAAAGAGCGCCTCCATAGTGGATTGGTATCTCTTTTTCGTATCCTCCCGTACGGGCAAGAGCAGGGGATACGATTTTGATAGTTGCGGAGAATTTCTCCACTGCTCTAAAATAGGCGACGATATTGCTATCTGGAGAGAGAATGGATAAACAGAAAAAGATTGTCAGAATGTTTGATCAGATCGCCTCCACCTACGATCTGGCCAACAGGGTATTGAGTTTTGGCAGCGATGTTGCCTGGAGAAAAAAGGCGTGCGACAAGGCTTTTGAGCTCTACGGCAAAAACAGAATAGAAACGATAGCCGACGTGGCCTGCGGAACTGGAGATATGCTGGGTTTTTGGCAAAAAAGAGCGCAGAGGTCCGGCATAAGCGTGGGAAGGTTTTGGGGTATCGATCCCTCACGAGGAATGCTCGAGATCGCCAAAGAGAAGTTCAAGGATTTCGAATACATGGAGGCTTTCGCCCAGGATCTGCCTATCGATTCGGATAGCTGCGATATTGTCAGCATCAGTTACGGAATCAGGAACGTTACCGAAAGGGACAAGGCCCTAAAAGAGTTCAACAGAGTTTTGAAAGATGGCGGTATGCTGGTGATTTTGGAGTTTACCAAAAGAGAGCGAAGAGGTTTGAGCGATATGGCCGTAGAGTTTTATATGAAAAGACTGCTGCCTTTAGTAGGCGGTTTGGTTTCCGGCAACAAGGAGGCCTACGAATATCTGCCCAACTCTATCGACGATTTTTTGACCACTGATATGATGCTTCGGGAGATGAGGGAAAACGGGTTTGATCCTCTTTACGTTCAGAGTTTTTCTATGGGAATCTCCACACTCTTCATAGCCAGAAAGATAAAAAAAACTTAAACGAAGAAATTAATATATAGTTTCGCCTCAGGGCTTTTAAAAAATTGGTCGATTTTTGCCGAAACGAGGATCGCAAGGTCCTTGTTTTATAAAAAATTATAATAAAAGCTAACCATTTGAATAATAAATATTAATGATTTGACCCCGATTGACGATAAAAATTATTGATTATTTCTCTCTTCCAAAAGCGTGACACAGTGACAAAAAAGTGATAAAAACCCCCTTGTAAAGGGAGCTAATTTAGTTTTTTTCCTCGTTTGAAGCGGAACAAATGTAAAACAAATTTTTACAAAAGAATAAAGTTTGTCCATTTCAATAAGTTCAAATTATTAAAATTATAAAATAAAAAAATGAACTAAATAATCCGGTTAAATTTCAATTTATTTTAATAAAAATTGTTTTACAATTTCAATCGTGTCGCTAATTTTAGGACATTTTAATAAAGAGGTAAACCCTATGATGGACAAAAACAGAGAGATAGAGCCTGAAAAAATAAACACCAAACGGGAGAGTGAAATGATGAACGAAGAGAATCCAAAGAGAAAGCCGGATTTCAAAATCATCGCCGGCGTGGCTATCGCCTTTACCTTCGTGGGTCTGCTGATAGCTTTTATAACGGCTATCGCGGTCAAAGAGACTTCGGCCGTGAACTTTTGTAGTTCCTGCCATTCGATGAGGCCGATGGCCAACGCCTATTTGAACAGCGTTCACGGAGGATTCGGCGAGAGCGGCTTTGTAGCCAGATGCGCCGACTGCCATCTTCCTCACGACTCTTTGATGGGGTATCTGGTTCAAAAAGTTAGAACCGGTATCCACGACGTGGTTACCGAGGTTACGAAGGATACCTACAATATCGACTGGAAAGAGAAGAGAGAAGAGAGACGCCATTTCACTTACGACAGCAGCTGTCTGCACTGTCACGAGAATCTGTTAAGGGCTACAAAACCCAACAAAAAGGCTTATTTGGCTCACAAAGCCTATTTTAGCGGAAAGCTGAAGGTCGAAGTGGATCACAAGAAGGTTCCGGCAATGTGTACCGACTGCCACAAATACGTGGGACACTACGAGCTAGGCAAAGAGCTGGATAAAATAGGAACCGTATACGACAAAGATTTTTACGACTACAAACGCGACGAGCCCAACTACGCTGCGGAGCCCGAGCCGCCTCTGAGAGAGCATGAGCCGCATAGTGAGGAGCCCCAGGAGGGCGAAGAGTCCAACGAAACCGAAAACCATGAGTGAGGGGCGTCAAGATGAAAGAGAATAAAAGTAAACTGGCCCTGATCGGAGCGGGAGTATTGCTGCTGGCCCTTGTGGGTCTTGCCGTCAGCGGCGTAAATTTCGGCAAACTTGTCAAGATTAACAAAAACATAATGGAAAACATTATGGAGGGATCGCACCATATCTATATGGATCCCAGTATCAGCGTTGATTACATAAAAAACCATACGGGCAGTACGAAGACGATCGAGATAGCCGAGCTGCCCCAGGCTTTTAAGCCGGTTCAAAAATATAAGCATCCCCCTTTCATAATGGGAGCGTGCCAGGTTTGCCACGCCCCTAAAAGGAGCAAGCCGGCGGCCATTTTGACTCCTACCGTTCAAGAGCTATGTTTTGAGTGTCACGTACCGGTTACCGAGCCCAGAGAGAACATAAACTGTAACAAGTGTCACAATCCGCATCACGCACCGAAAGAGCATCTAATCAGAAAGAAGGTTACCGCGCATGAGTGTCCGGTAGGAGAGTTCGAATATTGATACAAGGTGGGTGAATGAGAGCCAGAAACGTTATTCTTACGCTATTTTTCGCCGCCGTTTTCACGGCGGCCTTTTACTATCTCTCACAGGTTGATTTGGGTGAAAAGATCGAGAGAATCAAAAAGATCAACCAAAGCATATTAAAAGGCGTTCTTGAAGGGCCCCATAAATTTTTTCCTCAACACGCCGAAATTACCGAAGAGGAGCTAAAGGAGATCAACGTTACCAAAATAGCCGAGGAGATCGGAGAGGGGCTGAAGGTCAAGGAGAAAGAGAAGATCGCGCTTATAGAGAAAAAGACCGAAGAGGCTCTAAAAATCGAGCTTAAAAAACTCCAAGAAGAGAAAAAGCTAAAACATACAAAGGCCAAAGCGAGAGTGGCCAAGTTCGTAAAACCGGAAGATCTGCCGCAAAAGTTCAGACCTCTTAAAAAATATCTGCACGAGCCCTTCCACATGGGAGCCTGCGAACTTTGTCACGTGGGAACGGGCGCCAAACCGGGAAAACTTATAACGAAAAATATCGAAGAGCTCTGCTATAAATGCCACAAGGTCAGATACAACAAAAAAGTTGACCATAAACCGGTCAAAGAGGGTAGATGTATAGACTGTCACGATCCTCATCAGTCCAATACCAAATTCTTGCTAAAGGGCAAAAACGTCAACGATCTATGTATGAAGTGCCACAGCGTAGGCAACAAGAAAAAGATCAAGAAAGTTGTGAACATGAAAGCGGCCTACAGACACAAACCTGCCGAAAAAAGCTGCGTAGAGTGTCACGAGGCGCATACCTCCAACTTTAAAAAGCTGCTCAAGGACGAGGGCAAAATGAATCTGTGTCTGGATTGCCACTCTAGACTCGAAAAACATATTGATATGAGAAAGTGGATTAAAAAAGTAAAATATAAGCACGGCGCCATCACCGACAGCAAACGAAAATGTCTGGAGTGCCACGATCCGCACGCTACAAATCATAAAGGTATTCTCAGAAAACAGCAGGTCAAGATGTGTCTAAGCTGCCACGACAAGGAGGTCAAATCTGACGAAGACGGCGGAATGCTGATGAATATGGCCAAGCACCTCAAAGAGAATCCGATATGGCACAAACCGATCAAAGACGTAAAAAAAGAGGGCGGATGCGCCGCGTGCCACAATCCGCACGGATCGAACCATTTCAGCATACTCAGAAAGTCCTATACGACCGAATTTTACGGCAATTTCGACAAGGAGAAGGATTTTATATGCTTTAAGTGCCACAAGGTAGAGAAGTTCAAGGAGAAATATACCACCAAAACGAACTTTAGAGACGGCAAGGTGAATCTGCACTACCTGCACGTTTTAAACAAAAAGGGCAGATCGTGCAGAGCGTGTCACGACGAGCACGCCTCGAAATATCCGCATCTGATCAGGAAATATACCGAATTTGGAGGAATCAAATTCCCGATGAGGTATATCGCCAACGACAACGGCGGATCGTGTCAGCCGGCTTGCCACAAAAAATATGAGTACGACAGGGTTACGCCTAAGAACAAGATCAGCGAAGAGGTCTTCAAAAAATAGGGGGCACTATGAAAGGGGCGAGGATACTGCTTTCGATTTTGCTGCTGTGCCTGGGCCTCTCGCCCCTGGCGGCGCAAGAGAGCGAAGAGTCCATGGTCGTGACTCTGGTCAAAAGGATTTCCGGCGGACCCGTTTCTGTGGTGCTGCCTTTTGAAAAGGACGTTTTCGAAGAGAGTTTCGTAACTGTTTCGGTAAAACTGTACGATTCACAAATAGATAAGCTGGTCTTCTATACCAGCGAGGGCGAAAAGGTAGAGATAAAAACGGATCCGAAAAAGGATACCTACTGTAAAAGTTTCCGATTCTTTTTCGGTGAAAACCATATAAGGGTGGTGGCTTATAAAAACGGAAAAAAGGTGGACAAAAAAAGGGTGGACTTTTACGTAAAGTCCTTTTTGTCCAAATATTATAAAATAGTTCCGGCCGGATATAAAAAAGAGTTTTTCCACAACGGCAAGAACGAAGAGGCCTGCAAGAAATGCCACGATATGAGCGTTAACGAGACTCCGGGCGTAGCCTTCGAGGAGATCAGCGAATCCAACTGTTTTGCCTGTCACAACGTTTTACTGGATAGAAAGTTCGCCCATGCTCCCACGGTCAACTTTTTGTGTCTGCCCTGCCACGACGGAAGCGTGGGCGAGAAAAATCAGGCCGATGCGCATAAAAGCCGCTTTACCTATCCCGATCCCATAGCGCCGAAATGTCTCAAATGCCATAAAAAAAAGAGAAAACTCTGGTATACTAAAACTTATAAACACGATCCGGTTGGGGCCGGCAAATGTAACAAGTGCCACAATCCCCACTCTTCGGACGTGAACAAGAACTTTCTCAGAAAGAACGCGTGGGGTCTGTGCACCTCCTGCCATGCGGACAAATATGACAAAAGAGCTTACAAAGCCCTCTTTGTCTCGAGAGCTAAAAACGGCGAAGAGCTGTTTAAAAATCTGCTCAAAGAGGGCTTTAGCTGCGTTACCTGTCACGATCCGCACGCCTCGGATGAGAAGTTCTTGATGAAAACGGAGTATAAGGATTTAGAAGGCGTATGTCTGGATATTACAAAAACCGGGGGAAGGTGGTGAGATTAGCGCTCGTTTTCGCGATTTTTACGATTTTTCTGTATGCCAACCCTCAAGGCGGCGAAAAGCTGGTCTGGAGCAGCGATCTGGTCTGGCCGGTTGATAGGAACGTTTACGACAACAGATACGCCACAATCGTGGTCAGAAAGGGTAACAGCCTCGATAGAGTGGCTATCATAATAAACGATCGGCCCGCGGCCAACAGAAAGATAACGCCCAAAACCAATATTCACGAGGAGTTCGTCTGTCTGACCGTTGAACTGATGCTGGGGGAGAACAGGGTGGAAGTGCTGGGGTTCGACAAAGAGGATAGAAAAGTTCTGGAAAAGAGTTTGACCCTCTATCAAAAGAGCATCTTGCAAAAAAAGTTCAGATATCCGCCCAAAGAATACCATAAAACCTATTTTCATAACGAGAGATTCGAAACGCCCTGCGCGGATTGCCACGATATGAGCGTAAACGAGGTCAAGGGCGTGGCCTTCGAAGATATAGAGGAGTCCAACTGCTTTATCTGCCACAAATCGGTAATGTTTGAAAAGTACATGCACGCTCCGGCGGCCAACTGGCTCTGCGCCACCAGTTGCCATAACGGTCAAAGCGGCAGATTCAACGAAAAGTTCAAAGGAGCGTCCAAATTTATCTATCCCGATCCCATAGCAAAAACCTGCTTTGAATGCCACGAAAAGTTCGAGAAGAGATTCAAAAAGGAAAAGTACAGACACGAGCCGGTTGACGACGGCAGATGCAACAAGTGCCACAATCCGCACGGCGGAAACGACAAGAAGTTTTTGAGATATCAGGTCTGGTATCTCTGTACCACGTGCCATACGGAAAAAAAGAGCAAACCGCACGTGGTTACCACCTTTTCCAGTAGAGGTCATCCCACAAAAGGGAAAAAACTTCCCAATAACCCCAACGAGGAGCTCACATGCGTGAGCTGCCACAATCCTCACGTCTCCAACAACGGCTTTATGCTAAGAGACTATATGGGGGAGGGTTTGATGCTGTGGTGCAACAAATGTCATAAAAAATAAGGAGAGGGAATGAAAAAGATACTGGTCTCGATAGCCGCCGTAGGAGCCCTGATGGTAGCTCCGGCATTAGCTCAAAAGAGCGAGTTCGTCAAAAGAGCCTACGCCTCGGTATTGAAAAAGGCCGAACAGGGAGATCCGAACGCGCTCTTTGCGTTGGGCGAGATGTACTATCTGGGAATGGGCGTTCACAAAGATTACGACAAATCTATATCATACTTTGAAGAGGCCGCCGACAAAGGCCACGTAAAAGCCGCGTTCAATCTGGGACATATCTATTTCAGCGGCGAGGGCGCGCCGAAAGATTACCAAAAGGCCAGAAAGTGGTTTGAAAAAGCGGCCGAGAAGAACGATCCAAAATCTATGCTGTATCTTGGCAGAATGTATTACGAGGGAATCGGCGTTTCCAAGGACTACGGAAAGGCTCTTTATTGGTATACAAAAGCCTCCGCCGAAGAGTATCCAGAGGCCCAGTATAGGCTCGGTATGATGTTTTATAGAGGAGAGGGGG
This sequence comes from Campylobacterales bacterium, assembly GCA_027065825.1. Lineage (GTDB taxonomy): Bacteria > Campylobacterota > Campylobacteria > Campylobacterales > Nitratiruptoraceae > Nitrosophilus_A. The sequence continues at coordinate 12,955 of JAMONM010000031.1, read as the reverse complement.
TGAAAAAGGATTTCAATGAGGCGGCAAAACTTTTTGAAAAAGCGGCCGAGCAGGGTCACGCCGACGCCGATTATATGTTGGGCAGGATGTATCTCACCGGCGAGGGGGTTCCAAAAGATATGGAAAAGGCCAAGGAGTATATCTGTCAGGCCTATATAAACGGCCATAAAGAGGCTAAAAAGATTATGGACAGCTACGGTTGGAAAGCCGAAATTCCAAAAGAGAGACTACCCGGCCTGGAGGATTGATCAATCCTCCAGCCGCTCTAAATACTCTTTTGCCTCCCTTTTTCCGTCCTTGTAGGCTTTTTGGAGATACTGCTTCGCTTTTTGAGGGTCTTTAGGCACGCCTTCGCCGCTTAGGTACATTTTGCCCAGCTCCAGCTCCGCCTCTGAACAGCTCTGCATAGCCGATCTGGTGAGGTAATATTTAGCCTTTTGAATATCCTTTTTCGTTCCAAGCCCCCTTTTATACATCTGGCCTACTATGTATTGAGCTTTCGGATAGCCCATATCCGCGGTCTTTTTATACCAGAAAAAGGCTTTGTTGTAGTCCTTGTCCGTTCCCAGACCTTTATAGTAGATCTCCCCTAGATATCTCATCGCTTTGGGATCATCTTCGGCCGCCGCCTTTTCGAACCAGTGTTTTGCCTTTTTGTAATCCTTTTTTGCGCCTTTTCCTGTAAAATAGATGTAGCCTAGATTGAACATCGCTTTGACGTGTCCCTGCCTGGCGGCTTTTTCGTACCATTTTATCGCTTCATCGTAATTTTTTTCTCCCATGAATCCTAGATAGTGCATCTCTCCCAGGGCGAACTGGGCGTTAGGATCCCCCTTTTGAGCCTTTTGGATCGCGGATTTCATAAGTCTCTCTTTGAACTCCAGCTTCTCTCCGGCCAGCAAAGGGGCGGTCGCAACCAATAGAGCCGAAATTACTAAAGAGGATAGTTTCATAGCCGCACCTTTTTCAAAATATTAAATTATTTAATATTATACAGGCTGAAACTTAAAAAAAAGATATAAGAAATAAAAATAAATAATCGGGCAAGCCGATCGGCTTACCCGGCTTTGACGGCCAGTTTCTTGAGGGATTCGTAGATGTGGTTGTTTCTGAAGGCGAGCAAAATTATGGCGGCCACGATCGCCACGGCGTAGTATACCCAGGTAGGTATAGGAACCGGATCTCCCGCCGCGTATGAGTGCAGGCCCGAAAGATAGTAGTTGACGCCGAAATAGGTCATGATGACGGAGCTGTATGAAACGACGGACAGCGCCGCAAAATTAAAGGCGTTCCAGAGTTTGGGAACGAATCTAAGATGCAGCAGAGCCGTATAGACCAAAATTGTAACGAGAGCCCAGGTCTCCTTGGGGTCCCATCCCCAGTATCTTCCCCAGCTCTCGTTTGCCCATACGCCTCCCAGGAAGTTTCCGAGAGTCAAAAGAGAGAGCCCGACTATCATGGACATCTCGTTTATTCTGTTCGCCTCTTTGATGTTGAGAACGATCTGCTTTCGTCTGCTTTCGTCCTTTGCGAAACCAAGGAGTATAAACAGTATCAAGGCTATGAATCCCAGCAGCGCGCTAAGTCCCAAGAATCCGTAGCTGGCCGTAATTACCGAGACGTGTATAGTCAGCCAGTAGGATTTGAGAACCGGAACCATCGTGGTGATCTGCGGATCGAGCCAGCTCAGATGTGCTACGAATAGGGTTATACCGGCGAATATGGCCGTGGAGGAGACGGCGAATTCGGACTGTCTGGCAAACAAAATACCGGCCAGAATGATCGACCAGGAGATATATAGCATCGCTTCGTAACCGTTGCTCCACGGAGCGTGACCAGCCACGTACCATCTAAGCCCGAGGGCGAAGGTATGCGCCAAAAAGGCCAAAAAGAGGATAAATACCACTATTTTCGTAGGTTTTTGCAGGCTCAGATCCGGCTTCATCAATCTTGCGAAGATGAACATCAAAAGCACAAGACCGGATAGCAGATAGACCGGCACAAGCCGGTTAAAGAGATCGAGCCTGTTATAGAGTATTTCTGCCTCTATTCTCGATTGCGGAGGGATGATCGCCGCGCCGTACTTTTTCTGGTAGGCCTTTATCTCCTCTACCGCCTCGTCCGCCATGCTCCAGTCGCCGGTTTGAATACCCCTGTTTAATCCCTCAAAGTTTTTTTGAAGTATTCGCTGGATTTCGCGGGCCTGATTCGCCGGAAAGTTTTTGACCGCAAAGGCCGGCGGATACCAGGTGTTGTTGGGGTCTCCTATTAGAGGGAATATTCTCATGAACTCGCCGGTGTAGACCATATAGGCTATATTGATTCTCTCGTCCACCTTTAAAAGCTCTTTGTCCAGTTTGCTCCTGGCGGCCGGTCTCTTTCTGCTGGCCTCCTCGACCGCTTTTTGTAGCTTGTAGTTTCCGTGTTTGTCAAAGATGTCGATGAATGCGAAATATTTTTCGTTTTCCGGTATCTGAAGCAGTTTTTTGACTCCTGGATGGGAGACTTTTATCATCTTGATTCTTTGCCAGTATGTAGGTTTTGCCGTCATACCCAAAACGATCTGGTTGTGGTTTAGACCCCACATCTCGTTCGAGCCGTGCACTTTGTTTAGGATATCTATGGCGGCCGAATCTATCGGTTTGATCCTTCCGTCCGGGCCTTGCAGAAGTATGGTTCCGAAATGGTCGGCGTGTTTTTTATCTATCTTTTTGACGGTGCTTATGATCTGCTCCATATCTATCTGATGCTGATGAGGCGCCGCCTGCAGAGTTCCGGCAGAAAGCAGGGCCAAAAGCGCCGCCGCAACGGTTGCGGCTTTGGACGCGGGCGCAATATATCTGGTTCTGGCCAGCTGTCCGAATCTGCTGTGGGGGTTTAGGAGATTTAGCAAAAATCCTATACCGAGCAGTATGTAGCCGATGTATGTGGGCCATTTGCCTGGATCGTGGTTGACCGACAAAATCGTTCCCATTTCGTCCTGATCGTAACTGGACTGGAAAAACTTGAATCCTCCGTATTCGAGGGTGTGGTTCATATAGATTTTATACGGCATTCTCACTCCGTTCTTTTCGTCTATCAGTATTACGTGGCTTTCGTACGAGGAGGGACTCATAGAGCCCGGGTACTTTTCGATCACGAAATCTTTCAGATGCAGATAAAAGGGCAAAACCAGCTGTTTGGAACCCCACTCTATATCCATATCGACTCCGTTTAGACTCACGTGTTCGCTAAATCCCCTGAATCTTCGTCCCATTCCCATCAGGGCCACGTCCTTTTTTTCTCCGTCTACCTCTACCTCCACTACCAGAGCCGACAGTTTCATTCCCTTCATCTGCATAGGGGAGTTTTCCTCACGTTTGACCACTTTTTTTACACCCTTTAAAAGCGCCTCTTTCGGTACGATCTGTATGCCGTTTAGGATATAGAGCATCTTTGTCTCAAAGGGGTGTTCCCTGTTTTTTTGAAACAGCCCCTTTTCCTGGGTTGCCATTTTGAAATAGCCCAGATCCGTATTGGATTTGAAATAAAACTTGCCGTTTTTGGTATAGATGTATATATACGGCTTTTTAATTTCGATGGGCTCTTTGGGACCGAAAACTATCGCAAAGGGTCCCAGATCGCTATATTGTCCGTATTCTAAAATATACTCCTCTGGACCAGAAGGCGTAGCCACCGTCAACGAGACGATAGGTTTGCCGTTAGGATCGGCTACCGCCACCTTTTGAGCGTTTTTGATGTAGTCTTTGAATCTGACGGTTACCTTTTTGCCGTTGATCTCGAAGCTTTCGGTAAAATCGTTTCCACCTATGGCGGATAGAAAGAGTTTCTTTTCAAATTTAACCTCTTCGCCGCCCGATTTGGCGTCAATCTGCAAAAAGGCGTCGGCAGAGAGCATTCTGTTTTCGCTCTGCCCCTCTCTGATATGCAAGATCCCTTCGTATCCGTAATATCTGGTTAGACCCGAACCTATCAGAATGAATAGAAAACCTACGTGGAAAATGAAAGCCGGCAGTTTTTTGGGTCTGTATAGTTTGAATCGGATAATGTTGGCCAGCAGGTTGATTCCCAAAAGAATCTGGAGTACCTCGAACCATTTGGCCGCAAAAACCAGTGCCCAGGCCGTTTCGGTTCCGAAGTCGTTTTCGATAAATGTGGCAACGGCTATCGAGAATGCGAAAATAACCGTTAAAACCACCATGGTCTTCATCGAGATCAGTATCTCCCATGCGGTTTTCAAAATGTTCATAACGCTCCTTTTTTTCGATAAACTTCGCACACTATATAACTATTTGGGGGATTTAGCAATAAAACCCTCTTTCATAAGTCAAATTTAATAATGTTTTAAATTTTCAAGATGTGTCGGAGGGCAGGGGAGTCTCCTTTTCGTGAAGAATCTTGATTTGGGCGATCTTCCACCCTTTGGGAAACTTTTTTAGGGTGTATCTGACGAGATACTCCATTTTGGAGGGGGGATGCGCTGCGCTGACTCTTCCTTCTGAGTCGATTTTTTTGTATCTGTATATCCAGATCTCTTTCGTTTCGGCGATTGCCGAGTCTTGCGAGCGATTTAGGCGGATCAGCTCCAGTTTTTCGAGTTTAGCCTCCATATAGAGGCGGTTTTCGTGCCAGGACGCTATCCAAATATATAGCTTTTGGGCCACCTTTTTCGTGGCGCACTCCTCAAGGCGCCGACGGTTGTCGAAATTTTCGGTAAACGAGGGATCGGCGGCCGCTTCGATCAGATTTCGGTTATAGCGCTTTATGCACTCTAGCAGCTCCTTTTTGGGCGAAGCTTGTGCGGCTTCGCCCAGCAGAAACAGCGTCAGACTAAGGCAAAGGAGTGACCGGATCATATCCGGCACCTCCGTCGGCGTATCCCTGGGCGTTTCTTCGGTGGCATCTGCCGCCGCCGCAGGATGGGGCGTATACGTTGCTTACGTTAATGTTCGTGGAGGGATTGGCCTTTCTATACCCTTTGATTCTCAGCTGTAAGACGCCGTTGTGGTTGTAGTTGTAGGGTTCGGGAAAGTTGGTGTACCCTATCAGCCTGGATACCGGCGATCCGTGAGGAACCGCCACGTGGCACTCCACGCAGGCGAAGGTCCATCTGCTCATTCGCCATCCCCACTGTTTGTGCGGATAGTTCAGGTTGTGGCAGTTGGCGCAGAATAGATCCGGCACCGTTCCGTCGGCCTGGATGTCGGCGGTGGTAAAAAGCGTGCCGTCCGGTTTTGTGGGCCAATATTTGTTGGGCCCCTTTAGCATATATCTGAAACTGGATCCGTGAGGTCCCTTTGGATCGCCGCTGGCCTCGTTGTCGGCTCCGTGGCAGTCTGAGCAGTACATGGTCTGGTTCCCAAGATTTTGGTTCCAGGGGAACCACATAACGTCGGTAACTCCCCAGGTATCGAGACCTCTTGGAGCGTAGGAACCCGGCATGTTGTTTAGGCTCATAACCACCGGGTGGGCCGATTTGTTGTTTGGGTTAAACTCCATCGCCTGGTCGGTGGCCCTGACGTTTTCGGAATCTATCCAGTTGTCAGTGGCGGCGGTGGCTATCTCTCCGGCCGCCGGAGCCAGTACAGGTCCCAAGGCCCAGTAGGAGTGGCATTTTAGACAGATCTGATACTCTTTTGTGGATTCGGCCAGCGTCTGAAAAGTGGTAGGCTGCGTCCAGATCGCAGGCCAGGTGGGCTCTATTCCCTGCACGCCCCGCAGAACGTCGGAAACGGCGTTTGATGGGGTGTCCGGGTACCATTTGGTGGCGCTGGCGGTCTGAGTGCCGATATGGTTGTTGGAGCCCAGTTTGTGCTGGTTGTGGCAATCCATACATTCTGCGTGTTTGGAATCAGCCCATTTTACGCTGTGGCTGGCGGCTGGATCGGTTACCGTCGCTCCGTAGCCGTAGAGGGTGTCAAAGTTGGTATGGACCCCGTCGATTCTGTTTGTAGGGTGCGAGTAGATACGGTTTAGAACCGACTCTATGTCGTTTCCTGCCCAGGTGGTTCCGGTTCCGTGGCAGGGGGCGGTGCTTCTGGAGGAGGCGGCTCCCATGTAGCAGCTGTTTTGTTCAACCTGCCTAAGCAGATACGGTTTGCCGAGCCCGTTGTGCGGGGTGTGGCAATTGACGCAATAAAGCGTAGCTACCGACACGTCGCCGCCGTTGTTGTATCTGTCCTTTACGCCCTGGTCGGTATAGGGCATACCGGCCACCTCGTGGGTTGTGGGCCAAGGGGCCTGATTTTTGTCGTGACAGGAGATACAGGTGTTTTTTACGTTCTCTCCGTGGTTGGCCCCCGAGGTGACTCTGAGGAACTTCATGTTCTCTATATGCGGATCGTGGCAGGAGGAGCACTCCACGTACTGCTTTCCGTTGTAGGTATAGAGTTTCAAAGGGGCGTCGGGAACCGTTTTTAGCTCTATGGTTTTGCTGCCCACGTCAAAATTTTTTACGTTAGTGGGATCGTACTCGATTCCCACCGGATGGTGGATGGATAGATCGGTTCCTATAAAACCCTCGGCCGTGGTGGGCATGGTGCCGTCGGCGTTTACTCCGATCATATCAATTAAGGTATTGCCCAGGATGCTTCCTCTGACGATATAGACTCCGCCTACCGCCACCGTTCCGTCATGACAGCTTAGACACTGCCTGGAGAGAGATCCCGGAGTGCCTTCGGTTATTCCCAGATCGGCGGGAAGCGGATAGTTTGTCCTTTTTAGGTATTCGCTCTCGTACATGATGTATGCGCTTTGCGGCATCTCTCTGTTCCAAAGAGGTTTTCCCGGTCTGGCGTTGTGGGGGATATGGCAAAATACGCAAACTTCTGTTTCGGTAGTGGCCTTTATGGTGCCGGGGCCGGTAACGGATAGATTGTGTTTAGTGTTCAAAATCGTTCCTGCGGAGGCGGCACTAAGCAGCGTCGCGATACCAAAAGCCCATAGGTGGAACCTTTTCATTTTTTGCCTCCTTGAACATAGTCGAGGATCTGGAATACCTGAATCCTCATGTTATAAGAGTCTGTAATATAAATTTTACCATCTTTTGTGATGGTTATATCCTCTGGAACCGCAAATTCGCCGCTGTTTTTACCGTAGGTGCCAAAGGCGAGCAGAATATCGCCGTTTTCGTTGAAGATCTGCACCGAATGAAAAAGGGTGTCTACCACGTAGATGTTTCTGTTTTTGTCTACGGCTATGCCTCTGGGGTTCGAGAATGTTCCTACGGTATTGCCCAGTTTGCCGAAACTTTTATAGAATTTCCCCTCGGGATCGAATATCTCCACTCTGTGATTGAGAGTGTCGCTGACGTACAGGTAGCCCTCGTCGTCGTAGGCGGTAAACGTAGGTCTGTTGAACTCGCCCTCTTTGGTTCCAGGTTTGCCGATAAATCCTACGAATTTACCCTCTGTGGAGAATATTTTAAGATCGCCGGCCAGAGTGTCGGTTACGACTAAAAGGTTCTTTTTTTCGTTGTAGGATATGGCCGTGGCTCTTTTTAGGATGTCGTTGCCGAACTTTTTTATAAATTTTCCGTTTCTGTTGAATTTATAGACGTAATTTAGCGTGGAGTCGGTAACGTAGATATTACGATCCCTGTCCGTAACCACGTCGATCGGAGAGAGGAATCTGAATCTGGTGGAGTGCTCTATGCTTTTTAGACTCTTTCTCTTTTCGTCGAATATGAAAACCGCTCTGGCCCCTATATCGGTTACGTAGAGTCTGCTTCCGTCGTGGTGTACGCCGAAGGGTTTTATCAGCTTTTTCTCTTCGCTGCCGGCGATAAAGTCCCACAGCTTTGCGAAAAAGCCTTTTTTGATACCCAGATCCTGCGCGTTGGAGATAGACTTTACGTACGCTATGCGCGCTTTTTCGGGCGGTTGGGGCCATACCGGGCCGCTCTGGGCCGTCAACGAAACGGCCATAAACAGGACCGCCGTTATTGCTGCTTTTTTCACCTCGTCCCCCTTTAGAGTCTTCTGATAATTCTAAAATATATGTTCGTATGGGTTTTTTGACCCGGGCTTCCTCCCGTTTGAGAGGAGTAGTACGAACCGACGCTGATTCTGACCTTTCTTATGGAGTATACCATCTCCAGATTGCCGGTATAGGTGGTGGTGCCGTAGGCGGTATCGCTGGAGACTCTGCCTATCGCTTTTAGGATCAGGGCTCTTCTGAGCATATAGGTAAACTCGGCGTTGGCGTACGGATTGAATCTGGTTTTGAATATTCCGGAGGTGTATTTGGCTCCGGCCGTGAGGTTTAGTTTGCCTTTGGAGTTCACGTTTCGCCAGTAGTTGATCATGTTGTCTACATCGATTATGTTGGTGCTTCTGGTGGTTGTGGAGTCGAGAGTCGCATCGTAATAGGCGGCTTCGTCTCTCAAAAGACTCGCTTTTAGCCTATAAGATAGATTTTGCAAAAACCGTTTGTTGTAGCCTCCGTATAGACTGGCCCTTTTGGAGGAGTCGTTGGCGCTGGATATGAGCTGATAAAAGGTGACTCCCGCGTTTACCGAAGAGTGGGATTCGGGGAAATTTTTCACAGCGCCGGCTCCGAGAGTGTACGAGAGCAGAGTTCTGTCGGTCAGCGTCAAATTGGTGTCGTTGCCGTACTTTTCGGAACTGGCCGTGACGCTGGCGTTGTAGTTGGAGGTAAGGGTTTCGGAGTGCTCTTTTGTGTAGTTGGTTCCCAGCGTCAGCGTGGCCATGCTCATATCTATCGTATCGCCGCTGGCGTTGTAGAGCGTCAGTACCTGGTTGGTGCTCCAGTTCTCTTGAATCTGGTAGCTGCTGTTTCCGCTGAGCGTTAGATAGTTGTTCGTTCCTTCGGCCGTCTCCATTGAATCGGCGGTAACGGATAGGTTGGCTCTGAATTTGGTTCCCGGAAAATAGGAGTAGGTTATCGTCGCCATGGTGTCTTGGTATTCTAAGTAGCTGTTTTTCATATAGCTGCTAAAAAAGGTCATCATGTTTGCCGGATCGATCTTCCAGGATACGTTACCGGTGACGCTGTCGTAGGTGTCGCTCCAGATATCGGTATACCCTATTCCCCAGTCGTTTCTGTAGTAGTCTCTGTTTTCGTGGCTGGCGCTCAGATACGCGGTGAGGTTTTCGTCGAACTCTTTCGAGAGCGTCAGGGCGTATCGTCTCTTTTTCTGATTTTCCACGGCGAACGATTCGGTTCTGTCTATCTTGTAGTCGCGGATTTCGTATCCCACCTTTACTATATCGGATTTTATACGTCCGGTTATGCCCTGAGAGTCGGTTTTGTACGTGGTCAGTGCCGCTCTGTTGGGTTCGGTGGTCCAGATAGGGTTGTCGATTTTTTCCTTGTATACGGTAAAGGGGTATTTGCTGTACTTTATAAAATGCAGATACGCCCTGTAGTTTGTGGTCTCCACGTTTCTGTTGGTGCTGTAGTCGCCCGATTCGCCGCTGATATCGGTTGTGGAGTCGTCTATTAGCCATCCTCCCGAGATGTCGTATACGAGCAGGTAGGGACTGTATATAAAGCTCTCGTATCCCAGCTCGTAGTTTTGGACGATCGATTTTCTTTTTGTTTCGTTGTAGCTGTCTTTAATGCTGTCTTGCATAAAGACGTATTCGAGTTTTCCGTATAGGCCTCTGGTGTATACCTCCGCGTTGAGGTTTATCACCGACAGCGCCAAAGATATAGAAACAGCTCTTTTTAAAACTCCCATTCCGACACCGTTATATTAAAATTTCTATTTTGGATTCCTCTTTAGCACGTTTTAGAATCTCTTTTTTCTTTTTGTTTTCCCTGTTGGTCTTTAGCTCTCTTTTTAGCTTCTCCTTGACCTCTTCGAACTTTAGCTGCTTTTCCGGCGAGATCTCTTCGAGCTTGATTATGAAAAAGCCTTTCGTGGTTTCTATCAGATCGCTGATTTCTCCCTTTTTCAGTTTAAACGCGGCGTCTTCCACTTTGGCGTCCAGCATCCCTTTGTGAACAAAACCGAGATCGCCGCCTTTGATTCTGGATAGGTCGTTTGAGTACTTTCTGGCCAGATCTTCGAACTTCTCGCCTTTTTTGAGTTTTTCCATGACTTCCATAGCTCTTTTTTTGGCCTTTTCGCCACCTTTTGGATCGGTGGGGTCGTTTCTGATGTAGATCACTTTCAGTTTTAGTTTGGGGGGTAGCTTGAATTTGAATCTGTTTTTTTCGTAGTACTCTTTTAGATCCTTTTCGCTAAAGTCGGTTTTGACCTCTTTTTCGTACAGCTTCTCCAGCAGCATATCGCCTCTGAGGGCTTTTTCGAACTCTTCGAAACTCAGCCCCGACTGTTTTAGCCTCATGGTCAGATTCTTTTTGGAACCGAAAGCCTTTATATACTGCTTTACTCTTTTGTTCAGCTCCTTGTCGCTTATTTTGTAGCCTCTCTTTTTTGCGTAGTCGATCAGCACCCTTCTTTCTATCAGAGCTTCCAGAGCTTCGGGAGCCAGGGAGTCTCTCTTTTCCTGCGTGACGTTGGCGTGGATAAAGTTTCTGGGAACGAGGGTATCTATCTGTCTGTCGAGCTCTTTTTGGGTTATCTTGTAGCCGTTGACGATCGCCACGGTTTTATTTGGGTCTTTCGCTCCAAAGAGCAAAGCGGCGAAAAAAGCGTATAAAAATAGTATCCTTAACATCATAGCGATCAAACCTTTCTACTTGTTGTGGCACCCTCTGCATAGAGTGCTCATAGCGTTGTTGGTGCGCAAAAAGTTGGAGTTGGGGCTGTGGGGATCGTGACAGCTGGTGCATCTGATTACCCCTTCGGATATCAGATCCTTTATGCTGTGGGCCCCTATCCAGTTTTGCAGCGGATAGCTCTCCTCTCTTAGGGAGGCCTTTTCGCCGCTTTTGCTGTGGGGATCGTATTTGACCCCTATCGGGTGGCCGTGGGCCTGGGAGATTTCGTTTTCCGGTATGACCGAGGCTTGGACGCCGGCGGTTTGGGTAAAGGTGGAGATGTTTGGCGCGTTGATGCCGTCGTGGCAGGTGAGACACACCCTAACCATTATATCGGGGCCGGAGTCCGTTTCGGCCTTTGATAGATTCTGCTCCAAACCGTAGGGGGAGAACCTGAACCTCTCCGTTAGATTTCTGTTCCATTCGGGGGGTTTTAGGTTTGAGTATGTGGAGTTCGGTATATGGCACCAGATACAGAGCTGCCCCTCTTTTTTCTCTTTGTCCATTTTTATGCCGCTTAGGAGATTGTGCTTGGTGTGAAATACCGAAGCGGCTTCCTGCATCTTTTTCGCCATATCTTCGGCATGGGCCGAACCAAACAGCAGTACCGAAATTATTAGATTAATCGCCGTTCTTTTCATTTTCGTTTCCGATACGTTTTAGTTCCTCGTACTCTTTGGGATGCTCTCGCTTCCACTTTTCGCTAACGTACTGATAAACCTGGACTCTGGCGTTGAAAGAGTCCACGATATATACCCTGTCGTTTTCGTCCACGTAGATGCCTGCGGGCAGATAGAATTTGCCGGGATCGAATCCGGCTCCTCCGAAAAAGAGCAGTATCTGGCCCTTGTCGTCGAAAATCTGTACGTTGTTAAAGGCGGCGTCGGCTATGTAGAGGTGCCCTTCGGAATCTATTCCTATTCCTTTGGGTCTGGCGAACATGCCGGGGGCGTCGCCGAGTCTGCCGAACTTTTTAAGAAACTCGCCTTCGGAGTCGAATATCTGTACTCTGAAGTTCTGGGTATCTACAACGGCCACGTCACCGTTTCTGGGATCGATGGCAATGTTTGTCGGAAAGTTGAACTCCCCGTCGTTTATTCCCCTCTTTCCGAACTCGAACAGAAGCTTATTGGAGGATAGATCGTAAACTTTTACGTTGTGCGATTTTGTATCGACCACGTAGAGTCTGTTTAGTTTTTTGTTGATAGCAATGCCGGATGGTCTTCTGAACTCGCCTTTGTTGCCCAGGGCGTAAATCAGGTTTCCATTTTCGTCGTAGCCGAACACCTTTTTTAGTTTCGCATCGGATACGTAAAGGGTGCCCTTTGAGTCCATGGCGATTCCTACCGGAAGGGCAAGTTTGCCGGCGGGTTTGTCGCCGATGAAGGTGACCTTTTTGTTTTTGGTATCGATTACGAAAACGTTTCCTATCGCGGTGTCGGATACGTAGATGATATCCCCTTTGGCGTAGACGCCGTAGGGTTTAAAGAGGTTCTTTCCGACCCCTTTGCTCTCTTTTCCCAAAAAGAGATCCAAAGCCCTGTTTTCCGTAAAGCTGGCCTCGCCTCTGTAGCTGTCGACGTAAAAGAGCTTCGGATCTTCGGGCGGAGGCGGCATGATTATTCTGACGCTCTCTTGCTTTTGGGCTCCGCACCCGAAAAAGAGTAGGGCGTATAAAACAAAAATTGATCCTCTAAGCGCTCTTTTTATCAAACCGTCGCTCCTTTGTTTTTTAAATATTATACATTAATTTGACGTTTTTACAAACCGAATTCGTGACATATAGGTGACAAAAAGCTATTTGTTACAAATTTTTTTCCTAAAAAAAACGAAAAAGGAGTATTCGTTTAATTTATAATGGTTTTGACATTTCTTTCGTCTTTTTTAGGAAAAAAGTGCAAAAAAAAAGGCACAGCCCGAAAGCTGTGCCGAGATAGAGGCGGAAACTCTTATTTGTCGTGGCAGGTCAGACAGAGTGCGCTTCCCTTGTTTCCGGTTTCGCCGGCAACGTATCTTCTGAGGAACATCTGTCCCGTACCGCCTTGGTGAGGATCGTGGCAGCTGACGCACTCGACTTTGCCGTTTCTGAGCAGATCGGCAATAGTCTGAGCTCCGGTCCAGTTGGTAATAGTGGTAGTGGTAGGCTTCAGGCTGGCTCTACCCTCGATATACTGGATGGATACCGGGTGGTCGTTTGTCAGGTCCGTTCCGATCTGAGTAACTCCGGCCGGCATAGTTTTAGCTGTTCCAGCAGGCGTGGCGC
>JAMONM010000030.1 GCA_027065825.1 Campylobacterales bacterium | reverse complement strand
GGACCTGATGGTTTTTCCCCCATGCGTAATCACTAAAGCGATTAAATAGATACTTTTTAAAGCCTAAATTCGCGTTCCATCTGTTTATACCTCTATATTTGGCGCCGCTGAGCAGGATCAACAGCTTTGCTCTGTCGGAGTTTGATAAGTCAAACGCCCAATCATATTTTTTTGATATCAAAGCTTTGGAGACTTTGTAGAGTTCTTTGAGAGATTCCCCAAATTTTCTGTTTTTCTTTTCCGGTTTCGCTATAGTGAAAATTTCCTCGATATGCTCGTTTCCTTCCAAAACCCCTTCGCAACCTTTTCTAACCACCACGTCTATTCGGGCGTTTGGGAAGGACTCTTTTATATGTTTTATGGTAGGAGTCATCAGCAGGGTATCGCCTATATGGTTTAGCTTGACTAGAAGAATTCTCACCTCTTTCCCTAAAACATTTTTGTTATAATACAATAACTTCTGAGATTATGACAGCACACAAGAGGGAGCAGAGTTGTTTAACGGCAGGAATATATTAATAACGGGGGGTACCGGGAGTTTTGGGAGGAAGTACACCGAGGTTTTGCTAAGGGAGTTTAGGCCGAACAAGATAATAATATATTCGCGGGACGAATTGAAGCAGTACGAGATGGCACAGGAGTTCAACGAGCCGTGCATGAGATACTTCATAGGGGATGTACGAGATAAAGAGAGGCTGATGACGGCTATGCAGGATGTGGATTTCGTTATCCACGCTGCTGCACTAAAGCACGTTCCGGTTGCAGAATACAATCCGATGGAGTGTATAAAGACGAATATCCACGGGGCCGAGAACGTTATACAGGCGGCTATAGCGAATAACGTAAAAAAGGTTATGGCTCTTTCGACCGACAAAGCGGCGAATCCCATCAATCTATACGGGGCCACTAAACTTGCCAGCGACAAGATGTTTGTTGCGGCAAACAATATAGTGGGGAAAAGAGAGACGAGATTTAGCGTTGTAAGATACGGAAACGTAGTGGGTTCACGCGGGAGCGTCGTTCCCTTTTTCAAAAAACTTATAAAAAACGGTGCAAAAGAGCTGCCCATAACAGACGAGAGAATGACAAGATTTTGGATAACACTCGAACAGGGGGTAAACTTTGTTCTAAAAAACTTTGAGAGGATGAAAGGGGGAGAGATATTCGTACCAAAGATTCCTTCCATGAGAGTAGTGGATTTGGCGAAGGCCATGGCTCCCGATCTGCCTATAAAGATCATAGGCATAAGACCTGGGGAGAAGCTGCATGAGGTTATGTGTCCAAAAGATGACAGCCATTTGACACTGGAGTTTAAAGATCATTATGTAATAAAACCTACCATACAGTTTGCCCATAAAGTTGAGTTTGAGACAAACGCTATAGGAGAAAAGGGCGAGCCTGTGGAAGTGGGTTTTGAGTACAGCTCCGACAAAAACGACTGGTGGCTGACACAAAAAGAACTTCTTGATATGATAGGAAATTTTTGATGGATTTTATACCTTATGGAAAGCAGTATATAGACAAAAAAGACAGACGAGCCGTCAAAGAGGTTTTGAAATCCCCTTTTATTACTCAGGGGCCGAAAGTAAAAGAGTTTGAAGAAAAAATATGTGAATATACCGGAGCAAAATATGCCGTGGCGGTCTCAAACGGTACGGCCGCACTTCATCTGGCCTCTTTATCTATTTTAAATCCCGCAGATAAGGTGCTGACCTCTCCAAACTCATTCGTTGCCACCTCAAACGCTATTTTATATGCGGGGGCAAAGCCGGTTTTTGTCGATATAAAAGATGACGGAAATATAGATCTTGATCTTTGCGAAGAGATACTAAAAAACGACCCTTCCATAAAAGCTTTATATGCGGTACATTTTAGCGGTAATCCCGTAGAACAGGAAAAACTAAAAGTTTTAAAAGAGAGATACGGTATAAAGATTTTGGAAGATTGCGCCCATTCTATAGGGGCGGAATATAAAGAGATAAAAGCCGGAAGCTGCAAAAACAGCGACTGTTCGATTCTCTCTTTTCATCCTGTAAAGCATTTGACAACAGGAGAGGGCGGAGCGATAACGACGAATGAGAAAAGTATATATGAAAAACTTCTTCTGCTTAGAAACCATGGAATAACAAAGGATGAAAATAAGTTTTTAGATAAGAATATGGCATATGACGAAAAAGGCAACCTCAATCCCTGGTACTACGAACAGCAGCTTTTGGGATTTAATTACCGCATCACCGATATGCAGTGTGCGCTTGGAATCTCTCAATTTGAAAAGCTGGACACTTTCATAAAAAGAAGAAGAGATATAGCTTTGAAGTATGATGAAGAGTTCGAAAAAGAAGAACTCATAAAGCCGCTATACGGATACAACGGCCGCTCATCTTACCATCTATATGTAGTTAGAATAGATTTTGAAAAACTCTTTATTACCAAAGCGGAACTCTTTCACAAAATGAGGGAAAAGAGCATTGGGCTACAGCTACATTATATACCTATAAACAAACAGCCCTATTACCGTTCTTTGGGATATGGCAAAGAGGAGACTCCAAAAATGGACAGATACTATAAAGAGGCATTGTCTTTGCCTATGTATCCCTCTTTGGAGCAAGAGGAGCAAGAGTATGTAATAAAAACTCTAAAAAAGTTGGTTAATGAAAATAGAAAATAATCTATTTATCATTATTCAGGCTCGGATGACCTCAACCAGGCTCCCCGGAAAAGTGATGCTGCCGCTATGCGGCAAAACTGTTTTGGAAGTTATGATAGATAGACTAAAAAGTTTTGAGAAAAATATAATTATTGCCACTACAAATGACGGAAGTGAGAAACCTATAGTGGAACTTTGTGAAAGAAGAGGTCTGAAATATTTCAGGGGTGATACGCACAATGTACTTGAGAGATACTACAAAGCGGCTTTGAGTTTTGGTGCAAAGAAAAGTGATACGATAGTAAGACTCACATCCGATTGTCCGTTGATCGATCAAAATATTTTGAAAGAGATGATAGATGAATTCAAAATAGAAAAATGTGACTATCTCTCAAATACAATAGAGCGAACATTTCCAAGAGGATTCGACATAGAAATTTTCGGTTTCGACGCACTTAAAAAAGCTTATGAAAATGCTACCTTGGATTACGAAAAAGAGCATGTAACGACCTATATTCATACGACGCACAAAAATGAGTTCAAAATATGCAGCTTCAAAGACAAAGTGGACAATTCAAAATATCGCCTGACGTTGGATGAAGAGGCCGATTTCGAAGCGATAAAAGAGATATACAGACTTTTAAAATGCAAAACGGATTTTAGTTATGAAGAGTTACTAGAGATTTTGAAAAAAAATCCACATATATATGAAATCAACAGGCATGTGGAGCAAAAGAAAATATGATAATATTTAGAGTGGATTTTGGAAGCAAAATCGGACTCGGACATTTGATGCGTTCTTTAGTTTATATAAAAAGAGCAAGATTTGAAGAAGTGGTTTTTGTTAGTAGATCCAATGAAAAAAGTTTGGTTCCATATCCTTTAATAACTATTAAAGAGGAAAAAGAGTTTTTTCAGATAGTAAAGAGATATAAACCAGAACAGGTAGTTATAGATAATTATGATTTTGAGTATGAGAAAGAAAAAGAGTTTAAAAGACTATTTCCTGATATAAAACTTAGTGTATTTGATGATTTATATTTTAAACATTATTGTGATGAATTGATAAACCCCAATCTATATGGTAAAAAAGAGAAATATAAAGATCTTGTTCCTTCGTTTTGCAATATAAAAATAATTAAACCATTGATAAGAGAAGAGTTTAAAAAAGCAAAGAGGAAGAGATTCAAAAAAGAAGGTATTTTTATTTCTTTGGGTGGCACAGATGCAAAAGGTATTGGTTTGCAAATTCTAAAAGTATTGAAAAAAAGTAAGCCAAAAGTGAATTTTTATACGACTAGTGTAAATAAACATCTTAATAAAATTAAAAAGTTTGCTTTTTTAAATAAATGGATAAAATTGCATATTGATGAAAATGTAGCTGAAGGAATGGCAAAAAGTAAATTTGGGATAATAACACCAAGTACAATAACTTGGGAGGCTATTTATATGGAACTTCCTTTCATAGCTATTCAAGTTGCAGATAATCAAGAGCATGTAAAAAGATATTTAAAAGGAAAAAGAATCACTGTGATAGATATAAGAAGAGAGATAGGAAAAATTGATGATTTTATTTCTGACAAATAATGACATTACAAAGCCTTTGATAAAATGGTTAAAGAGTAAAGAAAAAGTTTTAGTCATTACAAAAAAAATTACCAAAAATGATATAAAAAAACTAAAACCTGAACTTATTATAAGTTATAATTATAAATACATAATATCAAAAGATCTATTACAACTTCTTCCTAATAAATTTATTAACTTACATATATCTTATTTGCCTTATAATAGAGGTGCTCATCCAAATATTTGGTCTCATATTGAAAATACTTTAAGTGGAGTTACAATACATTTAATAGATCACGGTATAGACACAGGAGATATATTGTTACAAAGAAGAGTTGTAATATCCGATGACGAAACATTAAACAGTTCGTACAAAAAACTTCATTTTCATATACAGATGTTATTTAAAAAAAATTGGTTTAAAATAAAAAGAGGAAAGATTAAACCGAGAAAACAAAGAGGTAAAGGGACAATTCATTATAAAAAGGATTTAAAGAAAGTTGAACATTTATTAACTGAAGGTTTTTATACAAAAATTTATAAATTAAAAGGGAAATTATGAAAATTGGAAAGATTGATACTAATAAACAAGTTTTTATAATAGCCGAACTTAGTGCAAATCACAGTGGTAATTTACAAATTGCCAAAGATACTATTTATGCCGCCAAAGAGGCTGGTGCAGATGCAATTAAACTTCAAACTTATACGCCTGATTGGATGACGATAGATTGCAAAAAAGATGATTTTATTATTAAAGGCGGTACACTTTGGGATGGGGAAAATTATTACGAACTATATAAATGGGCTATGACTCCTCTTGAGTGGCATAAAGAGCTCTTTGAGTATGCAAGAAGTTTAGAAATGGAAGTTTTTAGTTCCCCATTTAGCAAAGAAGCTGTTGATTTTTTAGAAGTCTTTAATCCTTCGGCTTACAAGATAGCTTCTTTTGAAATCACAGATTATGAACTTGTAGATTATGCAGCAAGCAAAGGGAAACCAATAATCATTTCAACTGGTATTGCCACTATTCAAGATATCCAGGATGTTGTTGAAATTTGTAAAAAAAGGAACGTCGATATTGCTTTATTAAAATGTACTTCTGCATATCCTGCTCCTATAGATGAGATTAATCTTAAGACAATACCAAATTTAAAAGAGACTTTTGGTGTGGAAGTTGGTTTTAGTGATCATACGTTAGGTATAACTGCGCCCATTGCTGCGGTTACTTTGGGAGCCAGGATAGTTGAAAAGCATTTTATTTTGGATAATAGTTTGGATAGTCCCGATAAAGAGTTTAGTTTGACTCCAAAAGAGTTCAAAGAGATGGTAAAAACTATCAGGGATACGGAAAAAATGCTTGGAGAAGTAAATTATAAACCTAAAAAAGGTCGACAATTTTCACGAAGTTTATATGTTGTAAAGGATATAAAAAAAGGTGAGAAGTTTACAAGGGAAAATGTTCGCTCTATTCGTCCCGGATACGGACTTCACCCTAAATATTTGCCGGAGATCCTTGGTAAAAAAGCATGCTATGATCTAGAAAGAGGTACCGCACTAAAGTGGGAGCATATCAGTTAAGAAGGTTTTGATAGATATCTATAATTTTATCTGTCATAACCTTTTTTGAAAAATTTTTCACCACGAAATCCCTTGCGTTTTTGGCGTAATTTTCTCTCTGACGCGGATTTTGTATCAATTTTTCTACGTTTTGAACCAAACTTTTCATATTTTTAGGCTCAATCAGCATAAAGTTGTCATTGTGCCACAGGTCCTTTGTACTGCCTACATCAGTTGCAATAACGGGCAGTTTCATCATAAGTGCCTGCATAACTGATTGTGGCACTCCTTCGTTTGAATCGGAAGTGAGAGTAAAAATATCAAGAGCCGACAGAAATTTTGCAGGCTCGTTTACATGTCCCAACATTTTGACTCTTTCTTCAAGTCCCATCTCTTTTACCATTTTTTTTATGCTATCTCTTCTGGGACCGTCTCCCGCTATCAAAAAAACGGTTTGGGGATATTTTTTAGATATCTCTTTTGCCATCTCTAAAAAGAGATCGTGTCTTTTGAAGCCTCTTAGAACCGCAAGTATTCCTATAGCGATCTGATCTTTTTTTATCCCGAAAAACTCTCTGTTTTTTTCTTTGTCGAATTTATCGGGATCAAATATACTTTCATCAATCCCTGTGGGTATCGAGGCTATACGCTCGGGCTTTATACGGTTGAAACGTATCATATCTTCTCTTA
Source organism: Campylobacterales bacterium (assembly GCA_027065825.1). Lineage (GTDB taxonomy): Bacteria > Campylobacterota > Campylobacteria > Campylobacterales > Nitratiruptoraceae > Nitrosophilus_A. The sequence goes on along the minus strand of JAMONM010000030.1, from coordinate 7,866 downwards.
CGCCCTTACCGGTGGTTATGATAAAATCGGCCATTTCGTTTATGAAGTTCAGTCTTGAAGGGTTTATTTTGTTTGAAAGATGACGGGTTCTAATAAATTTTGCTCCGGCAATTTTAGCGGCAAATCCTCCCACCCAGGTATCTTTTCCGCTGTGGGTGTTTACTATGTCAATCTTTTCATCTTTTATGATTTTTATCAGACCAAAAAGAGTCTTTAAATCGGCGTTCCCTCTAAAAGGCAAGCTATATACTTTGATACCGTGTTTAATAGCTCGCTCTTTTATTTTGGCGTGATCTCTACAGGCGAGATAGACCTCAATACCTCTTTCTCTGACAGAAAGCATTTCGTTTATGATTCTGATTTCCTGTCCGCCCCATCCATCTGACCACTCTGTGTGTAGTACTTTTATCTTTTTGGTTTTTTCCAAGATATCTTTATCCTTCAACTTTGTTATTCTATAAACCGGCGTCTGGCGGTGCAATCGCTTCGCTCTGCACATCGCCATCGCCGTGCGAGCCTAAAAAAGCAAAGCAGTTTGCTTTTTCTTTACGGCTCTACCTTAATATATTTCCAAAACGTATATTGGCTGTAGAGTTTTGCTATCAGGTAACCGTGCCAGCCCTCAAGAAAACCGAGTTTTAAAAAAAAGATCTTAAAAAAAGTCCAGGGGGGATTTATGACTGCTTTTATTCTGTTCGGTTTTGCCCCAAGAGATGAGTATCGGTTCTGCTTATCTATAAACTCTTCTACGCTATCATATGCAAGATGTAGCATATGGTTTTTTAAAGAGCCAGTTTTGCTATCGGTTACTACTTTTTCATGAACTTCGTCGGAAGTGAATCTCGCTTTTTCTTTGTCGAAAAGTCTTATAGTTTTATCAGGATAGAGTCCGCAGTGCTTTATCGGTTTGCCAAAAAAGTAGTTTAATCTTGGAACTTCGTAGGCTCTGAACTTGGGATTTTTTAAAATCTCTTTTATCTCTTTTTGCAGCTTTTCAGTTATTCTCTCATCGCTGTCAAGCACGAAAACCCATCTGTTTTTGGCCAAATCCACCGCTTTTTGTTTCTGTTTTCCAAATCCCAGCCACTTTTGATACTCCACTTTGGCACCGAGCTCTTTTGCGATCTTTGCGGTATTATCGGTTGAGCCGCTGTCAAGTACCAATACTTCATCGGCAAACGATGCCGATTCTACGGCCTCTTTTATATATTTTTCGCTGTTAAAAGCGATGATTACTACAGATAGCTTTTCCAATCAGACTCCATAAAACTCTCTATACCATTTGACGAACTGCTCGACTCCGTACTCTATAGGAGTTCCGGGCTTATATCCCAAATCTTTTTCCAAAGCGCCGGTATCTGCCCATGTGGCAGGTACGTCTCCTGGTTGAATCGGGAGCATATTTTTCTTTGCCTCTTTGCCGAGAGCCTTCTCTATCGCTTTGATAAAATCCATCAGCTCCACCGGAGCGCCGTTGCCTATGTTATAGACTCTATAAGGCGCTTTGCTGGAAGAGGGATTCGGTTTTTTGCCGCTCCACTCGGGATTTGGCTTTGCGGGATTGTCGATAACCCTGACCACGCCTTCTACTATATCGTCTATATATGTAAAATCTCTTTTCATTTTGCCGTAGTTAAATACGTCTATGGGTCTATTTTCCAGAATCGCTTTGGTGAACAGAAAAAGTGCCATATCCGGTCGGCCCCACGGACCGTATACGGTAAAAAATCTAAGACCCGTTGTAGGAATGTCGTATAGATGGCTGTAGGTATGCGCCATCAGTTCGTTTGACTTTTTGCTTGCGGCATATAGGCTGATGGGATGGTCCACGTTGTCTTCGACGCTAAAAGGCATCTTCTCGTTTAGTCCGTATACACTGGAACTGCTGGCATAGGCTAGATGTTCTATATCATTGTGTCTGCAGGCTTCGAGTATATTTAAAAATCCTACGATATTGCTTTGGATGTATGCATCAGGGTTGGTTAGAGAGTATCGTACACCCGCCTGTGCGGCCAAATTGCATACTCTGTCGAATTTTTCTTCGATAAACAGTTTATCAATCGCTTCTTTATCTTCCAAATCAATCTTGTAAAATGTGTGGTTCGGATATTTTTTACTTTCGTATTTTTTACCGTATTCGAAGTCGTTCTCTTCAAAACCCAACTCTTTCAATCTTCCGTATTTTACCCTGATGTCGTAGTAGTCGTTGATATTGTCTATACCTACTACTTCGTCGCCTCTTTCAAGAAGTCTCTTGGCCAGATGAAAGCCTATAAATCCGGCGGTTCCCGTTATCAATATTTTCATCTATCTAACTCCCACCTGATGGTACTCAAAACCCAGCTCTTTTAGTTTCTCTTTTTTGTACTGATTCCTTCCGTCAAATATTATGGGACTTTTCAATCTCTTTTTCATCTCCATAAAATCCGGACTTCTGAACTCTTTCCACTCCGTTACCAGGATCATTGCATCAGCTTCGTTCAAGGTGTCGTATTTGTTATCGAAATACTCTACGTTTTCGATATCTTTTAGCCAGAAGTTTTTGGCCTCTTCCATCGCTTTTGGGTCATAGGCTCTGATTCTGGCGCCCCGTTTAGTTAGTTCTTGGATTATGGTAATCGACGGGGCTTCTCTCATGTCGTCGGTTTCCGGCTTGAAACTCAATCCCCATAGCGCGAAAGTTTTTCCTTCTAGGGAGTTGCCGAATCTATTCAATATTTTGTTCAGAAAATAGACTCTTTGCTCTTTGTTTACCTCTTCTACGGCTTTGACGATTTTAGGGTCGACTCCGGCGTCGAGAGCTATTTTTTCAAGAGCCTTGACGTCTTTTGGAAAACAGCTGCCGCCGTAACCTACTCCGGGGTATATAAAGGAGTATCCTATTCTGCTGTCGCTTCCTATTCCGACTCTGACCATGTTTATGTCCGCTCCGACGGCTTCGGCAATTTTGGCCATTTCGTTCATAAAGCTTATTTTTGTTGCCAGCATGGCGTTGGCGGCGTATTTGGTCAACTCCGCGCTTTTAATGTCCATTCCTATAAATCTTTCGTGGCTTCTCGTAAAAGGGGCGTATAGCTCTTTTAGTCTCTCCATCGACTCTTTTTTGTCCGCTCCGATAACGACTCTATCCGGTTTCATGAAATCGTTTACCGCGTCTCCTTCTTTTAGAAATTCGGGATTGCTGACCACGTCAAACTCCATCAGTTTTTCGAAAGTCGCCTTGTCGATATCTTTGTTTTTCAGTCTCTTTTTTAACTGATCGGTTATAGTGGCCCTAACTTTGTCGGCCGTACCTACGGGTACAGTGGATTTGTCGACCACTATTACCGGATGGACCATATATTTTCCTATCTCTTCCGCCACCGCCAGAACGTACTGCAGATCGGCGCTGCCGTCTTCGCCTTGAGGGGTGCCTACTGCGATAAAGACTATTTCGCTGTTTTTAAGAGCCTCTTTGATATCGGTCGTAAAGTGCAGGGTTCCGATTTTGAAATTGTTTTTTACTATCTCTTCGAGTCCGGGTTCGTAAATAGGAATGATCCCTTTTTTCAAGTCGGAAATCTTTTTTTGATCAATATCTACGCAAATTACGTTGTTGCCCATCTGGGCGAAGCAGGCTCCGGTAACTAGTCCGACGTAACCCGTTCCCACAATTGCCAGTTTCATTTTAGTCCTTTTTCGTAGATCTCCTCGTACTGGTTTTTCCATCTTTTATGGAACCAGAACCATTCAGAGGGCTTTTCTCTGATAACTTTTTCGGTTATGTCCGCCTGTTTTTGCGTGCAGGCGAGAATATCGCTCTGCTGATCTTCGCTCTTTTCGCAGAGGATGGGATCGTAGAATCTGATTTTGTATCTGATTCTATCCTCGCTGGTAATAAACGCGGGTATTATTTTAGCATTAAAACGTCTAGCCAGCAACGAAGCCGACGGGGTATGCCGGGCCTTTTTGCCGAAAAACTCTATTAGGACCCCCTCCTTTTCCGCCGTGTTTTGATCTACCAAAAGCCCTACCATACGCCCCTCTTTCATATCGCTTATTAGACCTTTCATTGCCCCTTTTTTGTCGAGTACTCTAATATCGTACTGTTCCCTGTTTCTTTTTAGAATCTCGTTCATGGGTTTCGAGTCCAGTTTTCTGCCTACCCCGGTCAGCGGTCCGAATCTGGCAGCGACCGCCAGGGGCAGAAGCTCCCAGTTGCCGTAATGTGCCGTGATGAAAACGATTTTTTCTCCCCGTTTGATTGCGTCTTCTACTATGGATTCGTTTTCGAACTCTACCTTAGATAGAAGCTCCTTTTTATCTATACCCTGATTTTTTACGAAATCAGCCAGATTGAAAAGGAGGTTTTCGTAGCATCCTTTTATTATCTTTTTCTTTTCTGTTTTTGAGAGCGAGTCGCCGAAGGCGAAGTCCAGATTTATCATCGCTATTTTTGCGTGTTTTCTGTCTATAAAAGGCAAAACGGATCCCAATATCGAGAAAATTGGGCCGTAAATTTTCGGTGAACTTCTTCTGACCATCGCTCTGAAGGCGTTAAAGAGCCATAGATAGAGTTTGTCTCTCAAGAATCTCCTTTGCTTTTTCTATAACCGTTTCGGGTTTGATCAGCTTTATGGAATCGTCGTTTTTGTCGAATCTGCATTTGCCGGCCGGCGAAGGGGATTTTACCGCCGCGTTAATTTCTGTTTGGAACATCAGGCTCGTGGGGGTGTAGCCGAAAAGAACGACTGAAGGGCGGTTCATGGCCCATGCCATATGGGTGGGGCCGGTATCGCCCCCTATAACCATATCCGATCTGGAAATTACATATTTTAGCTGATTGAAGGACAACTTCGGTAAAACCGTGGCGCGGCTTGCGGAGGCGATCTGTTTGGCGATTTTCTTTTCCGATTCGTTTCCCCAAATGATCAGCGGATTTTTAAAGGCTTTTGCCACCTCGGCCATCTTTTGGGGCGGATAGTTTTTGTTTTTCTGGCTACTACCGGGAACTATGAGAACGTTTTCGCGCTCTTTGAAATAGGTTTTGAGATGTTCCGTTCCCTCGATGTTGAAATACAGAAGGGGCTTTTTGTTTAAGACTTCGCTTTTGGTGTACTCAAAACCGAAAACTTTCGAGACCATGTCGAGATTTCTATAAATTACGTTTTTTTCGCAAAAGACGGTAATGCGTTCTTCGTATAAAAGGGCGGCTTCCCACTCTCTGGCCGATCCGAATTCGAGACCGTATCTCTTTCCTTTTAAAATACGACAGATGAGCGCAGATTTTAACAGTCCCTGGAGATCGACTATTTTGTCAAATTCGCCGAGATTTCGCAGCTTTTTTGCGTATTCGACGGCGAGGAGAGGTCTTTTTTTTATCTTTTTCGGATCTATTCCCACTATCTCGTCTATGTGCGGATTTTTTTCGAGCAGTTCGGTAAAACCGGATTGGGTTATCCATGTGATGCGGCTTTGGGGAAACTCTCTTTTTATAAACTGTAATACTATCATTGAATGGACAATATCGCCGAGGGCGCTCAAACGGACTATGGCTATCTTCATCGGGCTCCTTAAACAACGGTTAAAATTTTATCAAAACTGCAAAAAATTGACAATTTTTGTATAATTAGGCTCATAAGTTTAACGGAGACGGCATGATTTGCGTTTTTGACTGCGAAACTGTTCCCGATGCCTCTTTGATCAGGGCCACTTCCCAATTCGCTTCGGAGATAAGGGACAAAGAGCTGTCGCTCATGGCTATGAAGGAACAAGAATCCAAAACCGGGTCCGGTTTTTTACCGGTGCCTTTTCATCAGGTTGTGGCCATATCGGCTGTTATAGCCGACGACTACGGAAGATTTTCCAAAGTCAGCTCCATAGAAGGGGCCTGCGAAAAGGAGATGATAGAGAATTTTTTGGGATTTATAGACCGCTATAATCCCAGGCTGGTCAGCTTCAACGGCAGAGGTTTCGATATTCCGATGCTATTTATCAGAGCCTTGAAATATAATCTCTCCTGTCCCGCCTTTTTCGAACAGGAGAACCATTCGCTAAATAAGACCAGGTGGGACAACTACCGATCCAGATATTCAGAGCAGTTTCATCTAGATCTTCTGGAGGTGTTCGGCCATTACGGAGCCGTTAGAGGGCTGAAACTGGATACCGTCTGCGCTATGGCCGGAGTACCGGGGAAATACGACGTCAGCGGGGATCAGGTGCTCGATCTCTATTACGACGGAGAGCTGGATAAGATAAAGGAGTACTGCGAGAGCGACGTTTTGAACACCTATATTCTGTTTTTGAAGTATGAGCTGCTCAAAGGGAATTTGACTATTGAGGACTATAGGGAGTTTTTGGGTTTGATGTCCGCAAAACTTCCACGGAACAGGGGTTATTACGAAATTTTTTCGGAATTTGTGGAAAAAGAGGTAAACGATGCTGGTTAGAGAGATAGAACATTTCGGAGAGATTAGGACCAAAGCCAGGGCTTATCTGTGCTATCTTTTGCAAAGATACATTCCAAACTATATGCCCGATCCCTCTCTTGACAACATAATAAACACGCTCAAGATTTTAAAAAAGGAGCTGCCGCAGGCCGAGGCTTTTTACGTGCTTGACAAGAGCGGTATGCAGATTATAGACGCAATATCCAACAATCCTCAGTATAGAAGAGGAAAGGGGATCAATAGGAGTATGAGAGCCTACTACTATAGGGCCGTCAAAGAGAAAAGATGTATTTTGACCGACCCTTATCCTTCGCTTTTGACGCATGAGCTGACGGTTACGGCTTCATATCCGATATATAACGACAAAAAACAGCTGGTATATATCGTCTGCATAGATCTCTCTTTGAACGATATCTTGAAAGTTTTCCACCCTACCTCTGTAGATTCGGTTTTCGGAAACTTTTCCAAGATAGCCTATTTTCTATTTACCTTTGCGCTATTGATCGTTGCCGTTTTGCTCTTTTTCAAGGGAATGATGAGCGTAATGGTTCACGGTATTCACGTTTACAATCTTGACGTAAAGGAGATATTCGAGTCGACGATTTTGATTACGCTGTCGTTGGCTATTTTCGATCTTGTAAAGACCCTTTTCGAAGAGGAGGTGCTGGGTCATCACAAAAAGAGAGAGGCTTCGGATATTCATAAAACCATGATAAGATTTTTGGGTTCCATAATTATCGCCCTATCCATAGAGGCTTTGATGCTGGTTTTCAAATTCGCGATAATCGGTCCGGAAAAGATCGTCTACGCCGTTTTCCTAATAGCGGCGGTTACGATGCTGCTCTTTGGACTCTCCTTTTATCTAAAATCTATGCAGTCGAGGGAAGAGGATTGATATGAAAGTGGCGGTGGTCGATTACAATATGGGAAATCTAGCCAGCGTAGTTAACGCTCTAAAGAGAGTCGGAGCCGAAGCTACGATACTCAAAGATCCCGAAAAGTTTAGGAAATTTGATAAAATGATTCTGCCTGGCGTGGGAGCGTTCGGAGATGCGATGGAACATTTGAGACTATACGATATGGTCGAACCCATCAAGGAGTTTGCCGCCAGCGGAAAACCTCTGTTGGGAATATGTCTTGGGATGCAGCTGCTGCTTGAAAAGAGCTACGAATTCGGAGAGCATGAGGGGCTTGGACTGATTGAGGGAGAGGTGGTTCCTTTTGATAGGAGCAGATTTTTTGAGAGGTTGAAAATACCCCATATGGGATGGAATGAGCTTTTTGTAAAAAAAGAGTCCCCCATTTTTAAAGGTTTGCCTAAAGAGATCTATCTGTATTTCGTACACAGCTATCACGCCGTTTGCGAGGATAGATTCGTAATAGGGGAGACCCTGTACGGATACCGTTTCGCTTCGGCTCTGCAGAGCGAAAATATATT